>DASWRZ010000084.1:0-14171 GCA_036402935.1 Actinoplanes sp.
GACGGCAGCGGCCGGGCGGCCGCGCTGCGGCCCGGCACCCGGGTGCTGATCGAGGGGCCGTACGGGGTGATGACCGCGGCCGCCCGCAGGCGTCGCAAGGTGCTGCTGATGGCGGCCGGTGTCGGCATCACCACCATGCGGGCCATGCTCGACGACCTGGTACCGGCCGCCGCCGAGATCACACTGCTCTACCGGGTGCGAAGCCACGACGAAGCGGTTTTTCGGACCGAACTCGACGCGTACGCCCAGCATTACGGGGTCCGGGTCGTCTACCTCGACGGCAGCCGCCCGCGCCGGGACTCGTGGTTGCCCGCCCGGTTGGCACATCTGGACGAGGTCGACGCGCTGCGGTGGCTGGTGCCCGATGTCGCCGGCCACGAGGCGTACCTCTGCGGCCCGCCGCCCTGGATGAACGCCGCCCGCACCACGCTGCGCGAGGCCGGCCTGGCATCGGACCACATCCACGTCGAGGAATTCGCCTGGTGACCTCGGCCCTCGGCCGAAAGGAGACTGACCTTGCGACGCCTCACCTTGATGATCACCTCCACCCTGGCCGCGGTCATCATGTTGTTCAGCTACCGCACCAGCACCCGCGGCCCCAGCGCCGCCACCGCCGACAGCACGGCGGTGCCTCCCGGCATTGTGACCGGGCCTGCGCCGACCCCCGACGCCGCGGCCGGCAAACCCGGCAAACCCGGCAGTCACCCGACGAAGAAGGCGCCGGCCAAGCCGACCTCGATCACCGTCAACGGCCCGCCGCGCAAACCAGGTACGGCCCGGTCCAGGTCCAGGTCACCATCACCGGCCAGCGGATCACCGGCGTCGAAACCTTGCGGCATCCCTCCGGCGACGACCGCAGCATCCAGATCGCCGCCGACGCGCTTCCCCAGTTGCGTTCCGAGACGTTGACGGCCCAGAGCGCCCACATCGACACCGTCGGCGGCGCCACCTACACCAGCCACGGATACCAGCAGTCCCTGCAGGGAGCGCTCGACCTCGCCCACTTCGGCTGACCACGGGTCGGGGCGTTGGCATCCCGGGCTACGGTGTTTCCCCGTTCACGAGGGCGGCGTCTTCCGTTGAGGGCTCAGGTGCGTGCGCCATCGACGTGGTGGCCGGCCGGGCCGGATGTCCGTGCGGGGATACGGTTTCCCGGGTGCACGACGCGGGCCGCCGCGAGGGCGCCGTCCTGACGGTCGCGAACCCGGCGAGCCGGGACGGATCCTCGAGTTGGCCCGCACGGCCGAGGACCGGGATGCCGCCGGGTGCGTGGATCTTCAGCGTACGCCGGGGTCGATGGTCAGCGTGCCGGCGGCGGTGTCGACGGTGGCGTGGGCGCCCAGCGGGACGGTCAGCTGACCGTTACCGTGCCCGACGAGGAGCCCACCGAGGACTGGTACGCCGAGGTCGCCGAGTCTGTCCGCCACAGCCTGCGCCGCGGTCTGCTGTCCGGCGGGGACGCTCGCGGCGTTGAACTGTCCGATCGCGACTCCCGCGATCCGCTCGAGCGCGCCGATGCGGCGCAGATGGGTGAGCATCCGGTCGTAGCTGTACGGCGCTTCGCCGGTGTCCTCGAACAGCAGGATCGCGCCGTCGAAGGAGGGCAGGTCGCCGGTGCGGACGCTCTCGTCGAGCATCGTGAGGTTGCCGCCGAGCAGCGGGCCGGACGCGATCCCGGTCGTGTTGCCCTTGATGTTCACGGCGGAGCTCGGCTCCGCCGGGTCACGAGTGAGAACGATCGGATCCGTCGTCATCAACGCCGCTCGCATCGACTCCACCGATGCCGGTCCGGTGCGGGAGTCGGTCCACGTCGCCAGCGGCCCGTAGAAGCTGATCAGTCGTGCGCTGCGCCACAGCTTGCCGTGCAGCACGGTCAGATCGCTGAATCCGATGAAGATCTTCGGGTCCCGGCGGACCGCCTCGACGTCCAGGCCGTCGATGATGCGCTGCGTGCCGTAGCCACCGCGCGCGCCGAAGACACAACGCACTCCCGGGTCGCGGAAGGCCTCGTTGAGGTCGGCCAGTCGGTCCGCGTCCGTGCCGGCCAGATAGCCCTGGGTGTCGTAGACGTGATCGCCCATTTCGACCACCAGCCCGAAGCTCTCCAGGATCTGGGTGCCGCGGACGAGTCGTGAGTCGCCGGGATAGGCCGGCGCGACGATGCGTACCCGGTCGCCGGCCTTGAGCGCCGGCGGGCGTACGGCCCGGCCACCGTGAGTTCCGGACCCCGTCGCCGCGTAACCGGGTGCGGTGCCGAGCACCGAACCCGCCACGGCGCCGCCCGCGACCACGGCCCCGGCCCGGAACAGGCTCCGCCTCGGCAGCCGCGCGGAGGACTCTGTCGCGTTCTTACGCCCGTCCATGTGATCTCCTTCGATACGCACCGGCACAGCTTGCCGTATCGAGGACGGTGAGGCGTGTTTCGGTCAGATATCCGTGTGTCGATGGTTGCCACTGCTCGGGCTGACCCGGCGGCGCCGCATTATATTGCTTTCGCCCGGCCGGCCGGTGAAATAGGGTCGGCAAATGTGACGATTGCGTTTGTCGCCCGCCGCGCCGGGCACCGGGCGGGGGAGTAGCTTCAGTAGACGTGACAATTCGTCTTGGCTACCAGATCCCCAACTTCACCTATCCCGGTACGCCGGTCGAGAACCTCTTCGACACCGTGATCGCGCAGGCCCGTGAGGCCGAGGCGAGCGGATTCGACACCGTGCTGGTGATGGACCACTTCTACCAGCTGCCCGGCATCGGCACGCCGGACAACCCGATGCTGGAGTCCTACACGGCACTCGGCGCGCTGGCCACCGCCACCTCGTCGGTGCAGCTCTCGACGCTGGTCACCGGAAACACGTACCGCAACCCGCCGATGCTGGCGAAGGCGGTCACGACGCTCGACGTGGTGTCCAAGGGGCGGGCGGTCCTCGGCATCGGCGCGGGCTGGTTCGAGCTCGAGCACAACAGCTTCGGCTACGAATTCGGCACGTTCACCGAGCGGTTCGAGAAGCTCGAGGAATCGCTCAACATCATCGCACCGATGCTCAAGGGCGCGAACCCGACGTTCAGCGGGAAGTATTACCACGTCGAAAACGCGATGAACAATCCGCGGGTGCGGCCGAACATTCCCATCATGCTCGGCGGCTCCGGCGAGAAGAAGACGTTCCGGCTGGCTGCGCTCTTCGCCGACCACATGAACATCATCTGCGATGCGGCCGTCATCCCGCAGAAGGTCGCGGCCCTGCGTCAGCGGTGTGAGGAGGCCGGTCGCGACCCGTCGACGCTCCCGACGAGCTATCTGGCGTCGATCTTCGTGGCCGAGAACGAGGCCGAGGCCAAGGAGATCAACCGGCGCATTCCGGAGGATCGGCGGGCGCGCGCCTTCGTCGGGTCGGCCGACCAGGTGGCCGAACAGATCAAGACGAACATCCTCGACCAGGGCATCGACGGGATCTGCGTCAACATGGTGCTCAACGGGCATGTGCCGGGCCGGATCGCCCTCGCGGGCGAGGCCCTGCGGCCGCTGATCTCCTGACTTCGGTTCCGGCGGGCGGTCCACTCGCGCATTTCCGGTGTACGGGCTGGGCCGCGCCGCATTCGGGCCGCGATCAGGGGCGCCGGTCCGTCTAATCTGGACGTATGTCGATCGGTCGCCGCACTGACCGCAGCGAGCGGAGCCGAGGAGGCCGCGGCGATGGTGTTCGCGCTGGTCGCGGCCGGCCACGAGACCACGCTCAACCTGATCGGCAACGGCATGCTGACACGACGAGCCGCGGTGGAAGGCGAGCCTGTTCGTGCGGGGACCGCGGGCCCTGCCGATGCGTACCGCGCCGCACCGGAGAGGAAGTCGTAGACGAACCTCGCCGGAAACGCCTCCCACTTCCCCTACAAAACGTAGGGTTGAGGTTCCGGCTTCGCGTCCAGCAGGGTCAGTGCTCCATGGCGGACGGGGCCGATCGCCTTCGTCCGCAGCGCGCGGCGGGCATGCCGAACCGAGCTTGCGGACGAGGGGGCAGGATGCGGTGGTTCACGGCCTGGCTGAACAACTGGCCGCTGCGGGCCAAGGTGCTGGCCCCGGCCGTGCTGGCCGCGGTGGGTATCGTCGCGGTGGCCTGGTCCGGGCTGGCGGCTGTGAGTGCGGCCGGCGCCCGCACGACCGCGATGTACGCGCACACCGCCCTCCCGCTCGACGACTTGGCGACGTTGCGCGACATGGAAGGCGACTCGCGGGTGTCCGTGCGCGACCTTCTGCTGGCCCGACCCGGAGCCGAGCAGAACGCCGTCATCGACGACATGCGCACCACTGACGCGGGAGTCGATCAAGCGTTGGCGCAGTACATTTCCGACCACGGATCTCTGAGCGCGAGCGGTTCCCAACTCATCCAGGAGGCGCGGGCCGGAATCGCCGCCTGGCGCAGCATCCGGGACGGGCGATTGGTGCCGCTGGCGCAGGCAGGGGATACCGCGGCCGCAGCCGGACTCCTCGCGGCCGGCGGCCCTCTGGATGCGGCCAACAGCCAGTTCGGAGACGCACTCGACACCCTGTCGACGAACGAGACGAGCCAGGCGAAGAGCGCCAACGCTGCCAGTGTTTCGGCGCAGAGGAGTCAGCGAGATCTCGTGGTGGTGGTGTCGATCGTCGTGGTGGTGGCTGCCATGGCCGTCGGCCTGCTCGTTGCCCGGGCCGTGGTCCGTCCGCTGCTGGCGGTGCGCGGCGTGCTGGTCGCCTTGGCCGAGGGCGATCTGACCCGGACTCCTCAGGTGCACTCCCGCGACGAGGTCGGGCAGATGGCCGACGCGTTGTCCTCGGCCAACGCCGCGCTGCGTCAGACCGTCGGCACCATCGTCGATTCGGCCCGCACCCTCAGCGGCGCAGCGGGGAGCCTGGCCGGCAGCAATGCCGAGGTGGTGCGCCGGGCGGCCGATTCCGCCACTCAGGCCACCGCCGTGGCCGGTGCGGCGGACACGGCCTCGGAAAGCATCACCGCGGTGCGAACCGGCGCGGCCGAGATGAGTACGGCCATCAGCGAGGTCGCTCACCGGGCCGCCTTGGCCGCACAGGTGGCCAGCGGTGCGGTCGAGGTCGTCGCGAGCACCACGGCGACGGTCAAGGAGCTGGGCCGTAGCTCGGCCGACATCGAGCAGGTGCTCTCCGACATCACCTCGATCGCGGCCCAGACGAATCTGCTGGCGCTCAACGCGACCATCGAGGCGGCTCGGGCCGGCGAGGCGGGCAAGGGGTTCGCGGTGGTCGCGGGCGAGGTCAAGGATCTGGCCCAGCAGACCGCGACGGCGACCGAGGACATCGCCCGGCGGATCGCCGCGATTCAGACGACCAGCGGCGAGGCCACGTCGGCGATCAGCCGGATCGGCGCGGTCATCACGGAGATCAACGACCACCAGGCCGCCATCGCGGCCGCGGTGGAACAACAGACTGCCACGACGGGCGAGATGGGCCGTGGTGTCGCCGACGCCGCCGACGCCAGCGCCCGGATCGCCAGCATCATCACCGAGGTCGCCACCGCGGCCCGGGCCACCGAGACCGAGGTGGCTGACTCGCAGACCGCGGTCGCCACGGTCACCCGCCTGTCCGACGACCTGCGCGCGTCGGCGGAACGGTTCCGTCTCTGATCGGCCGGCGTGACGTCACGTCCACCACGGGAACCGGAGGGCGCGGATCAGAGCACATATTGCACCTCGGGGAAGGCCGGGGACAGGCCTCGCGCAGGCTCGGCGGTTATTGGAAGCCGAGGTAAACCCACTACTTCCCGGTAAGCGGGCGGCCGCTGTCGTTCGGCCACCTCTACGGCACGCTGTCGCGCCTGGGCGGGACGGGCAGATCTCCGTACTGAGCGCGGAGCCGGGCGAAGGCCCTGATGGGGCCCGAGCGGGTCCGGCAAGTCGACGTCGCCGCACTGCCCGGATCGGGTCACTCCAGAGGGGATCGGGCGAGGCCCGGCGGCTCCCGCCCGGCGAGGAGCCAGGCCGCGGCGGCGGCGAGCAGCGGCAGTCCGGCGACGAGTCCGGTCAGATGCCCGACCGGCACGCCGGTCAGGGCGTGCAGGTCGCGGTGGTACCAGGCGATCAGGGCCGCGTACGCGCCGGCCGTGCCGAGAATCGCGCCGAGCAGGGCGAGGGCCCCGGCGGTGGCCGTGGTGAGCCGGCGCCGGGTGCCGCGGCCGGCACCGTTCGCGGCCAGGGTGTGCAGATCCCGGCCGGCCTCGCTGCGGATGAGCCCGACGCTCATGGCGATCACGCCGAGCGCGACCGCCGCGCCGATCGCGGCCGCGCCGGTGCGCAGCCGGGCCAGATCGGCGGCCGGCGGACGGGTCTCGACGGCCAGGTCGAGACCGGAGACGCGGGCCGCCTCCTCCGCCTTGCCGACCTGGGCCGGGGTGAGCGGCCGGGCCGCGGTGACGAGCCAGCCGACCGGTGCCGGGGTCAGTCCGAGCGCGCGCATCCCGTGCTCGGTGATCAGGGCCGTGGGATCGGAGGTGTGGGCCGGCAGCCGGTCGATGTGCTGCACCGTGGGCCGCCAGCTCTCGCGCTGGCGTCCGGCGCCGACGAGCTGATATGCGGACAGGTCGGTGTGCGAGGTGAGCACGTCGGTCGTCGCGTCGATCGAGGCGGCCGGGATGCCGTACCGCTGGAGGATCTCCGGGCCGGCGACGAGCAGCGGGATCATCTCGTTGCCGTGGTATTCGACGCCACGGCCGGACCGGTGGGGGATGCCGAGGGCGGCTACCGGTTTGCCGCCCGTCGCGCCGCCGTCGATGGACTCGATCCGGGCGTCCGGGCTGACTACGCCGATCAGCGGCAGCGGTGCTCCGCCGTGGACCGCCGTGGCGATCGAAGCGACCGTGGACCGGGCCCGGGCGAGCTGAGCGGTGTCGAACTGCGGCACCGGGCCCTCGAACCGGCCCGGGGTGAGCCAGACGATCAGTTCGTCGTCCGGCAGGTTGCCGCCGCCCGGGGCCGCGGCCTGAGCGGCGCCCGCGCCGACGATGATCGCGGCGGCGATGCCGGTGGCCATGGTGATCGCCGCGAGCGCGGCCCCCGAACGGGCCCGGTAGCGGGCCAGATCGCGCAGGGCGATGCGGACGGCGACCGGACAGGCGCGGGCGACCGCGGCCAGCGCGGCGACCAGGAGCGGGGCGAGCAGCAGTACCCCGGCGGCCGTCGCGGCGATGCCACCGGCGCCGATCGCGGCCCGGTCCGGACCGGAGAACACCAGCAGCGTCAGCCCGGCGGCCAGCAGAACCGCTCCGAGCACTGCGAACCGATGCGCGGGCCGGGGCCGCGGCGGGCGGGCCGACAGGGCGGCCACCACCGGCACCCGGGCGACCGCGCGGGCCGGCCACCAGGCGGCCGCGACCGCGGTGACGGTGGCCAGCCCGACCGTGGCCGTGAGTTGCGGCCAGGGCAGGTCGAACCGGTCGATGCGATGTTGCACGACCGTCTCGAGGCGGGGCGCGAGCAGCAGCCACGCGGCCAGGCCGGCGGCGCCGCCGGCGAGGGCGGCGATCCCGCCGACCACGGCGCCGTTGGCGAGCATGACCAGGCGCAGGTGGCGGTGCCGGGCACCGATCGCGGTGAGCATGCCGAGGGCGCGCAGCCGGCGCTGGGCGAGTACGGCGAAGCCGGCGGCGGCCAGCAGGCCGACGAAGAGTAGCCCGACCGTCGCCAGGACCAGCACGATGAAGGTGGGATCGGCGCCGGCGTTCCCGCGGAACTGGACCTCGGCGCCCGCCGGCCGCTGCGCCGACTGGAACTGGGCGGCGGTGGCGCGCACCAGCACGGAGACGTGGTCGAGCGAGCCGATTTGTCCGGGCGCGACCAGGGCGAAGGCGTCGAGCAGGTTGTTCGGGTTCTCCACCAGGCCGACCACCGTCCGGCTGCCGCCGTTCTGCCGCCAGACAGCGCCGACCGCGAGGTGGAAGAGGCCGGCCGTACGAGCGGTCACGGCGACTTCGCCGGGGCCGTCCGGATAGCGGCCCGCGTCCAGCCGGAGCATGGGCCGGCCGAGCGGGCCGTCCGGTGACTGGTCGCGCAGGTCGATCGGGGTGGCCGAACCGGGCACCGCGATGTTCTGGTGGTCGATGACCTCGGCCGCCGGATAGGCCTGCCGGGCGGCGGTGATCTCGTCCTGCAGGGCCGGCCCGGCGCCGCGCAGGACGAGCAGGTAGTCGGCGTCGCCGAACTGTGCCGCGCCCGGCGGCAGTGCGCTGCCCGCCGCGCCGAGGCCGAAGACCGTGACCGCCACGGCGACCGCAAGCAGCGCCAGCACCAGCACCTGGCGGCGCCACTCGCGCCGGAACAGCCGCCACGCCCACCGCGACACCGCGATGCGGGCCGGCAGGCCGCCGCCGCTCATCGGTCGGCGCCCAGCAACGACTCCGGACCGGGCGGCGGCATCGTACGGTCGATGACGCGGCCGTCGCGCAGGAACACCACCCGGTCGGCCCAGGAGGCCAGTTGCGCGTCGTGGGTGACGACCACGGCGGCCAGGCCCTGCTTGCACGCGGCCAGCACGAGGCGCATGACGGTCTCGCCGGTGACCGAGTCGAGGGCGCCGGTGGGCTCGTCGGCCAGGAGGAGCCGGCGGTCGCCGACCACGGCCCGGGCGATCGCGACCCGCTGCCGTTCGCCGCCGGAGAGCTGGTCGGGGAAGTGCCCGGCCCGCTCGGCCAGGCCGAGCCGGTCGAGGGCTTCCAGAGCGCTCTGGCGAGCGCGGCGGGCGCGTACGCCGTCCAGCTCGAGCGGAAGCGCCACGTTCTCCACCGCGGTCAGGCCCGGCAGCAGGTTGAAGTCCTGGAAGACGTACCCGATCGAGCGGCGGCGCAGCCGGGCCAGCTCGTCGCGGGTCATCCCGGTCAGGCCGGTGCCGCCGACCAGTACCTCGCCGGAGCTGGGCGCCTCCAGGCTGCCGGCGATGGTAAGCAGCGTGCTCTTGCCGGAGCCGCTGGGGCCCATCACCGCGACCATCGTGCCGGGGCCGACGGACAGGTCCACGTCGGCCAGCGCGACGACTTCGGACGGGCCCTGGCCGTACACCTTGCCGACCGCCCGCATCTCGAGCACGCTCATCGCCGGCCTCCCACTCGCCGCCGCAGCTTCGGCAACGGCCCGCCGGTGCCGGCCGGTGCCGGCGCCTCGACCGAGGCCCGGCGCAGCCGGCCGTCGGCGGTGTCGAGCCAGCGGATCACCGAGTCGAGCCGGAACAGCTCGGCGTCGACGACCAGCGCCAGGCCGAGGTCGGTGTCGGCCTCGTCCTCCTTGAGCCGGGTCCACTGCTGCATCAGCTCGACCAGATAGCGCCGGTGCACCTGGATGACCTCGTGCACGTCGACGCCGGGCAACCGCGCGGCGACCAGCACTTTGATGACCAGCTCGTCGCGCGGCGGGGAAGCGAGGTCGGGCGGGGTGCGCAGCCAGCCGGTCAGCTCCTGCGCGCCCCCGTCGGTGATGCGGAACCCCTTCTGCGGGCCCGGGTCGGCCGTGTCGTCGGACTCGACGAGGCCGTCGCGCTCGAGCCGCTGAAGGGTCGTGTAGACCTGCCCGACGTTGAGCGGCCACACCTCGCCGGTCCGCTCGACGAACTCCTCCCGCAGCTGAAGGCCGTATTTCGGGCCCTCGGACAACAGCGCCAGCAGCGCGTGCCGGACACTCATCGCTCAACCTCAGCAAGTAGCATGCCGAGGATGATACCGGGTATATAACGAGGACGCCAGCACTCGTTTCACTTGCTCAGCTCCTCGATGCGACCGCCGGACCGATCAGGACCCCCGGACGTAGAGCGCCATCGACCCGCTCTTCACCTCCCAGACATCGATGCGCCGGAAGCCGTTGCGTAGCAGCTGTCGCAGGTCGGGCCGGGCGGTGGCGGGATCGCTGCGGCGGCCGTAGGCCACCAGCCAGATTCGCGGCGCGGACGCCAGCGGCGTGGCGGGGTCGGCGTACTCGGCCGCACTCAACGTCGCCGTGGCGGCGGCGGGCTCGCGGACCAGCACGTCACGGGGCCGGCCGGCGTCGTGACGCAGGTAGTAGTCAAGCCCCGCGCGCATCGTGCGGCCCTGTTCGAGGACGATGTCGTCGCCCGGCTGCTGCCCCCGGGTGATGATGGCCGCCAAGGTCCGGTAGTCGCTGCCGTTCTTGAACGTCGGCTGCCGCACGGCGATCTGCCCGGGCACCGCGGCCGCGGCGACCACTGTCAGCGCCACCGCCAAGGGCGCCAGCGTGCTTCGAAGACGGCTGTCGAGGCGCTGACGTGTCAATCCGGCCGCAACGACGATCATCGCCGGCAGCAGGACGAACAGCAGGTATCGGTTGACCCAGAACGACGTCCCGGCGAATGACACCACGCAGACCACGGCGAGGGGTAGGGCGGCGGCCGCGACCATCTCGACCACCGGCCGGGTCATGCGATAGGACGCCATCAGCAGCAGACCGATCAGCAGCCAGGCGACCTCGGTCGAGCCGACCAGATACTTCGGGAATGTGTAGACCGCGCCCACCGTCATGGGCGGCACCCAGTGCAGCTGCGTTTGACGCTGGTGCAACCCCCACCAGATCAGCGGGACGAGGAGCACTAATGCGCCGGCCACCGCCGCCGACCACGCCGGCACGACGGATCGACGCCGTGAGGGCTCGCGGCGAAGCCGGACAACCAGCAGCGCGGCATGCCCGGCCAGCGCCGCCAGGGCGACGAGGCTGCCCAGGCCGAGCCCGAGAACGGCGCCGGCGTAGGCCAGCCACCGCACGGCGCCCGGATGCTCGAGAGCCCGGTACAGCAATATCAGGGCGAGGACGGACATCAGACAGACCCATGCGTACGGGCGGGCCTCCGCCGCGTATCGCGAGATGTTCGGCAGAAGGCACACCAGGACCCCGGCGACCGCACCCGCCGTACCGCCGAGCAGTCGGCGCCCCAATTCACCGGTGAGCGCGGTCGCGGCGGCCATCGCCAACACGGACGGCAGGCGCAGGCTCAGAACCGAGTCGCCGAACAGCGAGGTCCACCCATGCATCGCGAGGTAGTACGGACTGAAGACGGCGTCGACGTGGTGAGCCAGGTTCCAGATCTGCACCGGGGAACGCCGCGCGACGTCGGCAGTGGCGACTTCGTCCCAGCTCAGCACGGAGCGGGTGCTGCCGAGAAGGCCCAGCGCGAGCATCAACAGGCCGGGGCCCACGGCGGGCAACCACCGCCGCCAGGTCGTCGGCCTGAAGACCGCGGTAGGCCGCGGGTCAGGCGCCGCCGTCACTTTCTCCAAGGTTGACATCGCCGGGGACGGTATCGATGTGGCCCTGAAATCACGCTGAATGGACCGACGGGATGATGACGTCGGCGAGAGTCATCTAATCAGGGTCATCTAATCAGGGTCATCTAATCAGGAGCGTTCGGGGCAGGGCGCACCCCGGTCCAGAGTGTACCGTGCCTCGACGGTGAAGGTGCCGGCCGACGGGGCGAACAGCTCGGTCCACGAGCCGTTTCGAGCCAGGCAAGCGCGCGGAACGGCGTCGTCGTCGATCCCGTCGATGGTCAGCCACGGCGACCATGCGATCCGCAACAGCACCGAGCCGGCGTGGGGCAGGTGGACGGTGAGGGCGGCGGGACCGGCGTAGGCGGCGGTGGCGGGCGCCGAAGCGAGCGGATCGGAGCCTGCCACCCGGTACACCTTCCAGTCGGCGTTCTGCCACACCAGTGGCAACCACCGAGGTCCGGCCGTGACGATCCCCCTCTCCGCCACGCCCGCGTTGTCCGGCTCCGTGGCGGCCAGGACGACGTATCCCACGCTCCAGTCGTGCAGCCAGCGGCGGTAGGACGTCGCGGTGAGCGTGCCGTCATAGAACAGCGGGTTGCGTTCGACGTCGGCCTGCCGGTTCCAGCCTCGAGCGAGGTTGACGTAGGGCGCGATACCGGAGGCTTCCCAATGCGTGCGTAGCGGTACCACCTCGACCCGCTCCTGCTGGGCGCCCAACGCGAGAAGCTCGCCGATCAATGGCCGGGCGTCGGCGGCAGTGGCCCCGGCCGAGGCGGCGTTGATGACATCGGCGACCGGCTGCGCCAATGTCCACACCGCGAGGCCGGCGGCCACCACGTAAGTCGCGACAGCCCGCGGGCCGCGGCGTTCGCGTACGGCGGCGGCGGCGCAGATCAGGATCGCCGCACCGGCGAGGAGGGCGAGCCGTTCGACGTTGCTGCCGATCGGCGTAGGCAGCGCCCAGCACAGGCCGACGCCGGCGGCGTACACCCAGGCGCCGGCCCGCACGGTCCGCCACGCGTCCGGCGCCAGCAACGCGACGGCCAGCGCGGCCACGACCGTGAGCGCGGCGGAGTACCACGGGAACGGCTGGACGCCGGAGAACGGGAACAATACCGACGTCGCGGCAACGACCAGGGCCGGCCCGGGCGCGAGCCAGTACGCATGGCGCCGACGGCCGACCAGGAACAGCGCCGCGACCAGAACCTCGATGAACAGGCCGGCAACCGGGCTGCACAGCGTGGCCAGCGTGCCCAGCACGGCCCCTGTCCAGGGCCGCGGCTCACGCTCGCCGTCACCTTTGAACGCCAGGACCGCCACCGACAGGGCGAACACCATGCCGAGCAGGTAGGTGACACGCCCGGAGGCGACGTTGCACCAGACGGCGGCCGACCACCAGAGAGCCGGTAGCAGCGGGCGGCGAATGCCGGACCGGGCCACCAACAGAGCACCGAGGGCGGCACTACCGGTACATGCCAGCACGCCAGTCGTGCGGACCCCTATCCATGCCATGAGGTACGGCGAGAGGACGCTGTAGGACGCCGGATGTATGCCGCCGTACCAGGACAGGTTGTAGGCCGACCCCGGGTGATGACGGACGAAGGAGCTCCAGGCGTACTGCGCGGCCAGGTCGCCGGCGTCTCGCGCCAGCCACAGCGCCCAGACCGAACTCAGTACGGCGCCGACCAGTCCCGCTATGACGACGGGCCGGGCCCACCGAGGCGGGTGGCCGAAACGGACGCGGTACCTGCGATCCAACACTGCCATCAGGTCGTCTGATCCGTTCCTCTGGTCCGGCCGACGGACGCGGGCACCCACTCGGCGCAAGCTACGGCATGAGAGCCAGGGAAATGCTGAACGGTGGGCAATCGCGGGCGAGCACGCTCACCACTCGGACCGCGGCCGGACGTGCCTGGTCGCGTAGTGGAGAGACGGATCGTCACGATGAGTGACACCGGTATAGGCGACCGCCACGACGAAGACGGCCAGGACGGCGCCGCTGACGGCGACGACGCCGAATCCGAGACCGCCGGTGTCTCGCGGCCGCGTGAGAAGGTCGCTCAGCGCGGCCCCGAGGGGCTGAGTGATCGCGTAGGCGAGCCAGAACATCGTCTCGGCGCCGAGACGAGCGAACCGGTGCCCGGCCGACAGGAGTACGGTCAGCGCCGCGGCCGCCACCGCCATGCTGCCGTAGCCGAGACCGAGCACGGCGAACCCGAAGCGTTCCGCGGCGGTCCCGAGTGCGAAGGTGAGCAGGACGGCGAGCCAGTAGAACGTCTCGCGGCGCGTGGTGTCGACGGTGTGGATCGACAGGGTCTTCTCGGTGGCGTACCAGGCGATGAAGGTGGCGACCAGCAGCAGGGCGAGCGCGATCGCCGCGGCGCCCGGAGGGACCTCGAAGGTGTCGGTGAGGTTGTCGACGGCCAGAACACCGAAGATGCCGATCATGACCGTGGTGAGCCAGTAGAGCCAGGGAAGGTAGCGAGCCGCGGCGAACTGGATCAGCATCGTCACGGCCACGGCGGTGGTGACCAGCATGGTGGTGATGCCGAGCCCGAGGCTGCCGCTGATCAGGGCGGCGAGCAGGCCGCCGGCAACCGAGACGACGACTTTCATGATCCAGAAGAGGGCCGTGATCTCGGGTGTCCGGCTCCGGTACCGGCGAAACGGCCGGCGCACCTCGTCGTTCGGTGTACTGCTCATGGCCGCGAGACTGGCAACGGACAGCTAAGAGATCACTGAATGTGCTCGCCCCCGAGCCCGTGCTCGGCCAGGGGGCCGACGTCGAGGCCGCGGGCGCGGCAGGTGGTCAGGATCGCGGGGAGGGCGCCGAGCATGGCGAGCCAGCATTTGGGGGCGGCGTGGTGGTCGCTGTCGTGCAGCAGGATGGTGCCGCCGTGGTCGAGTTTGCGC
>DASWRZ010000085.1:0-20091 GCA_036402935.1 Actinoplanes sp.
ACCGTCACGTCGTCGAGGAAGATGTCGCTGTCGGGGTGCCGCCCGCTGGTCGTCACGTCATGGTCGAGCAGGAACCGGGCCCCCGCGTTCGGGCCCCGGCGCACGACCAGCAGCGCCATGCCGGGCGGCAGCGAACCGGACATGCGGCTCGGCACCACGTCGGTGTCGGGACCCTCGAGAACCTCGTCGAGAGCGCCGAGGTTCAGCGTGGACGTGACGTCGAGCGGGGGGAACTCGTCGTCTGGGCGCGTCATCGGACCACCTCACGGATCAGTTGGTCGTCGCCAGGCGGCACGGGTTGCTCCCCCGCCGCGGCCGTCAGGCCCGGACGCACGACTATCGGTTTCAAAGGAATAACAGTTGTTGGTGCGCCCCGCGAGCCTAGTAAGCGCCAATATCGCGAGGCAACCGGACGCGCTGAGCAGATCAGCTCTCGGTCAGAGCCTTGTATGCCTCGGCGTCCAGCAACCGCCCGATCTCGCCCGCGTCATCGGGGACGATCTCCACCAGCCAGCCGGCCGCGTACGGCTCGGCATTGATCAGTTCCGGCTCGTCGCCCAGCGACGCGTTCTTGGCCACCACCGTGCCGGCGATCGGCGCGTAGATCTCCGAGACGCTCTTGGTCGACTCGATCTCGCCCAGCGAGTCGCCGGTCTGCACCGCCGTGCCCTCGTCGGGCAGCTGCACGAACACGATGTCGCCGAGGGCGTCCTGCGCGAAGTGGGTGATGCCCACCCGCACCGGGCCGCTGCCGTCGCCCGCCACCCATTCGTGCTCCGCGGTGTACCGCAGGTCTCCAGGAATCACGCATTCCTCCGTTGTCACGCTGACCCTGCTACGAGGCAGGCTTCGCATACTGCAAGGCGCCGGCCTTGCGCACCGCGGTCACCTCGACCATGGTTTGCGCTTCCATCGTCACGCTACCGCCGGCGCCGTTTATCGACGCGACCACCCCGCCGGGGATCTGGAGCGCGGTCTGCATGGTCTGCGGCGAGCCGATCACCCACAGCGTCCACGGCCCGGTGAGCCGCGTGCCGTCGGCGTCGATCCCGCCGCCCTGGGCGTCGACGAAGTAGCTGGACGCCACGATCCGCACCGCCGCGCCGTCGATTCCGGCCAGCTCCATCACCTCCCCGCCCGAGCCGCGCAACTCTTGCACGGCGTTGAGGATCTCCGACGCCTTCACCTTGTCGATTGTGATCTTGAGCCCAGGCCCCTTGCCCGCCAGCGTCCCGGCGAGCAGGCCCAACTCGTCCGCCCGCTTCTCCGCCTCGGTCAGCGCCGCCTGCCGGCTCGACACACCCGACGTCAGCTGCCGCTGGCTCGTCTCCAGCGACTGGATCTCGGTCTGCAGCCGGCTGTCCCGCGACTCCAGGTCCGACAGGATCGACACCAGGTCCTCCTGCCGGGCGGTCGCCAGCCCCTGGTCGTCGTTGTTGCTGCGCAACTGCACAACGAGCGTGTAACCCAGCAGAAGCAGCAAAACCCAGATCAGAGCGCCCGCCGACGTCAGCTTCTGCTTCGCCGGTGGTTTCGCTTCTTCCGGTACGAGGGTGTCGCCGTCCCCAGAAGCACCGGCGTCGTCCCCACCTTTCACTCCCGCCACCCGTTCGGGGGACTGACCGGCCGGCTCCGCGTCCCCGTCGCCGGACTCCGCCACAGCACCCGCGAACCACTCGTCAGCCTTCGCCGACAACCGCTCGGTCGGACCGTCGTCGTCCAACTCCCCGCCCGCGCCGGACATCCCCCGAGCCGGACCGTCACCCGCGTCCGGTTCCCGGCGCCCCGAGGACATCCCCCGAGCCGGACGGTCACCGGCGCCCGGCTCGTCGGGCCCCGAGGAGAACCGCCGAGCCGGACCGTCACCCGCGTCCCGATCGTCGGCCGAGAACCGCTGACTCGAGCCTTCGCTCGACCCGGACTCGTCCGGCCGTTCGCGCTCGACCGTAGGTCCGTCGTCCAGGTTGAGCGTCTCGGCAGCCGAAACTGACGGCTCCTCGGCCGGCTGGGGTGTCCGCGCTGCGGGAGAATCCGCCCCCGCTGCACGCGCCGGCATCTCCGCCGCCGGCGGCGGCCGCAGCACCCGCGTCTCACCGTCATCGACGGGCCGTCGCAGCGGACGGGTCTCCTCCGCCGCCGGTCGGCTGAGCGGATGGGTCTCCTCCGCCGCCGGTCGGCTCAGCCGACGGGTCTCCTCATCCGACAGGCCCGCGGACCCGCCCGAGCCCGCCGAGCCGCCCGAGCCCGCCGAGCGACCCGAGGCCCCCAAGCCGCCCGAGCCGCCCAAGTCCGCCGAGCCGCCCAAGTCCGCCGAGCCACCCGAGCCACCCGAGCCACCCAAGTCCGCCGAGCCGCCCCAGCCCGCCGACGGCGGAGAGCCCGTCGACTGCGGAGAACTCGTCGACTGCGGAGAACTCGTCGAGTCCGCGGTGCCCGCGAAGCCGGCCCCGCCGGCGACCGTCGGCTCGTCGTCCGCCGGCGAAGCGGCCCTCGGGATCGGGCGGCCGATCGGGCCGGTGACCGACGCGGGCCGGCGGCCCGCGGTCGGCATCTCGAGCTCCGGCGGAACGGCCGAGGACTCGTCCGACGGCAGGGCTTCCGAAGGTATCCCCGGGGACCCCTGCGGACGATCAGACTCTGACAAGCCGGCCGCTGTCCCGTCCGTACGGGAAAGGTCTCCGGACGCGTCCGCAGGGCGCGGCAGATCGCCGGCCGCGTCGTCGGATCGCGGCTTGTCGGGGTCTTGTCGATCGCTCATCGGAAGCCTTATGCCCGGAAGAGGTGCCGGCGGATCGCGGCGACGTTGCCGAAGATGCGGACGCCGAGCACGACCACCACGCCGGTCGACAGCTGGCTGCCGACGCCCAGCTGGTCGCCCAGGTAGACGATCAGGGCCGCCACCAGCACGTTCGAGATGAACGACACGACGAACTGCTTGTCGTCGAAGATGCCGTCGAGCTTCGCGCGGACGCCGCCGAACACCGCGTCGAGCGCGGCCACCACGGCGATCGGCAGATAGGGCTGCAGGGCATTGGGCACCGTGGGATGCACCACGATGCCCAGGACGACCCCGACGAGCAGGGCGAGAACGGCGATCATCGGCCGCCTTTCGACGGTGAGTCGTGCGGCTGCGCCGCCTTGGCTGATCCTGACGGACTAGGGGGTGGCGTCGATGGAACCGCCACCCGCAGCTTCAGTTCGGTCGCCGCGTCGAGCGTCACGTCCTTCGCGGCCGACGAGTCGAACGACATGCCGTACTTGCTGACCAGCTCCTTGAAGAACTTGCCCGCATAGCCGTCCTGGAAGTTCTTCGCGAGGTCGCCGGGCCCGATCGCGACCACCTCGTAGGGCGTGCTGACCGGCCGGAAGTCGACCAGGATCGCCTCGCCGGCCTGGCGGATCGTCGACGTCGCGGTCAGGCGCTGTCCGTTGATCGTGATCGCCTCGGCGCCGAGCGACCACAGCGCGTTCGTCGCCAGCTGCAGGTCGGTGTCCTTGACCTGGCCGGCCGTGTTCTTCTCGCCGGTCAGCGGGTTGACCGGCGTCGGGCCGTCCCGCAGCGTGATCTTGGCGCCGGAGCCGCGGACCGGGGCCAGCCCGGTCTGCGACTCGAGGTCCTTCAGCTGGGCGACCGCGGCCCCGCCGAGCTCCTTCTCGCGCAGCGCCGACACGTCGCGGTTGAGCTGGTCGGCCTGCTTCTGCAGCTGCTCGGTCTCGTCGCGGCGCTTCTGCACCTGGCCGATCAGCGTGGTGCGGGCCTTGGTCGCGGCCGGCTCGTCGGCGACCGTCTGCTGGTAGGCCACGACCAGCAGAAACCCGAGTGCGACCAGGGTCACGAAGGCGACCGCACTGGTCGACCACCGGCGCGCGCCGGTCGGCTCGCCGTCCCGGGCCTTGCGCGCGGCCGCGTCGGCATAGCCGGGGTCGAGCGGGTTGCGGAAGAGCTCGGTGAGGAAATCGGGGGTGTACGTACGCTTCGCGGGTCCGCCGTCGCCGTCCGGGTCGGGTGGCCGAGCGCCGGCCAGACCGCCGCTGGCCTGCGCGGCGGTGACATTCTCCGGGCGGGTCGTCATCCCGCGGCCAGCCGGTCGGCTCGCAACAGCTGGGCGGTCTGGGCCAGGTAGAGCGCGCCGGCGGCCCAGTAGAGCGCGAGCGCCCACCACGCCAGGCCCCACCCGATCGGACCCATCCACGAGTCGATCGACGGGACGGCCTGCGCCAGCAGGATCGCCGGGAACGCCGCGAGCAGCACGAACGTGCCCGTCTTGCCCACGTAGTGCACCGGCGGCGGCCCGTAGCCGTGGCGCCGCAGCACCAGCAGCGCGACGGCGAGCACCGCCTCACGCAGCAGCAGCGCCCCGGTCAGCCAGTACGGCACCACGCCCCGAATGGTGAACCCGATCAGCGTCGCCAGGATGTAGAGCCGGTCGGCGAACGGGTCGAGCAGCTCCCCGAGCCGCGACACCGAGTTCATCCGCCGGGCGACGAACCCGTCGACCCAGTCGGTGGTGCCGCCGATCGCCAGCACGATCACCGCGGTCACGTCGTGGTGCCGCCCGAGCAGCAGATAGAGGAAGAGCGGAACGCCGAGCAACCGGATGAAGCTGATGACGTTAGGAATCGTCCAGATCCGGTTGGAAGCGACGATAGGCGGCGGCGCAGCCTGCTGCGACATCGCGACTTCCTCTCCCCCTAGGCAGAACCCCCGTGCGAGCCGCCCTGCCGCCGACTGGGCGATCGCGCAAAGACCAGGCCGGGCCCCGAACCCGAAAACTCGCGGAGCAACTATAACCAGCCGCGTTCTTGCGGCCCGCTACCCGCCGTCCCCGATCACTCACGTCACACTACGCAGATCATCCTAGGATCCTAGCTGAATGGGCGGCCGCCGGGCCTGAGCTCGGCGGCCGCATTCCGTACGGTGTCAGCGCTTGCCGCGGCGCGCGCGGACGTAGTCGTCGACCACGTAGCGGCCCAGCTCCTGGATGTCGGGGCTGAAGACGCGGCCGCCGTTGCGTTGGGCCACGGCGTCGACGAAGTTCTTCAGGCCCGGGTCCTCGCCGAGCATGAAGAAGTTCAGGGTGGCGCCGAAGCGGGTCAGGTGGTCGACCTCGTGGACCGTGGCCCGGACGGTCTCGGGCAGCGGGGGCCACCAGAAGACCGCCTCGCCGTCGTCCTCCAGGTGGGCCGTGGGCTCGCCGTCGGTGACGATCAGGATGACCGGCTCCGAGCCCGGGTGGCGGCGGACGTGCCGCCCGGCCAGCTTGAGGGCGTGCTGGAGGTTGGTGCCCTTCTCCTCGGTCGGGTCGATGGCGGCCAGCTGGCCCTGGGACAGGGTCGAGGCGTACTTGCCGAACCCGATGATCTGCAGGGAGTCCTGCGGGTACTGCGTGGCGACCAGGTGGGACAGGGCCAGCGCGGTCTGCTTCATCGGGCCCCACCGGCCGTCGGCGTACATCGAGTAGGACAGGTCGACGCAGAGGGCGACCACCGCCGACGCCCGGCGTTCGGTCTCGGCGACCTCGAAGTCGTCGGGCTCCAGGCGTACCGGAAGCAGGCCGACGCCGCCGGAGGCCCGCCGCCGGACCGCGTTGCCGATGGTGCGCACCACATCGATGGGTTGTTCGTCGCCGAACTCCCACCGGCGGGAGGAACCGATGAGGTCGCCCGCGGCACCCGCGTCGCGCAGGTCGTGCTGGCCTCGCTTTTTGCCCGAGATGTCGTCGAAGACCCGGGCCAGCGCGGTGCGGCCGAGCCGCCGCAGCGCCTTCGGCGACAGGGTCAGTCCCTCGCTGTCGCGGGTGACCCAGCCCTGTCGTTGCAGTTCACGCTCGAGGTCGCGCAGCCGGCGTACGTCGTCGGCGGCCGAGCGGCCCAGCTGGCGTTCGACCATCTCCACGTCGACGTCGTCGAGCGTGGCCCCCGGGTGTTCCTGGCCGAGCTGGTCCAGCAGCTCGTCGAGCTCGCCGATCTCGCCCAGCACGCCGGCCGCCTGGCCGTAGCCGAGATCCTGCGAGCCCCGCATCCGCTCGCCGCGGCCCCAGTTGAGCTGCGGTCGCAGTGCCTGCAGGTTGTCGGTCAGCTCGCCCAGCTGACCGCGCAGCGGCCCGTCGCCGAGGGCCTGGTCCATCAGGCGGGAGAGTTCCTCCTGCTGCTGCGGGCTGAGCGAGCGCATGAGCCGCTCGGCCGCCGCCGCCCGGCGGGCCAGCGAGTCGATCAGCTCCTCGATGTTCTCCGGGTTGTCGGGGAAGAACTGGCCGTGCTTGTCCATGAACTGCTGGAAGGCGTCGTTGGTGTCCTCGCCGCGGGCGTGCTTGGCCAGCAGGTCGTTGAGGTCGGACACCATCTCCGACACGCCTTCCAGGCCACCGCCGTTCTCCAGCGCCTGCTTCATCCCGGCGAAGCGCTGCTCGACGACCTCCTGCCGCAGCCCGTCGAGAATCTGCTGGTAGAGACCACGCGCCTCGTCCGAGGCCCAGTTGTAGTCGGACAATTCCTCCACGGCCCGCGACGTGGACCGCGGCAGGCTGTCGAGGACCGCCTCGTTGAAGCGGGCGTCGTCGTCGTCACGCCGGGTCAGCTCGTCGCGCTCGGCCGCCAGAGCCTGGTCGAGCAGCTGCTGGGCCCGGGTGACCGCGCCGTCGAGGTTGCCCCGGCGCAGCGCCTCCCGCCGCATCCGCCGGGCCCGGGCCCGCAGGTCGTCGAGGCCCCGGCCCTCCCGCGGCCCCTGGCGGACGAGGTCGCGGAGCACGTCGCGAAGACTCTCGCCGTCGAGGACGCGCTCACCCACCTCGTCGACCGCGGCCCGCACGTCATAAGGCGGCGCGAGCGGGTCGGGCCCGTCGCGCCATGCGCCGTAACGGAATCGGTTGCCGGTCATGCTCACCTCCGCCCCGTGGCCGGCCGAGCGCCGGCCGCGATAGAGCCGCTCATGCTCAGCTCCCGTACAGGGTGCGGCCGTCGTCGGTGAGCTCCTTCGCCAGCCGCCTGGTCAGATGGAGCCCCTCGAGCACGAACTCGATGCCGCTCGCCGCCTGCCCCGGGCTCGGCGCGTCACCCAGCCCGAGCCGGTCGAGCACCTTGGCCAGGCCGGGAACGGTGCCGATCTGGCCGAGCAGCTCGTCGGCGCTGACCAGGTCGCCGGTCTCGATGATCGCGCCCTCGGCGACCAGGTCGGTGAAGCCGGACAGGTCGAGCCCGGCCAGCCGGGCCCGGAACGTCTCGGCGGTCGCGACCCGCAGCAGGTGCGCGAGCACCTCGGTCTCGCGGCCCTCCTCGCCGCTCTCGAACTCGACCTTGCCCCGCAGGGTCGACGTCACCGAGACGGTGTCGCAGACGCGGGCCACGGCCTCACGCTCGTTGCGCAGGCCGGAACGGCGCAGGGCCGACGCGGCGACGGTCTCGGCGGCCGCGATCGCGAATCGGGCCGAGATGCCGGACCGGGCGTCGATCGCCGGGGACTCGCGCACCGCTCGGGTGTAACGGGCGATGACCTCGACCAGGTGGTCGGGCACGGCCGCGACGAGCGCGGCCTCCTGCCGTACGAGCGCGGTCTCCAACTCGAGATCGACGGGGTAGTGCGTGCGGATCTCGGCCCCGAACCGGTCCTTGAGCGGCGTGATGATGCGCCCGCGGTTGGTGTAGTCCTCCGGGTTGGCGGAGGCCACCAGCAGCAGGTCGAGCGGCAGCCGCAACTGGTAGCCGCGGACCTGGATGTCACGCTCCTCGAGCACGTTGAGCAGCGACACCTGGATGCGCTCGGCCAGGTCGGGCAGCTCGTTGACCGCGAAGATGCCCCGGTTGGTGCGCGGCACCAGGCCGAAGTGGATCGTGTCGGGATCGCCCAGCGCCCGCCCCTGCGCCACCTTGATCGGGTCGACGTCGCCGATCAGGTCACCGACGCTGGTGTCCGGGGTCGCCAGCTTTTCGCCGTAGCGCTCGCTGCGGTGCAGCCAGGAGATCGGCAGGAGATCACCGGTCTCGCCGGCCAGCCGCCGGGAGGCGGGGGTCAACGGAAGGTACGGGTGTTCGCGGAGCTCACTGCCCGAGATGAACGGCGTCCACTCGTCGAGCAGGTCGACCAGCCCGCGGATCAGCCGGGTCTTGCCCTGGCCCCGCTCGCCGAGCAGGACCATGTCGTGGCCGGCGAGCAGGGCCCGCTCGACCTCGGGAAGCACGGTGTCGTCGTAGCCGACGATGCCGGGAAAGCGCGGCGCGCCGGAGCGCAGCCGGTCGAGCAGGTTGTCGCGCAACTCCTCCTTGACGGTGCGGAACTCGTGCCCGGAGGCTCGCAGCTCGCCCAGGGTGCGCGGAAGGTCGGACGGTGGCGTGGGTGTGATCGCGGTTGGTGCGTCTGTCACCGGGAGAACGCTACTCCGCGCTTGTGACAACCAGCGGTCGTCGATCGGCCCTGGCCGGTTACGTCGTGGGCGTCGAGGATCACAGGAATGACGGAGATCAAGCGGTACGCGGCCTTCACCGACGACCCGCGTCTACGAGGAGCGGGACCGCGGTGCCGATAACCGGTTGAGCCCGGCATTAAGCTCATGGCGACATGAGCGCCACGATGATCGTGCGGGACCTCGCCTCCGGGCACGGCGACCGCGCCCTCTTCTCCGGCCTCGACGTGGTGATCGCGCCCGGTGACGTGATCGGCCTGGTCGGGGTCAATGGAGCGGGCAAGACGACCCTGTTGCGTACGCTGGCCGGCCTGGTCCCCGCGGAGAGCGGGACCATATCGCTCAGCCCGCCCACCGCCACCGTGGGTTATCTCCCGCAGGAGCGGGAGCGGCGCCCGGGCGAGACGGTGCGTGACTTCCTCGCCCGCCGCACCGGCGTCGGCCCCGCCCGGGCCGCGATGGACCAGGCGGCCGAGGCGCTCGCCGACAATGCCAGGGGAGCGGACGACGCCTACGCCGCCGCGCTCGAACGCTGGCTCGGCCTCGGCGGTGCCGACCTGGAGGAACGCACCGCCGAGCTGGCGCTCCCGTTCGACGAGAACCATCCGATGACCGCGCTCTCGGGCGGCCAGGCGGCCCGCGCCGGCATGGCGTCGCTGCTGCTCAGCCGGTACGACATCTTCCTGCTCGACGAGCCGACCAACGACCTCGACCTCGACGGGCTGGCCCGGCTGGAGGAGTTCGTCGGCGGGCTGCGGGCGGGCGCGGTGGTGGTCAGCCATGACCGCGAGTTCCTGACCCGGACGGTCACCAACGTCCTCGAGCTCGACCTGGCCCAGCAGAAGGTCAACCTGTACGGCGGTGGCTACGCCGCCTACCTCGAGGAGCGGGACCGGGCGCGCCGGCACGCCCGCGAGGACTACGAGCAATTTTCGGACCGGCGCGGGGACCTCCTCGAGCGGGCCCGCATGCAGCGCGCCTGGATGGAGAAGGGCGTCCGCAACGCACGCCGCAAGGCCAGCGATCCGGACAAGCACGTCAAGCACTTCCGGGGCGAGACCTCCGAGAAGCAGGCGGCCAAGGCGCGCCAGACCGAGAAGCTGATCGAGCGCAGGGAGGTCGTCGAGGAGCCGCGCAAGGAGTGGGAGCTACGGATGGAGATCGCCGCGGCGCCCCGGGCCGGCGCGGTGGTCGCGACCATGCGCGACGCGGTGGTGCGGCGCGGCGGCTTCACGCTCGGGCCGGTCACCCTGCAGATCGACTGGGCCGACCGGGTGGCGATCACCGGGGCCAACGGTTCGGGCAAGTCGACGCTGCTCGCGGCCATGCTGGGCCGGCTTCCGCTCGACTCGGGCTCGGCGTCGCTCGGCCCGGGCGTGGTGGTCGGCGAGGTCGATCAGGCGCGCGGTCTCTTCCTCGGCGAGCAACCCCTGACGGCCGCCTTCGGCGAGGCCGTGCCTTCCTTCAGCGACGCCGACGTACGCACGTTGCTCGCCAAGTTCGGTCTGCGGTCCGACCACGTGATCCGGCCGGCGTCGACGCTCTCCCCCGGCGAGCGCACGCGGGCCGCGCTGGCGCTGCTGCAGGCCCGCGGGGTCAACCTGCTGGTGCTCGACGAACCGACCAACCACCTGGACCTGGCGGCGATCGAGCAGCTGGAGTCGGCGCTGGCCGGCTATGCGGGCACGCTGCTGCTGGTCACCCACGACCGCCGCATGCTCGAGGCGGTCCACACCGACCGGCACCTCGAGGTGGACGCCGGCAAGGTCCTGCCGTAGCGGTCAGGGCGCCTCGGCGGTGAGCGGCGGGCTCAGCGGCCCCTCGTTGCCGGAGCGGTCGAGCCCGCTCAGGCAGTAGACGGCGTCACCCGCGGGCGCTGAGGGGTCGGCCACCGGCGAGCCGGCCCGGCCGGTCGCCACCAGCTTCGCCGCCGCACCGTCCACCCGGTAGAGCGCCCAGCTCGTCGCCGCCGCACCGTCGCCCGCCCTGGTGTCCAGGTCGACCCGGCCGTGCCCGCCGCGATGGGCCGAGACGAGGCGGGGCGCGCCCGGCGGGGCGGCCGGGAGCTGTTTCATGACCGGCACCAGCGCGGGCGTCGGATAGTGCCGGTCGCGATATCTGGTGACCGCGCCCAGCTTGTTCTGCCGGACCTGAGTGGCCGAATAGTGCACCTGCCCCTGCACCGCCGGGTATTTCTCGTCGAGCGTCAGCTGCCGGTCGAGCTGGGCCGGATCGCTCCAGGCTCCCGGCTCGCCGACCCGGTAGTCGGCCTCGCCGATGTAGAGCTGCACCCCGGTGCCCTGCACGACCTTCGACCACCAGGGCAGCAGCTTGGCGTAGTCGGCCTTGGCGAAGCCGATCTGCCAGTAGAGCTGGGGCACGATGTAGTCGAGCCAGCCCTGTTTCACCCATTTGCGGGTGTCGGCGTACTGGGCGCTGTAGCTCTCCAGCCCGTCGGTGGGCGAGCCGGCCGGGTCCGAGGAGGAGTTGCGCCAGATGCCGAACGGGCTGACCCCGAACTTCACCCACGGCTTGAGCTGCTTGATCCGCTGGTCCATCTCGTGCATGAACGTGTCGATGTTGTTGCGCCGCCAGTTCGCCCGCGACTTCCCGCCGCCGTACTCGGCAAAGCTCTTCGCGTCCGGGAAGTCCTGGCCCTTCTCCGGGTAGGGGTAGAAGAAGTCGTCGAAGTGCACGCCGTCGATGTCGTACTTCTGGACCGCCTCGAGGATCGAGTCCTCCACGTAGCGGCGGGCGGCCGGGTTGCCCGGGTCGTAGTAGAGCCGGGCGGTCTTGCCGCTCGGGTAGGAGATCGCCCAGTCGCGGTGCTTGAGCAGCGGGTTGGTCGGGGCGAGCTTGGCGAACGACGCGCCGGGGCCGTCGGGGGCGGGCTCGGTGCCCCGGAACGGGTTGAACCAGGCGTGGAACTCCAGGTCGCGGGCATGCGCCTCGCTGACCATGAACGCCATCGGGTCCCACCCCGGCGACTTGCCGTCCCTGCGGCCGGTCAGCCACTCCGACCAGGGCGCGTACGCCGAGGGCCAGAACGCGTCGCCGCTCGGGCGTACGTGCACGAAGATCGCGTTGTGCCGCTGTGCGACCGCCAGGTCGAGCCACTTCTCGTACTCGGCCTTGATCTGCGCCTCGGACTCCCCCGGCTTGGCCGGAAAGTCCAGATTCAGAACCGTGGTCAGCCACATGCCCCGCAGCTGGCGCGGCGCCGACGCCGGGACCGAGCCGCATCGGCCGACCTCGCCGACCGCCGGGCCGATGGCCGGCGGCCCGGAGCCGGAAACCGACGGCGCGTGGTAGGTCGCCGCCCGCAGCAACCCGACACCGAGCACCGCGACGATGAACAGCACGGCGGCGAGCACCAGGACGACCTTGAGGGGCGGACGGTGACGCATGTCGAACAGTCTGCCTTGCCCATCTGAGCGGCCCGACGGCCGTAGAGTCCGCGTTGTGACGGTCATCGTGGTAGGAGCCGGGATCTCCGGCCTGGCCTGCGCCAGAGAAATTCTCGACGCCGGGATTCCGGTCCGGGTGATCGAGCGGGCGCCGGCCGTCGGCGGCCGGCTGGCGAGCGTACGCATCGACGGGCGCATCGCCGACGTCGGCGCGGCCTACGTGACCGCCGACGATCCGGCGTTCCTGGGGCGGCTGCAGACGTGGCGGATCGACGGGCTGGCGCGGCCGTGGACGGACACGTTCCGGGGCCAGCACGGTCCCGGCCCGATGCGCTGGTCGGCTCCGGGCGGGCTGCGCAGCCTGGCCGAGGACCTCGCCCGCGAGCTGCAGATCACGCTCGGCACCGAGGTCACCGGCCTGCCCGACGCCGACGCGGTGGTGCTCGCGATGCCGGGGCCGCAGGCGCTGCGGATCGCCGACCTCGCCCCGGCCCGGCAACAGTCCTGGTTACCCTCGCTGGCGGTCGTCCTGACGTACACGGAAAGGGTTTGGACCGATTTTCACGGCGCCTTCATCAATGACCATCCGGTCCTCGCGACGATCTTCGACGACGGGGACCGGCGTGGGGACCGGGCGCCGGTGCTGGTCGCCTACGCCACGCCCGAGTTCGCGCCGAGCGGCGACAGCTCCAAGCTGGCGGCCGCGGTCGGCGAGTTCCTGGGCATCGACGAGGTCCCGCGGATCGACGAGTTCCCGTGGCCCTACGCCATCCCGTCGCCCGGCGTCTCCCCGTTCGCCCAGGTCGGCAACGTCTACCTGTGCGGGGACGCCTTCGGCCGCCCACGCGTGCAGACGGCCTGGCTGAGCGGTCGCGCGGTGGCGCGCGACATCATCTCGAAGCACTGAGTCTCGAAGCACTGGCTCTCAAAGCACTGGCTCTCAAAGCACTGACCGGTAGACCGCCATCGTCTCCTCGGCGATACGGGACCAGCTGAATTTGGTGACCGCCCGCTCGCGACCGGCCAGGCCCATCCGCTCGGCCCGCCGCGGGTCGCGGATCAGCTCGGTCATCGCCGCCGCGAAGTCGGCCACGAACTTGTCCGGGTCGACCGGCGTGCCCGAGCCGTCGGTCAGCTGCTCGATCGGCACCAGGATGCCGGTCTCGCCGTCGGCCACCACCTCGGGGATGCCGCCGGTCGCGGTCGCCACCACGGCCGTCTCGCAGGCCATCGCCTCCAGGTTGACGATGCCCATCGGCTCGTAGATGGACGGGCAGACGAAGACCGTGGCGTGCGTGAGCACCTGGATGACCTCGTGCTTGGGCAGCATCTCCTGCACCCAGATCACGCCGCGGGCGTCGCGGGCCTCGCGCAGGTCACGGGCCAGGCCCTCGACCTCCTCGGCGATCTCCCTGGTGTCGGGCGCGCCGGCCAGCAGCACGATCTGCGTCTCGCTCGGCAGGTCGTGGCAGGCCCGCAGCAGGTAGGGCAGGCCCTTCTGCCGGGTGATGCGGCCGACGAAGACCACGCTCGGGCGGTTGAGGTCGATGCCCAGCCGCTCGATCACGTCGGTGCCCCGGTCGGGCCGGTAGAGCTCGGTGTCGATGCCGTTGTAGACCACCCGGATCTTCTCCGGGTCGACCGTCGGGTAGGCCGCGAGCACGTCCTTCTTCATCCCGGCCGAGACCGCGACGATCGCGTCGGCGTTCTCGATCGCGACCCGCTCGCAGAACGAGGAGAGCGCGTAGCCGCCGCCGAGCTGCTCGGCCTTCCACGGCCGCAGCGGCTCCAGGCTGTGGGTGGTCACGACATGCGGTACGCCGTACAGCAGCTTGGCCGTGTGGCCGGCGAAGTTGGCGTACCAGGTGTGGCTGTGCACGACGTCGGCGCCCTCGCACCCGGCCGCCATCTCGAGGTCGACGCCCATCGTGCGCAGCGCGGCGTTGGCCCCGGCCAGCTCGGCCGGCTCGGGGTAGGCCGTGACGCCCGGCTCGGTGCGCGGCGCGCCGAAGCAGTGCACCCGCACGTCGGCCAGCGACCGCAGGTCCCGGGAGAGGTACTCCAGGTGCACGCCGGCGCCGCCGTACACCTCCGGCGGGTATTCCCGGGTGATCAGATCGACGCGCAGCTCAGTCACGATCACACCCTAACCTCGGGCGGGGCCGAAGCTGTCCAGGACCACCGTCCATTTGCCCAGGACGGCCGCCCAGTCGTCGCGCGGGCACCGCCACTCGACCCGGTAGGTCCGGGCGCCCAGCGTGATGACGTCCTGCTGGGCCCGCATCGGCCCGGTGGACGGGTCGCGATAGGTGTATTCCCAGTGGGCGTTGGCGCTGCCGACCTCCTGGCCGATGTCGATCCGCTGATACTCGTCGAGCCTGGTCCCCGCCTCCTCGGCGGTCAGCCCGGCCGCCAGGTTGGCCGGCGGCGACTTCCACAGCGTGATGCGCAGGCTCAGCGCGCCCGACGTGAACAACGCGCCCGGGCCGCGGTGCCAGCCGTTCGGCACCGCCACCCGGTAGGCGCCGTCCGGGCTGGTCCACCACGCGAAGCCGCTCGGCAAGTCGTCGAGCGGGGCCTCCGAGGCCGGTACCGACGGCGACGGCAAACTCAGCGTCGGCGCCGAGACCGGGCGGTCGGTGCGCGGGGCGGCCGCGGCCACCGCGGCCGTGCCGCCGGCGACGACCACGACCGCGGCCACGATCGCCAGGCGGCGGCCGCGGCCCGCGTAACGCCGGGCGGCCGCGCTGATGCGTACCGGCCCCGGGACGCGCTTGCGCGGCGCCGGCTCGGGCTCGGCGAGCGCCGGGGTGGACGGCAGGATCACCCGGCGCAGCGCGTTCTCCGCCTCGGCCGGGCTGAGCCGCTCGGCCGGGTCGCGCCGCAGCATCTTCGCGAGCACCGGGGCGAGCGGCCCGGCGTGCTGGAACGGGTCGGGCGGCTCGGTGTCGAGCGCCCGCAACGTGTCGTCGGTGGTCGGCCGCGAATAGGGCGGCCGGCCCTCGACCGCGTGGTAGAGCGTCGCGCCGAGCGACCACAGGTCCGAGCGTTCGGTCGAGGTGCTGTCGAACAGGCGCTCCGGCGCCACGTACTTCGGCGAGCCCAGGATGATGCCGGCCTTGGTCAGCGCGGCCACGCCGGCCCCGGTCACCGCCGGGCCGAAGTCGTTGAGCACGATCC
Source organism: Actinoplanes sp. (assembly GCA_036402935.1). GTDB lineage: Bacteria > Actinomycetota > Actinomycetes > Mycobacteriales > Micromonosporaceae > Actinoplanes. The sequence goes on from DASWRZ010000085.1 coordinate 14,984, forward strand.
GCCCGTCCGGGCAGACCAGGACGTTGCCCGGCTTGACGTCGAGGTGCAGCAGCCCGGCCTGCCCGGCCGCGCCCAGGCCGTCGAGCACGGCCAGCCCGATCATCGCGACCCGGGCCGGCGGCTGCGGGCCGTCCTCGTCGATCACCTCGAGCAGGGAGCGGGACGGCACGTATTCCATGACGATCCACGGGTCGTCGTCGTCCGACTCGGACACGACGTCGATCACCCGCACGACGTTGGGGTGCATGATGCGCCCCACCGCGCGCGCCTCGGCCACCGCGTGCTCGCGCACCAGCGCCCGTTCCCCGGCCGACAACGCCTCGGGCAGCACGCTCTTCTTCAGCGCCACCTCACGGTCGACCATCTCGTCGGCGCCCAGCCACACCTGGCCCAGGCCGCCACTACCGAGCGCCCGGACCACGCGGTAGCGCCCGGCAACGAGCTGCCCCTCCGCCGTCATCGGATCCCCAGATCTGTTCGACTCCGCCAAGTCGCCCCTCGAAGGTACCGGACGTCCGCCTTCCCTTTCGTGCCCGCGACCGGGGTAGTTCGGCGGAGCACCACTGGTCCGCACGGGTGATGGTGTGCCCCGCCCGGGGGAAGACCGGCTTCGATATCAGTTGTACCGTCGCGGGCGACGTAACAGTCGGCGACCGCTCGGACCCCGTCCGCGTGGCGTCGCCGTCCCCGGACACGGAGCGCAGAACATGCCCAAGCATGGAGGAAGCCCACGGATCTGGCGCTGGTTGTGCGCCGGCCTGGTAGCCGCGCTGCCGATCGGCACCGCCGTGGCCCTGCACCAACCGGACAGCTCCCGCGCGCTCGGCACCTTGCACGACGACAGCGCCGTGTTCCTCCCGGCCGCGCCGCAGAACACCGCGGCCGACCAGGCCGTACGCCTGCAGGCCCTGCTCGGCCAGCACTCGGCGCTCGCCGCCGACCTGATGCGCAGCCGCATCCGGGGCGACGACGACTTCGTGCAGGCCGCCAACGCCGCCCTCAACAAGAACACCGATGACATGTCGGCCCTGGTCGGGCAGCTGTTCGGCGCCGGCGCGGCCAAGGTGTTCTCCCCGATGTGGTCGCAGCACATCGTCGGTCTGGTCTCCTACGCGGGCGCGCTGGCCGACCACAACGACTCGGAGCGCAAGACGTCCAAGGCCGAGCTCCTGGAGTACGAGAACAAACTCGCCGACTTCTTCTCCGGCGGCTCGAAGGGCCGCCTGTCCCAGGCGGACGCCCGGGAGGCGGTCCATGAGCATGTCGACCATCTGACAGGGCAGGCCGACGCGTACGTCGACAAGGACTACGCGACCGCCGACAAGCTCTACCGGCAGGGCTTCCAGCACACGTACGCGCTGGGCCTGGCCCTCGCCAACGCCCTGCTCCCTCAGGCCGACGTGGCCGTCCTCCAGCAGCCGATCTGGCGGCTGCGCTCCCAGCTGGGCGAGCTGCTGGCCGAGCACGCCGTACTGATCGAGGACACCACCCGGGCGGCGGCCGGCAACACGCCCGACTTCACCGCGGCGGCCGACGAGATGAACGCCAACACCCAGGACCTCTCGGCCGCGATCGGCACGCTGTTCAGCGCGTCGGCGGGCAAACAGTTCCAGGGCATGTGGGCGTCGCACGTCGAAGCGCTGGTCGCGTACGGCGCGGCGGCCGCGGCCCGGAACCAGGACCGGCAGCAGGCCGCGAAGGCCCGCCTGGTCACCTTCGAGGGCCAGATGTCGGCCTTCCTGGGCGGGGCGACCGCCCACAAGCTGACCGACGCGCAGTACGCGGCCGCGCTGCGTGACCACGACCAGATGCTCATGCAGCACGCCGACGCCTACGCGGCCAAGGACTACGTCAAGGCCCACGACATCGGCTACGACACCTACAACCACATGTTCGACCTGGCCCGCACGCTGGCCGACGCGTTCGGCGAGTCGGTGGCCGAGAAGCTGCCGCAGGGCGGCGCCCAGACCGGCTACGGCGGCGAGGCCGGCCTCGTGGCGACCTGGTGATGAAGGCTCGCAAGCTCCGGGTCCCGCTGCTCGCGGCGGCGTCGCTGATCCTGGTGGCCGTGGCGGCGGTCGTGATCCTGACCGCCGTCCGGTCGCCCGGCTCGGCACACCCGGCGGCCGGGTCGGCCGGCCCGGCCGGCTCGGAACCCAACCCGGCCGACTCCTTCAAGTCGGTGCGCAGCTACGCCGAGGTCCCGGCACCGGTCCGCATCCGCATCCCGGCCATGCACATCGACAGCAAGCTGATCAATCTCGGCCTGCGGTCGGACGGCAGCGTCGCGGTCCCGCCGCGCACCGACATCGCCGGCTGGTACGACGGCGGCCCGCGGCCCGGGCAGCCCGGCCCGGCGGTCATCCTCGGTCACGTCGACTCGAAGGACGGCCCCGGCATCTTCATCGACCTGCACGCCATGAAGGCCGGCACGTTGATCCAGGTCGAACGGGCCGACGGCAGTTCGGTCACTTTCGCCATCACAAAAGTGCAGAAAGTGTCGAAGACCAAGTTCCCGACCGACCTGGTCTACGCGCCCACCCTCGACCCGACGCTGCGGCTCGTCACCTGCGGCGGCAGCTTCGACCCGGCGAAAGGGAGCTACCGCGACAATGTCATCGCGTTCGCCGTGGAAACGTAGGGCCGCCCTGGCCCTGGTGCTGCTGGCCGCGCCGATCCTGAGCGCCGGCCCGGCCGCCGCCGCGGACATCCCGCTGCCCGTCGAGGCCGTCTTCCCCGGCTCCAAGACCAGCACCGTGGTCGTCGACCTGAGCGCGAGTGACGACAAAGCCGGCTCGCTCACCGTCACCGCCGGCGGGCAGGCCCAGCCGGCGACCCTGGTCCCGGTCGTCTCGTCCGGCCTCGCCCTGGCCCTCGTGGTCGACGACGCCAAGGCGGGCGCGGCCAACCTGGCCGCCTGGACGAGCGCGGCCGCCCGGTTCAGCCTCGCCGCCCCGCCCGACACCCAGGCCGTGGTCGTCTCGTCGGCCGCCCCGGCCGCGGTCGTCGGCACGCCCCAGATCGGCCCGACCGGCATCGTGGCCGCCCTCACCGGGATGACCGCGCACGGCACCCGCGACACCGCGGCCGCCCTCACCCTCGCCGGCCGGCAGTTCCCCGGCACCGTCCCCGGCCGCCGGGTGGTCGTCCTCTACACCAGCGCACCCGACGCCGGCGTCACCGGGGCCGAGGAGCTGAGCGCCCGGTTCCGCGCCGCCGGCACCATCCTGGTCGTGGTCGGCACCGCGGGCGGCAGCGCGTTCTGGGCCGCCGCGACCCAGGGCACCGGCGGCTTCCTCGCCCCGGCCGGCGACCCGGTCGTCGTGCCCGCGCTCGATCAGGTGCAGACCACCCTGGCCGCCCGCTACCTGGTCCAGGTGGCCACCCCGGCCCACCTCCCGGCCCAGGTGGCGGTCAAGGTCAAGACCGCGGACGCGACGTTCAGCGGCCCGGCCGACATCCCGGCCATCGCCGCGGCGACCCAGGGCCGGGACGACCGGGGCGGCCCCTCGGTGTGGTGGTGGGCCGGCGGCGCGCTGCTCGTCGTCCTGCTGGCCGCCGCGGTCGCGCTCCCGCTGCTCCGGCCGCGCCGCCCGGTCCCGGCCGCTGCCGCGGCGGACCCCACCCCCGTACGCGGGCGGGTCGCCGTGCCGGGTGCGGGCCGTGGACGCCCCGCCGTGCCGCCGCACCCGCCCGACGCCGGGACCTGAACGGCGTACGCCGAAAGCCACCACCGGACACGGTGGCCGAAACCCTCGCTTCGGGTGGCGCCGGTGCCCGCGGAAAAATAGAGTCAGCGCATGGCTGTGAAGGTGCTTGCGATCGTGCTGGCGGGCGGCGAGGGCAAGCGCCTGATGCCCCTCACCGCGGACCGGGCCAAACCCGGCGTCCCGTTCGGCGGGATCTACCGGATGATCGACTTCGTCCTCTCGAATCTCGCCAACGGCGGCTACCTCAAGATCGTGGTGCTGACCCAATACAAATCGCACTCCCTCGACCGCCACATCTCCAAGACCTGGCGCATGTCGACCCTGCTCGGCAACTACGTCACCCCGGTGCCGGCCCAGCAGCGCCTGGGCCCGCGCTGGTTCGCCGGTTCGGCCGATGCCATCTACCAGAGCCTCAACCTGATCAACGACGAGTCGCCCGACTACGTCATCGTCTTCGGCGCCGACCACATCTACCGCATGGACCCCAAGCAGATGGTCAACGACCACATCGCCTCGGGCGCGGCGGTCACGGTCGCCGGCATCCGCCAGCCCAAGTCGATGTCCGACCAGTTCGGCGTCATCGACGTCGCCGAGGACGGCCGCCGCATCCGCGCCTTCCGCGAGAAGCCGCGCGACGTCGAAGGCCTGCCCGGCTCCCCCGACGAGATCTACGCGTCGATGGGAAACTACGTCTTCACCACGCGCGCCCTCTGCGAGGCCGTCACCAACGACGCGCAGAACCCTGACAGCAAGCACGACATGGGCGGCAACATCATCCCCATGCTGGTCGAGCGCGGCGAGGCCAACGTCTACGACTTCCGCGACAACGACGTGCCGGGCAGCACCGACCGCGACCGCGGCTACTGGCGCGACGTGGGCACGCTCGACTCGTTCTACGAGGCCCACATGGACCTCATCGCCACCCTGCCCGTGTTCAACCTGTACAACCACGAGTGGCCGATCTTCACCAACTACGGATCGTGGCCGCCGGCCAAGTTCGTCCACGGCTTCGATGATCGCCAGGGCCGGGCCGTCGAGTCGATGATCTCGCCCGGGGTGGTCATCTCCGGCTCCCTGGTCGAACGCTCGGTCATCTCCCCCAATGTGCGGGTCAACTCGTGGTCGCACGTCGAGGGGTCGGTCCTCATGGAGGGCGTGTCGGTCGGTCGGCGGGCGGTCCTCAAGAACGCGATCATCGACAAGAATGTCTCGATTCCTGAGGGGGCCCAGGTTGGGGTCGATCTTGATCGGGATCGGAAGCTTTATACCGTCAGTGATAGTGGGATTGTCGTGATCGGTAAGGGGCAGCGGGTGGAGCTTTAGGCTTTCTGCATTGGGCTTTCTTGCGCTGGGACGGGAGCCGGGCGATGGGCCCAAGAACGAGGTAAGGCATCTATT
>DASWRZ010000086.1:0-14893 GCA_036402935.1 Actinoplanes sp.
CCTTCTTCGGGCGGGCGCGGACGTGCATGCGTTCGCCCTGGCGGCCGAAGATGGACAGGAACTCGGCCGGCTCGCCCTTCGGGCTGCCGAACCAGTGGGGTGTGCGGGTGTCGAACTCGGCTGCCTCGCCCGGGGTCAGCACCAGGTCATGATCGCCCAGTACCAGGCGGACCCGGCCGCTCAGGACGAAGATCCACTCGTACCCCTCGTGGGTCTTGGGCTCGGGGACCTGGACCGGGCCGGGCGGGATGATGATTTTGAACGCCTGCGGTGACCCGGTCTGTCGGGTCAGCGGCAGGAAGGTCATGCCGTGGCGGTGGATCGGGCGCTGGTGCACCCGCGGATCGCCGACCGGCGGTGCCCCGACCAGCTCGTCGAGCGGCACCCGGTGGGCCCGGGCGAGCGGCAGCAGGAGTTCCAAGGTTGCCTTGCGTTGCCCGGACTCGAGCCGTGACAGCGTGCTGACCGAGATGCCGGTCGTCTCGGCGAGTGCGGCCAGTGTGTGACCGGACTTCTTGCGCAGCTCACGCAGCCGGGGACCGACCTCCCGCAGAACATTTGCCGTCATGGCAAAGAAGTTTGCCACCGGACGGGAACCGCGCCACTGTCGCCGCATGAACAACATGACGTACGACGTGATAGTGATCGGTGGCGGGCCGGCCGGGCTGAGCGGGGCGGTGGCCCTGGGGCGCGCCCTGCGTTCGGTGCTGGTGATCGACTCCGGCTCCCCGCGCAACGGGCCGGCCGAGGGCATCCACAACTACCTCACCCGCGACGGCATGCCGCCGGCCGAGTTTCTCGCCGCCGGCCGGGAGGACGTACGCCGCTACGGCGGCACGATTCTCGACGGTGAGGTGATCGCGGCCCGGGGCAGCCAAGAAGGCGGCTTCACGGTCGAACTCGCGGACGGCACCGAACACCACGCGAAGAGGCTGCTCGTGACGACCGGGCTCAAGGACCAGCTTCCGGACATTCCGGGGCTGGCCGAGCAGTGGGGCCACACCGTGCTGCACTGTCCCTACTGCCACGGCTACGAGGTGCGCGGCCGCTCGATCGGCGTGATCGCGATCAACGAAAGGGCGTCCGAGCAGGCTCGCCTCTGGAAGCAGTGGTCCCCTGACGTACAGATCATTCCCGGCGATCAGATCGCCGCGGTCGAGCCCAAGGGCGTACGCCTGACCGACGGCACGTTCGTGGCCCGCGACGCCGTGGTCATCGCCGCTCGGGTGGCCGCGCGGGCGAGCTTCCTGGTCACGCTCGGTCTTCAGGCGGCCGAGCACCCGTCCGGGGCCGGCACCCACGTGCCGTCGGTCGACCCCACCGGGCGCAGCGCGGTGCCCGGCGTCTGGCTGGCCGGCAACGTCACCGAGCCGATGGCGCAGGTGATCAGCTCGGCCGCGGCCGGGCTCCAGGCCGGCGCGATGATCAACTTCGACCTGATCGAGGACTAGGGTCTGCGTCGGTCGACGGCTGGGCGCGGACCCTGGATCACTTCCAGTTCCCGGTACGCGCTGATCACGGCCTCCGTTCGGGCGGCCAGCTCGGGGCCGGCCTCGACCGGGCCGGCGTCCGGCACCAGGGATGCCAGCACGTGCTCGGCCGCGCGGGCCGTGTCGCTGATCCGCTGCTCGCGCAGGAACGTCTCGCCCGCGAGGGCCGCGGCGTCGAGGCTGCGCAGCACGCGGTTGGCCGACTCGGCGGTCTCCAGCCACAGCTTCTCGACGCGCTCGCGCTGAGCGGCGAGGGCGAGGACGGCCGGGCTGTCGTCGGGGACGCCCTGCTCGCGTACGGAAAGAAGCTCGGCGCGAAGGCGCCGGATCTCCTGTCGCCGGGCCATCTGGCCCGCCAGGTCGCCCAGGGCGCGAGTCAGCGACCGGTCGGCCGTCACCGGGTCGATCATGTCGGGCAGCGCCGGCCAGGTGCGCCGGATCCGGCGCGACACCGTGACCGCACGCTCGTAGGCGACCCGCTCGGGCTCGCTCCACAGCACCCACGACTCGTCGTCGGCCGGCACCGCGAAACGGCCCGGGCGGGAAGCACGCGCCATCCGGCGCCAGAGCAGCGTCAGCCCGGCCGCCGAGGCGAGGGCGGGGAGCCACCAGGGCAGGCCGATCGCGTACAGGACAGCGGTGACCACCATCAGGGGGAGAGCGGTGCGGCAAGCGGTCGCGATGCGTGCCTCGCGGCTTCGCCCGCTCGGCGGGGACGGGAGGACTTCCGTCACCGAGCCGGTCCGGCGCCGGGTGCCGCGTCCCTCGCGCAGGCGAAGGGGGTACGGCGAGACGACCACCTTCTCGGCGTCGACACCGATGTGGAGTTCGCCCTGCATGCCAGCCTCCCCGCGGCCCGAGTTTCCGGGCGGGCCCTGGTCGCCGAGGGGAATCCGACCGGGGCCCGCCCACCAGCGGGTACTCCCCGCTGGTGCCACAAGGAATCGGTGGTTCGCGGGTCGGCTTGAGGGAGGCGTCCGGTGCAGATGGGGTGCTGATCGAGCCACCGGGCGGACCGGGGCGCGACCCTCGTTAGGGTCCTCGTATGGACATCAATTCCGCGATCGCGGACGAACGCCGTCGCATCGCGGACCTGGTCGACGTGCTCACCCCGGCTCAGCTCGAGGTGCCGAGCCTGTGCGGGGAGTGGACCGTACGCCAGGTGGCCGGCCACCTGCTGGCCGCGATCTCGCCGCTGCCCGCCCGGCAGATGCTGGTCACGTTCGTGAGCAGCGGGTTCCGGCTGCACCGGGCGAACGCCCGGCTGGCCGCGACGGTCGCCCGGCGCCCGCCCGCCTCGCTCGCGTCGGAGTTGCGCTCGTTCGCGGACAGCCGCTTCCGCGCGCCGGTCGTCGGCTATCCGGGCCAGCTCACCGACCTGCAGGTGCACGGACAGGACATGCGGCGACCGCTCGGGCTGCCCCACGGGCTCGATCTGGAGCGGCTGCGGATCTCGCTGGAGTTCCTGACCGGCGGGCGGGCGCTCGGATTCACACCCCGGCGGCGGCTGGCCGGGCTGCGCCTGGAAGCGACCGATCTGTCCTGGTCGTGGGGCGCCGGACCAGCGCTGGCCGGGCCGGCCGAGGCGCTGATGATGGCGGCGACCGGGCGCCGGGTGGCGCTGGCCGACCTGGACGGGCCGGGGGTTCGAGTGCTCGCGGGGCGCTTGCCCGGACGCTGATGTGCCAGTTTTCGGCCGCCGGCCGCCAACGGCCCGGAAACTGTCATAGCTCGCCCCTAGGTTGCGATTCATGAATGACACGGAGCTCCAGTCGTCCCCGATCACCCTCGACCGTCGTCTGGTGCTCGGCGAGATCGACTACCAGGTCACCGCCTTCCCCGCCGAAGACCACCGCATCGATCTCTGCATCGTGAGCAGCGACGGCGACGGCCAGGTCGTGAGCGAAATCAGCGGCGGCATCGCGCCGTCCGACCTGACCGCCCTCACCGACGTCCTGACCTCCACGCTGTCCGGCCTGATCGCGATGACCCAACCGGCCCTCTCGTCCCGCAGCCCGTCGGCCCGCCCCGACCGCCCGCCCAACCGGGGCACCCGCTGGACCGAGGCCGACGACACCCGCCTGATCACCCGCTACCGCGCCGGCGGCCGCCTGCGCGACCTCACCGACGAGTTCGGCCGCACCGCCGGCGGCATCCGCGCCCGCCTCGAGTTCCTGGGCGTCCTGGCCCCGGGAGCACCGTGGCAGTCCACCCCGGCCCAGCCCGCCTCCGACCAGCCTGTTCCTGCCGGGCCTGCTTCTGGCCGGCCTGCTTCTGGCCGGCCTGCTTCTGACCGGCCTGCTTCTGGCCGGCCTGCTTCTGACCGGCCTGCTTCTGCCCGGCCCGCCGCTGGCCAGCCTGCTTCTGGCCGGCCCGCTTCTGCCCGGCCCGCGGCTGGCCAGGCTGCTTCTGGTCGGCCCGCGGCTGGCCAGGCTGCTTCTGGCCGGCCCGCTTCTGACCGGCCCACATCTGGCCAGTTTGCCCCTGACCAGGGTGCCCTTGATTTGTCCCGCCCTGGCTCGTCGGCCGTTGAGCCGCGGGCCGGCGACCCGGCCCCGGCCGGCTGAGCGCCCGACCCCGGCCGCCGGGCTGCTGCCCGGCCCGGCGGCCCCTTACCGCTTGCTGACGGCGCTGCCGTGCTCGGCCAGCGCGTGATCGAGGACGGTGATGGTCCGCTGGATCTCGTCGAGGAAGGCGTCGACCTCTTCCTCGTTGTAGCCGCGTTTCCCGCGCGGGGGCTTCTTGAACGCGACCTCATGGACGTCGAGGGCGATCAGCTGCACGTTCACCACGGGGCCACCGGCATAGCGGGCCCGGAGGTCCTTCTCCACCTGGTCGAGGAAGACGTCCACCTCCTGCTCGTCGTAGCCCCGCCGCCCGAACGGCGCCTTGCTGAAAGAGATGCTCCGCATGTCGTCCGCGCTGAGCGCACCGGCCGGCGGCCGCCACACCGCCGCACCGCCCGGCCGCCGCACCGCTGCCGCACCGCCCGGCCCGCTCCCGGCGGCCGGATCCGGGGCGTATTCGCTGATGCCCGCGCCCGTGGAGGGAGCACCCGCGTTTTCCGGGAACGCCTCCTCCAGGCGGCGGGCGCTCTCGGGGTCGAGGTCGGGGCGTTGTCGGAGAGCGGCGGCCAGTTCGCGCACGGCCGGGTTGCCGCCGGCCGCCCGCAGCCGATCGACCAGCGCGCGCTGGTCACCGGGCCCGAGCGTCGCCGCCCGCACGTCGCGGGCCAGGTCGGCGAACGGTGCGAAGGGCGACTCCGGCTGCGGCCGCCACCCGACCACCGCCGGTCGTCCGGGCCGGGCGGCAATCGCTCCGACCAGCAGGAACGCGGCGTCGGCGGTCGGCCGGCGGAAGTCGGTCCCGCTGGCCTCGCCGGCACCGGACAGGTGTATCTCCAGCGCCGGGATGCCGATCCCCGCCGCATAGTCCCGCAGCGCCGCCACGACGACCGAGGTCTCGCCTCCGGGCGTCGTCGCGTGCAGGAAGACGTCAGCGTCCTGTACCGCGGCCACCAGGCCCGCCCACCAGCCGTTGTCGCCGGTCGGCGTGGGGTCGGCGAGCACCGTGAAGCCCGCCGAGCGCAGGCCGGAGGCGAGCGCGAGGGCGCGGTCGCGGTCGGCGACCGGGTGCGCCAGGAAGATCGTCGTCACGCACCGATCTTGAACCCCGTCGGCAACTTTGGCCAGACGCCCGGTTGCGGCTGGGTTGCCCTGCGTCGTACTTACTGAGTCGGCGGTCCGCCGGGCCGATCAGCTGGATGCCGATCGCGCTGATGAGGGGAACGACGTGGCTCGACGACGCTACAACCGGGTGTTCCGGGCCGCCGCCGGGCTTCTCGGCGCGACCGCGCTCGCCGGGGCGGCCGTGGCCTCGTCGCTGAACCCGGCTAAGCCCGCCGCCGCCTCCACCCCCATCACGGCCGTCGCCGTTCAAGCGTCCATGACCACGCCGTCGCTGCCGTGCCCGCGCACCCTGGACGTGGTCGCCCACGAGGACGACGACCTGCTCTTCATCAACCCGTCGGTGAGCGACGACATCGCGGCCGGACGCTGCGTAGTGACCCTTTTCGTCACCGCGGGTGACTCCGGCCGGCCACCGTCCTACTGGCTGCGACGAGAGCAGGGTTCGATGGCCGCCTACGCCGCGATGTCCGGCACGTCGGCGACCTGGCAGTCCGACACGGTCGTGCTGGCCGGCCACCCGATCGTCCGGCAGCGCCTGGTCGGCACTCGCATCACGCTGCTCTTCATGCGCCTGCCCGACGGGCACGGCAACCCTTCCCGCCCGTACGGCACGCTGCAGGCACTATGGCGGGGCGACGTCCGCAGCCTGCGCCCGCTGGGCACCGGCGGCGCCTACACCAAACAGACCCTCACCAAGACCCTGACCGCCGTGATGGCCGCCTATCAGCCCGACCGCATCCGCACGCTCGACTACGCCGGCCACTACGGCGACGGCGATCACGCCGACCACCACACGGTCGGCTACTTCACGTACGCCGCCCAGCTCGGCTACCACGTCCACCACCGAATCAGCGGGTACCGCGGCTACACCGTTTCCGACTACCCGGACAACCTCGACGAGGCAGCGGCCGACCGGAAGCTGGACTATTTCCTGGCCTACGCCGCGTACGACTCCAAGGTCTGCCAGTCCGCCGACGTCTGCCTGACCAACTTCTACGGCCCGCGGTTCACGCACAGCCTCACGACCGCGAGCTCTGTGCACTGAGGCCGCGGCGCTAGCGGCGCGGGCGGTTGCCGGTCGGACGCGAGCCGACCGGGCGCGATCCGGTCGGACGGGTGCCGGCCCACCGTTCACGCGTCTTCACTCCATCGGGTGACTCGACCCGACCGTGATACGCAATTACGTTGTCAGTTGACATGCGTGCCCCCGCCCATGCCCAGGATCCGTCCGCTACCACCGTCAACGATTGGGCGGTCGGCGAGACGTCGTCGGCTCTACGCCCGCCGGGACGTGGACAACTGCCGGGGGACGGTCGGGCGGGCAACCGGACGCGAGTCCAATGCGTCCACCAGCAGCCGCTGGACGTCGTCGGCCGGGGGCAGGCGCCAGCCGGTGCGGGCGGGCGGGATCGCCCAGCGCACCAGGCCCTCGGGGAGGCGGCTCGGCGCGACCGCGACCCACGAGCCGGAGCCGTGCCTGACCACGTCGAGTCGTCTCTCCAGCTCTGGGCGGAGTGGACTGCCCGGCCGTACGAGAAAGATGCAGCGACCGACCGCGGTGACCGCGACCGGACCGGGGGTTTCCCGGCCCGGTTTCTGAAGCGCGGCTCCCAGGCCGGGTGGCACCTCGATGGCGTCGAGCGCCGACCCCGTACCCAGCAGGACCATCTCGCCGTGCAGTTCCACTGTCCACCCGTGCGCGACGTAGCGCCGGGCCGCCCGCGCACGCCGCGCCCGATCCAGTCGATCGAGAAGCGACGGTGGGCCGAACGGCCGATCCCTGCTCCACTGCATGGCTCTGAAATCCCCCGATCTCGGTGGAGACCCGCCATATCAGGCGCCGTTTGCGTATCCAAGCGCGACACGCCTCGTTTATTCCGGCAGATCCACCCTTTGCAAGTCGCAAGAAAAACTACGAGCATCGGTGAGCAGGCGATCACACACGCTGTGCGACGTGCGCGGACGTGGTTGGTCGAAACTGCCGAGGACAGAAGGGCTCGCCGGCGGGGGCCGCCGGGGAGTCGGGGGAGGCACCGTGGAGGAGCTGCCGATCGGCCGCCGCGTCGCCTACTGGCGCGGCCGACGCAAGATGTCCCAGCAGGTCTTTGCCGACCGGCTGGGCAAATCCAAGAGCTGGGTCGACAAAGTGGAGCGGGGGGTCCGCCGGCTCGACAAGTTCTCCGTGGTCTACGAGATCGCCGACGTCCTCCAGGTCGACGTCCAGCTGCTGCTGGGCAAGGAGGTGGAACGCCGGCCCGAGGCTCAGAACTGCATCGACCAGGTCGAGGTCGAGGAGATCCGGGCCGCTCTCGAGCGGTATGACCAGATGAGCGCGTTTTTCCAGGCGGTGCCCCATTCGCCGCCCCTGGCGGAGATGCGCAAAGCGGTCAGCCATGCCTGGCTGACCTATCAGCACGCGAAGTACGGCGTGCTCGCCCGTACGCTGCCCAGGTTGCTGCGGGACGCCCAGGCGGCGGACAGCGCGCACGCCAACACCACCGACGCCCGGGACGCGGCCCACCTGCTCGGGCAGGTCTACCAGATCGCCTCGTCCGCGCTGCGCAAGGTCGGCGAGCACGAGCTGTCCTGGCTGGCCGCCGACCGCTCGATCGCGGTCTCCCAGCGGGCCGGCGACCAGCTGCTGGCGGGGCTGGCCAGCTACCGGGTCGGTAGCGCGCTGCGGGCACTCGGCCGGATCCGGCCCTCGCTCGAGGTCAACGTCAACATCGCGAACCGGCTGGCGGCCGGTGCCGGGAACGACGGGCCGAAGGGCGACCGGCTGTCGGTCTACGGCATGTTGCTGCTCAACGGCGCGATGGCGGCCGCGCAGATCGGTGACTCGGCGACCGTCCGTGACCTGCTCTGCGGTGCCGAACAGGCGTCGATCGAGCTCGGTGGCGACTTCAACCACTACTGGACCAGCTTCGGCCCGACCAACGTGCAGCTGCACCGCTGCGCGACCGCGGTCGAGCTGGGCGACGGCCGCACCGCGGTCGAGACGCACGAGAAGATCGATCTGGTGGGGTTCAACGCCCTGCTGCCCGAACGCCGCGCGCACCACTACCTGGACATCGCCCGCGGCTACAACCAGATCGGCAACGTGGACAAGGCCAGCGAGATGCTGCTCGAGGGCGATCGGCTCGCCCCGTCCGAGATCCGCTGCCGCCCGCTCGCCCACGAGGTGCTTTCCGACGTGCTACGGCGTACCCGCGGCACGCCGCCGGCTCCGATCGCGGAGCTGGCCGAACAGATGGGAGTCGGCGTATGAGGTGGGTCCGCGAGTGAGCACCGGCGTGTTGTACATCCTGGTCTGCGGCTCTCCGATGGCCCGTGACGTCGGCATCCTCGTCCGCATGGCCCAGCACGAAGGCTGGGACGTCTGCGTGGTCACCACCCCGGACGGGCGCAAGTTCGTCGACGTGCCCGCGCTGCAGGCCCAGACCAGACACCCCGTACGGACCTACTACAAGAGTCCCGGCGACACCGACGCACTGCCCCCGGCCGACGCGATGATCGTCGCGCCGGCCACCGTCAACACGATCAACAAGTGGGCCGTCGGCATCACCGACACGCTCGTCCTCGGGCTGCTGGTCGAGGCGTACGGCTACGGCGTGCCGATCGCGGTGCTGCCGTACACCAACAACGTGATGGCGCTGCACCCGTCGCTGCACGAGAGTCTGGCCAAGCTGCGCGACTGGGGTGTGCAGGTGTTGTACGGCGATCACCTCTACCGGCTGGGCGAACCCGGGCAGACCGATCGCTTCCGCCACCAGTTCCCATGGCGGCGCGCGCTGCAGGCGGTGACCAATCCGGTTCGCATGACCAGCCGAGTCGAGCCGGACGTCGTCTCGTAGCGATATAGAGTTGGCGGCCGTGACCGCCGCTGCCGCACCGCCCACCGTCCTGGACGCGGTGACCGCCCTCGACCTGCGCTATCCGCGGGACTGGGCGGATTCCTGGGACCGGGTGGGCCTCGTTCTCGGCGACTTCGGGCATTCGGTCGAGCGCGTGCTCTGCGTCGTCGACTGTGTGCCGGAGACCGTCGAGGAGGCCCTCGACGTGCGGGCCGACCTCATCGTGGCCCACCACCCGCTGCTGCTCAAGCCGGTGTCGTCGATCGCGCCCGACACCTACAAGGGCCGCATCGTGCACCGGCTGATCCGCAACGACGTCGCCCTGTACGTCGCGCACACCAACGCCGATACCGCCAACCCCGGCGTTTCGGATGCGTTGGCCGCCCGTCTCGATCTGCGCGATCTGCGCCCGCTGGTGCCCGCCGCTCGGCCCGGTCTCGGTGCCGGGCGCATCGGCACCCTGGCTACGTCGTTGACGCTGGCCGACCTGGCCTCGTTCGTGGCCTCCCGGCTGCCGGTGACCTCGGCCGGGGTACGTGCCGCCGGCGACCCCGCTTCGACGATCCGCACGATGGCCGTGTGCGGGGGAGCGGGGGACGGCTTCCTGGCCGACGCCGTCGCGGCCGGCGTCGACGCCTATCTCTGCGCCGACCTGCGCCACCACCCGGCGAGCGAACACCTCGCCGCCGGCGGACCCGCGCTGATCGATGTCGCCCACTGGGCGACCGAGCGCCCCTGGCTCGACGAGGTGGCCGGGTGGCTGCGCGGCGAGCTCGGCGCCGATGTCATCGTGTCCGATCTGGATACCGATCCCTGGACGGTCCATGCTTTTGGGCCGCTCGACAACAAGGAGAACCTGTCGTGAAGGCCGCCCCGGAAGCCCAGCGTCGCTTGCTCGACCTGCAGGCCGTCGACACCGCTCTCGCCCAGCTCGCGCACCGGCGCAAGACGTTGCCCGAGCTGGCCGAGATCGAGACGGTCGCCCGGGAGATCTCCGCACTGGAGGACGAGCGGGTCCGGGCCCAGGTCGCGGTCGACGACCTCGACCGCGACATCAGCCGCTTCGAGAAGGACATCGAGCAGGTCCGCCTCCGCAAGGACCGCGACCAGTCACGGCTCGACGCGGGCGGCGCGGTGCGCGAGATCGAGGGTCTCCAGCACGAGCTGGCCACCCTCAACCGCCGTCAGTCCGAGCTGGAGGACGCCGAGCTCGAGCTGATGGAGCAGCGCGAGTCGGCCGAGACGACGCTCGGCGAGATCAAGGGACGGCTCTCGGCCGCGGTCGAACGGCGTGCGGCCGCCGAGAAGCGGCGCGACGAGGCGCTGTCCGACATCGCCAAGGAGGCCGAGTTCAAGACGTCCTCGCGGGCCCCGCTGGCCGGTGACCTGCCGGCCGACCTGGTCGCGCTCTACGACAAGATCCGGCTCGACTCCGGTCTCGGCGCGGCCCTGGTCAAGCAGGGCCGGTGCGGCGGCTGCCGGATCGAGCTCTACGGCGCCGACCTGGCCCGGGTCAAGGCGGCCCCGGCCGACGAGGTCGTCCGGTGCGAGGAGTGCCGCCGGATCATGGTGCGTACGGCGGAGTCCGGGCTATGAGCGGCGGCTTACGGGTACAGATCGAGGCGGACGGCGGGTCGCGGGGCAACCCGGGGCCGGCCGGCTACGGCGCGGTCGTCCGCGACAGCGACGGCGAGGTGCTGCTCGAGCGGTACGGCTCGCTCGGCGTCACCACCAACAACGTCGCCGAATACTCGGGGCTGATCGAGGGACTCAAGGCGGCCCACGATCTGAACGCCACCCAGGTCGAAGTGCGGATGGACTCGAAGCTGGTCATCGAGCAGATGAGCGGCCGCTGGCAGATCAAGAACCCGGGGTTGCGGCCGCTGGCGGCCGAGGCGGCCGCGTTGGTGAAGCGGTTCGACGGCGTGACGTTCGAGTGGATTCCGCGGGAGCGCAACAAGGCCGCGGACGCGCTGGCCAACCGGGCCATGGACGAGGCGACCGGACGTTACTCCCGATCCTCGTCCTCCTCGTCGTCGTCTTCGTCGTCGCCGGACATCGTCGACGCTCCGGCTCCTTCCTGGGCGCCGCCGGCTTTGGACAACGCCACCCGGATCATCCTCGTGCGGCACGGCGAGACCGCCCTGACCCAGCAGGGCCGCTATTCCGGCCGGGGTGACCCGCCGCTGACCGACGAGGGCCAGGCCCAGGCGATGGCCGCGGCCGGGCGGGTGGCCGGGCTGTCCCGGGACGTCACCGCGATCCTCACCTCGCCGTTGCAGCGCTGCGTGCGTACGGCCGAGCTGATCGCCGCCGAAGTCGGCGGCGTGCCGGTGACCGTGCTCGAGGATCTGATCGAGTGCGACTTCGGCCGCTGGGAGGGGCTGACCTTCGGCGAGGTGCAGGAGCGCTGGCCCCGCGAGATGCAGGCCTGGCTCTCCTCGACCAGCGTCGCGCCGCCGGGTGGCGAGTCGTTCCAGGCGGTGGCCAAGCGGGTGCGCGCCGCACTGGCGACGATCGTGCAGTCGCACGCGGGCGGGGTCGTCGTCATGGTCTCGCACGTCACGCCGATCAAGCTGATCCTGCGGGACGCGCTGGCGGCCGGCGACGCGTTCCTGCACCGGCTCTATCTGGACGCCGCCGGGGTCTCCATGATGGACGTCTGGCCGGACGGCAACGTGGCCGTCCGATCGGTCAACGAGACCGCCCATCTGCGGTAGTTATTCATCGGTCATCGTCGATGACCTGCGCATTCATGCCCGTCTGTCGTCTTGACGAGGCCAGGGGTGACGTTTAGCTTCCTCGATTAGGAAACTTTCTTCACGGTTTCACTCCTGCCCCTGGAGGGCTCATGCGCGGTTTGACCCGCCGCCTCGTAGCCGTGGCCGCCGTGGCCACGTCGATCGTGGCGGTCCTACCGGCTGCGGCACAGGCGCACCCGTCGCACCAGCAGTCGTACCTCAAGGTCGGTTACTTCGAGCAATGGGGCATCTACGCCCGTAACTACCAGCTCAGCAAGGTGCAGAGCTCGGGCCAGGCGGCCCGGCTCACCCACCTCAACTACGCGTTCGGCACGGTGCTCGCCGACGGCACCTGCGCCTCGGCCGACCCGTGGGCCGACTGGCAGACCCCGTTCACCGCCGACCTCGCCGTCAACGGCAAGGCCGACGTGGCGGGCCAGCCGCTCTCCGGCAACCTCAACCAGCTGGTCGAGCTCAAGAAGACGAACCCGAAGCTCAAGGTTCTGATCTCGCTCGGCGGGTGGACCGGATCGGCGTACTTCTCGGACGCCGCCCTGACCGACGCCTCGCGCAAGAAGTTGGTCAGCTCCTGCCTCGACCTGTGGCTCAAGGGCAACCTGCCCGGCCTGACCCCGGGCGTCGCGGCCGGCATCTTCGACGGCGTCGACCTCGACTGGGAGTGGCCCGGCTCGGACGGCAACGCCGGCAACGTGATCCGTCCCCAGGACAAGCACGACTTCACGCTGCTCGCCGCCGAGTTCCGTAAGGAGCTCGACGCGTACGGCCGGACCACCCGCAAGCACTACGACCTGTCGGCGTTCCTGCCGGCCGCGCCGGCCAAGGTCGACGCCGGCTTCGAGCCGTCGAAGATCTTCAAGTACCTGGACTTCGGCACCGTGCAGGGCTACGACTACCACGGCCCGTGGGAGTCGAGCACCAACCAGATGTCGTCGATCTTCGTGCCCAAGGGCACCCCGGTCCCCAACGACTTCTCGCTCAACGGCGCGATCAACAAGTGGATCTCCGGCGGGGCGCCGCGGCGTCAGCTGGTGGCCGGCCTGCCGTACTACAGCCAGGGCTGGACCGGCGTCACCGGCGGCGGCAACGGCCTGTTCGAGCCGGCCACCGGGCCCGCGCACGGCGTGTTCGCGGACGGCACCGAGGACTACAAGACGGTCAAGAACCTGCCCGGCTTCAAGCTCTACCGGGACCCGATCTCCGGCAACTCGTGGCTGTTCGACGGCTCGACCTTCTGGACGTACGACGACCCGGCCCAGCTGCTGCAGAAGACCGTCTACATCCGGGCCAAGGGCCTGGGCGGCGCGATGATGTGGTCGCTCGACGGCGACGACGCCAACGCGTCCCTCACCAAGGCCGTGGCGACCGGTCTCTGGACCCCGTGACCTCTTGAAACGGACACGAGGCGGTGTGCCGTTCGGCGCACCGCCTCGCCCGTTCGGCGCACGATGATCGACTCTTTTCCCGTTGCCTCGTTAGCGTGATTGCGGATGGCGTTTGTTCGCGACCGACGCTCACGACAAGGAGGGACGGCTGATGGCCGAGCCCGAATCTCCCGAGGCGGTGCCCGCAGCGCGCAGTGACCGCAGCCCGTGGAACTGGCTGCTACTCATACCGATCGTGCTGCCCGTGCTGACCCCGCTGTTCAATCACGACTCGCCGCGGTTGTGGGGATTCCCCGCGTTCTACTGGCTGCAGTTCGCCTTCATCCTCGTCGGCGTCGCCACCACCTCGGTCGTCTACCAGCTGACGAAGAAGCGGTGACGTCATGAGCCATCACATCACCGAGATCGTCATCTTCACGATCCTGTTCCTGCTGGTGAGCGGCATCGGCTTCGTGGCCGCGCGCTGGCGGGCGCCGCAGGACATGGCCCACCTCGACGAATGGGGACTGGGCGGCCGCAGCTTCGGCGGCTGGATCACGTGGTTCCTGGTCGGCGGGGACCTCTACACCGCGTACACCTTTGTCGCCGTGCCGGCGCTGATCTTCGGCGCCGGAGCGGCGGGGTTCTTCGCCGTGCCCTACACCGTGATCATCTACCCGATGTTCTTCCTGATCCTGATCAGGCTCTGGTCGGTGTCGCACCGGCACGGCTTCGTCACCCCGGCCGACTTCGTGCGGACCCGGTTCGGCTCGCCGACGCTGGCCCTGCTGATCGCGATCACCGGAATCGTGGCGACGATGCCGTACATCGCGCTGCAGCTGGTCGGCATCGAATCGGTGCTCAAGACCATGGGCGTGACCGGCCACAGCCTGGTAGCACGGCACCTTCCGATCATCATCGCGTTCGCGATCCTCGCCGCATACACCTACCAGTCCGGGCTCCGCGCGCCGGCGCTGATCGCCTTCGTCAAGGACACGCTGATCTACATCGTGATCATCGTGGCCGTGATCTACCTGCCCTACAAGCTCGGCGGCTGGGGCCACATCTTCGACTCGGCCTCCTCGAAGTTCGCCGCCTCACCGTCGCCGGCCGACGGCATAGTGCTCAACGCCAACAACCAGGTCCAATACATAACCCTGGCCCTGGGCTCGGCGCTGGCGCTGTTCCTCTATCCGCACAGCATCACCGGCGTACTGGCCAGCAGGAACCGCAACGTGATCAAGCGGAACATGTCGGCCCTGCCCGCGTACAGCTTCCTGCTCGGCCTGATCGCGCTGCTCGGCTACATGGCCATCTCGGCCGGGGTGAAGCCGCTGCCCGGCAACAAGGCGGGAAGCGTCGACAACAACACCGTGGTGCCCCTGCTGTTCGACCACAAGTTCCCGTCCTGGTTCGCGGGTGTCGCCTTCGCCGCGATCGGCATCGGCGCCCTGGTCCCCGCCGCCATCATGTCGATCGCCGCGGCGAACCTCTTCACCCGCAACATCTACAAGGAGTACATCAAGCGGGACGCCACCGATGCGCAGGAAGCCCGCGTCTCGAAGATCGCCTCGCTGGTCGTGAAGGTCGGCGCGGTCGCCTTCATCGTCTTCCTCGACCCGCAGTTCTCCATCGACCTGCAGCTGATCGGCGGCGTCGTCATCCTGCAGACCGCACCGGCGGTGGCGCTCGGCCTCTACACCCGGTGGCTGCACCGCGGCGGCCTGATCGTGGGCT
>DASWRZ010000087.1:0-19047 GCA_036402935.1 Actinoplanes sp.
CGAATTTGCCTTGCCGAGCCTAGAGTTCGGCTCATGGCACAAGCACCCAGGCGGGCTCGCACCCGCAGCATGCGCACCCAGGTTCGCAATGCGATCGCCGGGGTCGCGGTGCTCGCCCTGCTGCTGTTCGGGATACCTCTGGCGATCGCCGCCGACCGGCTGATCACCAGTCAGGCCCTCACCGGTCTGCAGCGCGACGCCACCCGCGGTGTCGCCGCCGTTCCGGACAACACCCTCGAACCCGGCTCGCAGGTACGCGCGCCGCGCGGCACCCGCGACATCCGCATCGGGGTATATGACATACAGGGCACCCGCGTCGCCGGCCTGGGCCCGGCCCACTCGGCGCTGGCCGCAGGCGCCGCCGATGGCCACGAACACGACGGCCACGACAACGGTGATCTCAGCGTCGTCGTTCCGGTGATGTCGGACACCACGGTCGCGGGCAGCGTCCGCGCAGCCGTTCCGCTCGCCACCCTTCGGACGCGCAGCTACCAGGCATGGGGCCTGTTCGCGGGCCTGGCGCTGATCGTCATCACGGTCGCGGTCCTGCTCGCCCGCCGCTTCGCGATCAGGATCTCCCAGCCGTTCGAACGACTCACTGCAGCCGCCCAGCGCCTCGGCGACGGCCGCTACGACGTGGAGTTGCCCCACTGGGGCATCACCGAGGCGGACGCCGCCGGCGACGCCCTACGCGACAGCGCCCGCGAGATCGACGCGATCGTCCGCAACGAACGCGCGTTCGTCCGAGACGCCTCGCATCAGCTCCGAACCCCGCTCGCCGGGGTTCAGCTCTCCCTTCAGCAGCAGCCACCCGACGTCGCCACCGCGCTGGCCCGGGCACGGGACCTGGAGACCACGATCGCCGACCTGCTGTCCCTGCGCGGCCTGACAGGCACCGGATCCAGTAACCCGAACCAGATCGCCGCGGAAGCGGTGCGCCGCTTGAGCAGCCCCGAACGGCCGGTGGTGCTGCGCAGCGACAACAGCGGCGGCAACGTGGCTATCACCGGTCCAGCGTTGCGGCAGAGCCTCGACGTGCTGGTGGACAACGCGCTACGGCACGGCCGGGGCACCGTGACGGTAACGGTCGAACCGTACGGTGACGCGGTGCTGATCGAAGTCGCCGACCAAGGCGACGGCTTCGCGGCGAACGCCCGACCCCACACCGGTCTGCGGATGGCCACCAACATCGTGGAGCGGGCCGGCGGCTCGCTGCTGATCCGCCGCCGCCACCCGCAGGCGAGAGTCGCCCTGCTGCTGCCGGCGAGCGCTCCACCGCACCTCGATGCCACGAGCCTCGATCAGTCCAGCTCGAAGCGGTAGCCGTAACCGCGCAGCGTCGCGATCCGGTCCCACCGGTCACCCGCGTCGGCCAACTTGCGGCGCACATTCGCCACATGGACATCAAGCGTCTTGGTCGAACCGGACCAGTGCTCGTCCCACACCTGATCCATCAACGTTTCCCGGCGAACCGCCTCACCGGCGCCGGCTACCAGCACAGCGAGCAACTCGTGCTCCTTGGGGCGCAACACGATCTCGGATTCACCGACCCAGGCACGCCGGGAACGCTGATCCAACCGAACCGGACCGGCCCGCAACTCCGGCGGCCCCGCCTCGCCACGGCGGCGCAGGTGGGCACGCAACCGCGCCAGCAGCTCGACCGGCCGAAACGGCTTGACCACGAAGTCGTCGGCGCCGCCGTCCAGCGCACGCACCGCGTCAGCCTCATCGGTGCGTGCCGTCACCACGACGACGACCACCTCGACGTGGATCTCACGGATCTCACCGCACAAAGCCAGCCCGTCACCGTCCGGCAGGCCAAGATCCAGCAGGACCAGCTCCGGGACGGCCTCGGCCAGCAGCCGACGGGTGTCCGCCGCGGTCCGCGCCCATCGCACCTCGTGACCGTCCGCGGCCAGGACGCCGACCAGACCGGCACCGACGCTCTCGTCATCCTCGACGACCAGAACCCGCGACCGAGAAGACACGCACAGATGATATCCGGTGAAGCGGCCTGGACATCGCGCGTGCGGACGGCGCGGCCCGTCTCGGCGGCGTCGGCGCCGATGATCAGGTAATGGCCTGTGGGGCAGGGTCGGCAGTCGCTTCCGTTGCCCGGAATGTACCGCGACCGAGAGTCGGATCAGGCTCCGCCGGCGGTGACGATCGCGTCGGTGAGGAAGCCGGCCAGCAGGCCGATCAGCAGGCCCCACGTGGTGATCTCTTTGACCCCCATCTTGCGGCCGACGGCGAGCAGTTCGATGACGACGTACAGGATCGAGCCGGCCGCCAAGGCGAGGAAGGCGATGGAGACCGTCTCGTCGGTGAAGCGCTGCCCGACCAGCGTGCCGAGGAAGGTGGGGCCGCCACCGATCAGGCCCAGCGTCGTGAGGTAACCCCACGAAGGGCGGTTCCCGGCTGCGGCCAGCGGGGCGACGATCCCGAAGCCCTCGGTGGCGTTGTGCAGGCCGAACCCGATGATGAGCAGCACCGCCAAGGCGATCTCGCCGGAGGCGGCGGAGTTGCCGATGGCCAGCCCTTCGGCGAAGTTGTGCAGCCCGATCCCCGTCGCGATCATGAGTGCCAGCCGGCCCGCCGGGCTGCGCCGGCCCGTCGGCTCGGGCGCCGGGGCGAGCGGCGCGGCGGCACGGTCGGCGACGCCGCCGGCCGGCACCGCGACGGGCTCCGGCACGGGGACCGCGACCGGGCGGACGGGGGCGCCGCGACGGGCCACCCACCGGTCGAAGTAGACCAGGCCGAGCAGCCCGGCGCCGAGCCCCGCGGCCAGGATGAGGCCGTTGCCGGCGGCGGCGCCGAAGTGGTGCTCACCGAGCGCGCCGTCGATCGGCTCCCAGGCGTGCGCGAGGACGTCCCAGAGCAGGAACATCAGGACGCCGATGGCGCCCGCGTTCAGCAGCGCCCGCAGCCGTGGTGCCGGGTTTCGCAGCCGCCCGACGGGCAGGCCCAGGAAGATCGTGAACCCGGCGATGGCGCCCAGCAGGGCGATCTTGGTGGGGGACATGGGTGCTCCCGAGTCGACGTAGTACAGGCGAGGGAAGGCTAACCTAATGCCCGATCGCCTACAAGCCGTAGGTCTGAGGAGACAGGCGTGAACCACTCCGTCCGGGGCCCCGCCGCGCCATCGCCAGCACGTCGACGGCACCTACCGGGATCGCCCGCTGACACCGGCGGCCCGCGACGGCACAGGGCGGTGGTCGTGGGCGCCTCCGGCGTTTTCACAGGCCGAAGGACCGGCCGAGGGAGGTGGCGCCGACGGCGCAGCCGGACAGCGGCAGGCCGAGTTGTTCCTCGGTGAAGCGCAGGGTGGAGCAGTGGGTCAGTGGCGATGTCGCGCTGACGTGCCGGACGGTCGGGGAGACCACGACGGTGGGAATGTGGTTGCTGGTCGAGGTGCCCTCGTCCCAGGTGATGATCACAGTCAGCCGGCCGGCCCGGTAGTCGGGCCCGGCCAACATCCGGGGCAGCCACGACTGCAGCCAGTGATCGCCGGCGCCGATCAGGTCGGCGGGACAGCCGGGGGCTCCGTGCATGTCGTGGCAGGCATCCGGGCTGACGAAGGCGTACGCGGGCAGGGTGCCGGCGGTGACGTCGTCGTGCAACGCGCCGGTACCCGGGCCGCCCAGGGGCACGGTCCAGCGGCGGCAGTCGGCGCGTTCGTCGCGGTAGTAGGCGGCCGGCACGTGGCGTACCAGATAACGGCCGTGACCGGTCAGCGCGCACGTACCCGGCGCCGCCTCGGCGTAGTCGCGCCATTGGCGGCCGGACGCGGCGACCTGGTGGAAGACATTGTCGGCGGTGAGGGGGTGCGCCGCCGGGTCGTTGTCGTCGCAGATGCCGTCGGTACTGCCGCTGGTCATCAGGATGTACGCGGCCAGCGAGGGACAGTGCGGCGGGTAGCCGGCGTCGTAGGCGGTGGCAATGCCATAGGTGCCGGCGAGCTGATTCAGGTACGCGGCCCGCGGGTTGCCGATGATCTGGTCGTAGCCGTGGTTCTCCTCGGCGATGATCATGACTTTGTGGCCGGCGGCGGAGGCCGGCGGCGAAACACTCACCCCCGGCGCCGGGGGCACGCCGCCCGCTGCGCCTTCGGACCGGACCAACGCCGCGGCGGCGATGAGGACGACAGCCGTCCACGGTACGGGCGGAAGGCGGTGCCGCGACTGGGAGCTGTCGCTGCGGGAACGGCCTCGGCGGGCTCGCCACTTCTGGCGAACGTGACGAGCCGCCCGGCGGAACATCATGACTGCGGAAATTACCCCGCGGATTCTGAGGAGACGGTGAAAGACAAGGCCGCTCGTTCATCTGGGTAGTCTCGATGCGTGCGACGCGTTCGCGGCCAGGAAGAGTATCGAGCAGTGGACCGCCGGCTGATGCTTGCCGCTTCGCGCCGACCTCAGCTCGCTGCTCGAGGTGGGCGGGCCGGGCTGATCACCTGGGTTCTGCGGCTGGCGCGGTCGCCGGCAGGACCGGGCGCGTCCGGTGGCCGGCGGGTGCGGCACCCGAGACCGGCCGTCCGCGCCGCGCTCGGTCTGCTCGCCGCCGTCGTTCTGGGTACGGCGATGCTGCTGATATTGACGCCGTCGGCTCGCAGTGCGGCGGCCCGCACGCGCGACTGGATCACCGCTCATCACGCCGGCCCGCCGCTGACCGCGCTGCCGGCGCGGGTGTCCGCCGCGGTGCTCGCGGCGGAGGACCACAGGTTCTTCCAGCATCACGGCCTTGACGTGCAGGCGGTGGGTCGGGCTGCCGGCGGGCTACTGACGGGACGGGATGCGGGCGGGTCGACGATCGAGGTCCAGCTGGTCAAGCTGCTGTACACCGGCGGTCGGCACAGGTTCCTGGACCAAGCGGAACAGGCGGCCGTGGCCGTCAAACTCGACCGCACCTACACCAAAACGCAGATCTTGCTCATGTACCTCAACAGCGAGTACTTCGGCCACGGCTTCTATGGCGTCACCACTGCTGCCCACGGGTACTTCAACACTGATCCCCAGAATCTGACGTGGGGCCAGGCTGCGCTGCTGGCCGGTCTTCTCAAGGCACCCAGCTACGACGACCCGCTGCGGCACCCCGATCGTGCGCTCGTACGCCGGAGCCAGGTCGTGGAGCGCCTCCGCGCGGTCGGCGCCCTCACCACCGCGGAAGCCGTCGTGGCAAACCGGACGACTCTGCAACTCACCACCGGCTTGTCGGCGTTCCACCGGTGGCCCGAGACGGCGCCCCGACCAGGCCTTTCAAGGAATTCTCAGCCGTGGCGAAGCACCCTACGTTCCTACCGTTTTGAGGTTTATCAACACGGGCGGCGGTCAAGTCTCTCGTACCCCGCCTCGAGCTGAAGGATGCCGATGCCGACGTTCCTCGATCCGCAGTGGCTGATCTCCACGTTCGGCGTGCTCGGCATCCTGGTGCTCGTCTTCGCCGAGTCCGGCGTGCTGATCGGGTTCTTCCTGCCGGGGGACTCGCTGTTGTTCACCACCGGGCTGTTGATCGCCGACGGCCGGTACCTGCATGAGCCGCTGTGGCTGATGTGCCTGCTGGTCTCGGTTGCGGCGGTGCTGGGTGACCAGTTCGGGTATTACTTCGGGCGCCGGTTCGGGCCGGCGCTGTTCCGCCGGCCCGACTCGCGGCTGTTCAAGCAGGAGAACCTGCACCGGGCCGCGGCCTTCTTTGATCGGTACGGTGCCCGTTCGCTCGTCCTGGCCCGTTTCGTGCCCATCGTGCGCACCTTCACGCCGATCGTGGCCGGCGCGAGCCACATGCACTACCGGCGGTTCCTGATCTACAACATGATCGGTGGCACGCTCTGGGGCTGCGGAGTCACCGTTCTGGGCTACTTTCTGGGGCAGGTCGCCTTCGTCAAGTCGAACATCGAGCTGATCCTGATCGGCATCGTGGTCGTCTCGGTGATGCCGGTGGTCGTCGAGTTTCTGCGCAGCCGCCGCCGTACGGCGGCTGCGGCCGACCGTTCCTGACGGCTCGTTCGGTGTCCGGCCGTCGTCGTCTCGTCATCGTCTCCGCGGTGGCCGCGGTGCTGTTCGCCTTGTTGTCGGCTCTGGTGGCCGCGCATGCCGGCCCGTTGCTGAGGTTGGACGCGGCCATCAGTTCGGCCGCCCTGCGGGTCGCGCTCGGGCACCCGGGATGGCGGGCGTTCGCTTTGGCGATCACCACCACGGGCGGTCCGGCCCCGGTAACCGCGGCAACGGTGGCCGCCGTGGCGCTTCTGGTGGTGATGGGCCGGCGACGGGACGCCGTCTTCGTCGCCGTCAGCATGGCCGGGTCGACTGCCGTCCGCCTGTTGGTCCTCAACGCCATCGCCCGCCCGCGCCCCATTGCCCGGCTCGCCCCGGCCGCCGGCTTCTCGTTCCCCTCCGGCCATACGACCGGGTCGGCCGCGGCCGCGCTGACCGCGCTGGCAGTGCTGTGGCCGTTGCTGCGCGGTCGGCGGCGGGGGATCGTCGCCGGTGCGGTCCTGGTGTGGGCCGCGGCGGTCGGGTTGAGCCGGGTCGCGCTGGTGGTGCACTGGCCGTCCGACGTGCTGGGCGGGTGGCTGCTGGCGACGACCGTCGTCCTGGCCGCCGCCGTGGTCCTGCGTCGGCCCGATCGTGTGTCAGGACCATCCCCGGGCCGGATTCATCAACCGGATGGCCCCGACGTCCGGACGCCGGCGGCATGAAAGGGCGGGGTACCTTGCCGTGTATCCCCCGAATGTGGCGTTCAGCGAGATTTCAGGCTTCTTGGCTCAAGATCTCCGCGTGAAGATCGCTAGTCCGTCGGCAGAAGCCTCGGACGCCTACGTGGCCTGGGCTCAGTTCTTTTCGTCCTCGCCTGTTTGTACGGCGCGGGACCGGCGGCAGGAGCCGACCGCGGAGCGCGGGAATGGGGTTCGCCGTTCCTTTCCGCGCTGATGACCGAGTGTCGGTCGACCGGCGAATGCGTGTGATTCGCTGAGCGGGACTTTGCGTACTTGTTCGGCCTGGACCCTTTTGTGCCCTGCTGAGGGTGAGACCAACGGGAGAAGATTGTGACTGTTACTGCCCAACGCCTCGTCACGTCGCCGAGGTGGTTGACCAAAGTTCCGGTTATCACCGCGACGTTCTGGGTCATCAAGGTTTTGTCGACAACGATCGGCGAAACGTTCTCGGACTATTTGACGGTGAACGTCGGCCTCGGCCCGGCGGTCACCGACGCCATCATGTTCGCTGTCCTTTTGGCCGCGCTGACCATCCAATTCCGGACCCGCCGATACACACCCTGGATCTACTGGCTGTGCGTGGTGCTGGTGAGCATTGTCGGGACCCAGGTCACCGACTTCTTCACCGACACCTTGGGTGTGAGCCTGTACGTCAGTACCGCCGTGTTCGCGGTCGTGCTCGCGATCGTGTTCGCCGTCTGGTACCGCCAGGAACGCACGCTCGCGATCACCTCGATCGACACACCCCGGCGGGAAGGGTTCTACTGGGGCGCGATCCTGACCACGTTCGCGCTCGGCACGGCCGCCGGCGACCTTGCCACCGAGGCGCTCAACCTCGGCTTCCGCAACGGTGTGCTGATCTTCGGTGGCCTCATCGCGGCGACCTGGCTGGCCTACCGCCTCGGCGCCGGTCAGGTATTGACGTTCTGGATCGCCTACGTTCTGACCCGCCCGCTCGGCGCCTCCCTGGGCGACCTGCTGACCCAGGACAAGCAGTTCGGCGGCCTGGCGCTGGGCGCGAGTGTCACCAGCCTGCTGTTCTTCGCCACCATTCTGCTTCTCGTCATCCGGGAACAGGTGCTGGTCAACCGCCACGGTGTCGCCGCCAAGGGCGCCGGGCCGATCGGCGGTCGGCAGCGGGACTACGCGTGGGCCGCCGCGGCCATCGTCGCCGTCACGATCGCCGGCTTCGCGCTCAGCACGCTGCACTCCGCAACTGACCCGGCCGGGGCCACGCAAGCCACCCTGGACCAGGGCGCCGGCACGGCGCCGCAGCCCGGCACGGGTAAAGCGACCGGCCCGGCCGCCCGCCAGGTGCACCCGACGACCCGGCTGGGTAATCTGAGCGCGTTCGCGGCGATCGTCGCCGACGTCAAGGCCAAGGTCGCCGAGAACGATCTCGCAGGCGGGAAGGCCCGGGTCAAGGACCTCGAGGTGGCCTGGGACGACGCGGAGGCCGGCCTCAAGCCACGGGATGCCGCCAAGTGGCACCAGCTCGACGACCAGATCGACGCCGTTCTCACGACCCTACGGGCGTCTCACCCGACGCAGGCCGACTGCGCCTCCACCATCGCCACGCTCGCGAGCACCTTGAACAAATTCGACGGCGTCTGAGCTTCGCATCAACGCCGGGCTACGCCGGATTCGAGTGTTGACGGGCGCCGAGCCCGCGGCACCGGCTGGCGAAGCCCGGCCCGGAGCTGCGGGCGACCACCCCGGCAGCCTGCCGGAGACCACTACGGAACCCGAACGCGAGGTTCTGACACTGATCGCGACGGGCCTGTCGAACGTGGAGATCGCCGGGCGGCTGCACATCAGCTTGTCGACCACGAAAACCTACGTCGTCGGGCTTCTCATGAAGCTTGCCGCGCGAGATCGCGCCCAGCTGGTCATCGTCGCGTACCAGGCTGGTCTCGTCCGCCCATAGCCCGGACGACGGTCGATTTTCGTCGCCCGGCCTGTCCCTGGCCGGTCCGCGACCAGCAGTGCGGTGCAGGTGACGCAGTAGGTCAGGGTGATCCAGCCGTGCACGGCCGGCGGCATCGGAATCCAGCGGCTGAAGAACAGGCTGACCGCGGCGCCCGCCGTCCACCACGGGAAACGCAGTTGGCTGCCGGCCAGATCCCACACGACGGCACCGACGACCGCGCCCGCCGCGTAGTAGCGGTTGGTGCCGGGGTCGAGCGCGATCCGGGCGGCCACGGCCAGCAGCAGAACGGCCGGCCAGCGGCCGCGGCGTACGGCGAGGATGCCGAGGGCGATGCCGATCAGCGCCTGAGCCGGGCGGTCCCAGGGCGGGGTGCGCGGATCGGCGAATCCGAGCGCCCGCAGGGCCGACAGCGGCGTGTTGGCGATGGTGAAGTGCAGCACCCGGCTGCTGCGCGGGTCGGCCAGGAAGAACGGTACCCAGCCGGCGGCGACCACGACGACCGTGGTCACGGCGCCGCGCAGTCGTGCGCGCCACCCGGGCAGCAGGAGCAGTAGTGCCGCGAAGCCCACTGCCCACGGCTTGGCGTCGACCGCGAGCCCGAACAGCAGACCCGTGAGGATCGGCCGCCCGGCCCGCGCGGCGGCGAGCGCGGCGACCCCGCCGGCCAGGGCGAGTACGTCGTCGAGGTGCGTCGAGGCCACCGCCAGGTACATCCACACCGGAACGAAGAACACCACCGGCCAGAACGACAGGCGCCGGCCGAGACGGCCGGCCTGCCAGAGCACGTACGCTCCGCCGGCCGTCCCGAGCAACTGCGCCGCGAGCAGGTCGGGCCGACCGCCGAAGACCCGTAGACCCTCCGTGACCAGGAAGGCGACCGGCCCGATCTGCAGCACCGGCGCCACCGCGTACAGATGCAGGCCGCCGGCCGGGTCGTCGAGGTCGGCCAGCGCCTGGCCGCCCTGGACGAAGAAATGCCAGGACATCCCGCCGTGCCAGGCCATCGCCGCGAACCAGATGGCGACCCAGCCGGCCAGCAGCCACCGGGCCGCACGCACATTCACGTTCATCGGCGGCACGGTAGCGACCCGCCGATAAGAAAACGCCTAACCGGGCAGCACCGGGGTGTGCTGGATGCGGACCGCGTCGAGCTCGCGGGGGTCGAGGCCGAGCAGGCGCAGGATGGTGGGCGCGATCTGGGTGGTCTCGACCGGCCCGGTCACGGTGCGCCGGGTGGCGCCGGCGCCGGAGACGACGATCGGTACGTCGCGGTCGGCCGGGGTGTCGCCGCCGTGTTCGGCGATCTTCGACTTCTTGCTCGTGTAGACCACGCCGGGCTGCGCGATCCCGATGAGGTCGGGCACGCGCTGGTCGCCGGCGGGCACGCCGATGAACGCGGCCGCGGCCGATCCGGCGTAGACCCGGGTGAGCCCGGAGGCGGTGTACGGCCTGGGCGCGCCGACGATGTCGTTGCCGGTGCCGGCGTGGTGCAGCAAGAAGTTCTGGGCGAAGGTTGTGGCGGCGGGGGAGCGGTCGGTCAGCCACATCAGCATCGTGTCGTCGTCGATGGCGAACGCGACCAGCGCGCTGCTGTGACCGGCTGCCTTCCAGGCCGCGTTCAGGGCGTCGACGATGGCTCCGTCGTCGATGCGGGTCAGCTGGGCCGGCGTGGTGGGGGACTGGCCGTGCTTGGCCGACACGATGATCGTGGTGCGGTCGGTCAGGTGTTGCCGGGCCAGTTCGGTGGTGAACCGGCCGAGCTGGGCGTCGACGAAGTCGAGCGCGGAGGAGAGCACCGGACCGGGCGTACGGCCGTCGGCCTGGTAGCCGCCGGCCTGGCCGTCGGAGGTCGGCAGTTTCTGGGCCGTCGAGACGGACTGGAAGTTCAGGCCGAACACCGCGGGGGTGCCGAGCTTGATCGAGCGGCTGTGGTCGTAGCCGTCGATCTGGTTGAGTACGGCCCGCACCTTGTAGCCGTCGTACTGCTGGGTGAGACGGTTGACCGTGGTCCAGTCGTCGCCGGCGTCGTCCGCGACGCTGTTGATCTCCGGGGTGAACAGGTCCTGGATGCCGGTGCCGGACGGCCCCTGCAGCAGGTCGTACGCGGGGTGTTTGTCGGACCAGGCGGTGACCAGGCCGTGGTGCCGCGCGACCTCGAAGACGGTGTTGACCTTGAGGTACTGGTGCGGGTAGACGGGCTTGCAGGTGACCGGGTCGACCGGCAACTGGGCCGGGTCGAGCAGCTGCTCGGGCGAGCCGGTGAGCGACAGGATCGAGCCGGGCAGTCCGGCCAGGCCCTGGCCGGCGTCGAGCCGGGACGAGTCCCGGTCGGCCGGTTCGGCGTAGTCGACCTCGGCGCCCGGCTTCGCGCCGGCGCAATGCGTCGTCCCGGCGGGCAGGAGCGCCGGGTTCCACGTGTCGTCGTAGTAGACGCCGGTGGTCCGCGGGTCGCCGCCGGTGATCTGGGCGAGCATGCCGGGGAACGAGTCGGACGGGAACGGCGTGACCGCGTTGCGATAGCTGGTGCCGGAGGCGGCGAGCCGCGCCAGCGTCGAGTGTGGATGGGTGCGGACGTACCAGTCGAGGTCCTGCTGATGCATGCCGTCGATCGAGATCAGCAGTACGTGCGACGCGGGCGCCGGGTGCGCGTGGGCGGGCGCGGCGGCCGGCGCGGCGGCCAGCAGCCCCAGCACGGCGGCGGCGCCGAGGACAGAACGGATCATCTCGCGGTCCTTTTCTCTTGATCCGCGTACGGAGATGCCGCCTGTCTAAGGCCGGCGGGTTAACGGCCGCTGCGGTGCGGCCGTACGCAAGGTGTCGCCGACATCGACGAACGTCGCGGGTCCTCAGCCCATTTTCAGGTCCGGCGTGCTGCTACTACGGTGTGGCCGGGGCCTTCGGAAATATCAGGGAAGACCCCGACGAATACCCGGATGGCCGCCGATCGGCTCGGCGCCACGATGAGGCGGCGATTGTCGCCGAACCGGTCGAGGGGGCCACTGTGCATGTCCGTACCCTGGCGAGCGCCAGCGCAGCCGTTGTCGTCACGCTCCTGCTGGCCGCCTGCACATCGTCCTCTCCGCCGCACCCCGTGGCGGCTGCCACGACGACGGCTGCCGGCGCCGCCGCGGGTCTGACCGCGGGCACCGTTCATTTCGTCGACTATGCGATCAACACCGATGGTCCGGCGTCCTCGGCCATTCTCACCGGCGCGGTCGGTGATTTCGGCACCGGAGAAAGGGTCAAGCCGGACGGCTCGGCCGACCCGGATCACACGAGCCTGCTCAAACTCACGCTCAAGCACGGAACGTTCCGCCTCGACATCGGCACGCTGGACGCTCACCTGGTCAGCGCCTACCGGGCCTTCCCGGCCGATCCGCACACCTGCTCCGGCTCGGTGACGGTCCACGCCCCGGTTCCGATCGTTGCTGATTCCGGCACCGGTGCGTACGCCCATCTGCGCGGAACCTTCGACCTGGCCGCGACGGTGGACGAGGTGGATACGCCTCCGTGCGACGGAACCGGCGCCTTCATCGCCCAGACGATCATCATCAGCGGGACCGGCGCCGTAACCGGATATTGATCAATGAATGGTGGCGGTGCCGGCTCCGTACGAACCCTGAGGCAACCCTGAATTATTCTCTCAGAGTATTCTCTCGGGTAATACTTCGGCGTAGCGTTCCCGCCGTGAACGTTCCTTCCACGATCCTGGCCCTGCTGGAGCCCGAGCCCAGCCACGGCTACGAGCTCAAACACGAGTACGACCACTACTTCGCGGTCAGCGGGCGGCCGCTGTCGTTCGGCCACCTCTACGGCACCCTGTCGCGTCTGGAGCGGGACGGGCAGATCTCCGTTCTGGGCGCGGAGCCGGGGGAGGGCCCGGACCGCAAGCGGTACGTCATCACGCCGGCCGGGGTCAGTCAGGTCGAGCAGTGGCTGGCCGAGCCGGAGAGCCCGCAGCCGATGCTGCAGGCCACCCTCTACGTCAAGGTCGTGCTGGCTCTGCTCTCCGGCCGCCCGGCCGCCGAGCAGCTGGAAGCCCAGCGCCAGGCCCATCTCGACCGCATGCACGAGCTGACGGTGATGCGCAAGGCGGGCCCGCTCGACCGCACGCTGCTCGCCGACTACGGCCTGTTCCACCTCGAGGCGGACCTGCGGTGGATCGACCTCACCGTCTCCCGCCTCGAGCAGCTGCGAAAGGAGATCGTCCGATGAGCCTGCTGGTGGCCGACACCCTGACCAAGTCGTTCGGCTCGACCCCGGCGTTGCGGGGCGCGAGCCTGACCGTCGAGCGCGGGGAGATCGTGGCCGTGATGGGCCCGAGCGGTTCCGGCAAGTCGACCCTGCTGCACTGCCTGGCCGGCATCTTCACGCCGGAGAGCGGTGAGGTGTGGTTCGACGGTGCCCGGGTCGACACTCGCGGCGATCGGGAGCGGACGGCGTTGCGGCGTACCGCGTTCGGCTTCGTCTTTCAGTTCGGACAGCTCGTCCCCGAACTCAGCGCGGTCGACAACATCGCGCTGCCGTTACTTCTCGATGGGGTCCGGCGGCGCACGGCGTACGCGAGAGCGGGCGAGTGGTTCGCCCGCCTGGGATTGGACGGGCTCGAGGGCCGGCGGATGGGTGAGCTCTCGGGCGGCCAGGCCCAGCGGGTCGCGGTCGGCCGCGCGCTGGTCACGAAACCGGCGGTGCTCTTCGCCGACGAGCCGACCGGTGCGCTCGACTCGCTGACCGGCGAAAACGTGATGGACCTGCTGGTCGAGACGGTTCGCGCCGAGGGTGCAACGGTCCTGATCGTCACCCACGATGCCCGGGTGGCCGCGCACGCCGACCGCCGGGTCACGGTCAGCGACGGGAAGGTCGTCACGGGGGTGCGGGTCTGATGTTCCGTCTCGGGCTCCACCTCACCCTGCGCAGCGGCCGCGAAGGACTGGTCCGGCTGCTCGTGACGACTGCCGCCGTCGGTGTCGGCGTCGGGTTGCTGCTGTCGGTGCTGGCGATGTTCAACGCCTACCGCTCGACCATCGACCGGCCGTGCTGGGAGTGCACGGAGAAGACCTCGGCGTCCGGTTCTGTGCTGTGGAACTACAGCCAGGACTACTACGACGGCGCCACGATCGAGCGGGTCGACGTCGCCGCCGTGGCCCCGGGCGCGCCGACCATGCCCGGCCTCGCGCACCTGCCGTCGGCCGGCCGGTACTTCGCCTCCCCGGCCCTCGCCAAGCTCCTCGCCGGCGCCCCGGAAGACCGGCTCGGCGCCCGATTCCCGGGCACGCTTGCCGGTACGGTCGGGCCCGCGGCCCTGGACGGCCCCGACGAACTGGTCATCGTCGTCGGGCGACCGGCGGCCGAGCTGCGGGCGCTCCCGCGCACGATCCGGGTCGCGGCGGTCGACACCGATCCCCGCGGGCTGAGCACCTCGCAGTTCTATCAGTTCGGGTTCGCGCTCGGCACGGTCGCGCTGCTGGTGCCGATGATGGTCCTGATCGGCAACGCCACCCGGATCGCGGCCGCCCGGCGGGAGGAGCGCTACGCCGCCATGCGCCTGGTCGGGGCGACCCGCCGGCAGATCGGCCTGTTCGCGTCGATGGAGTCCGTCGCGGGTGCCGTCGCGGGGGCGGTGCTCGGCATCGGGCTCTACGAGCTGCTGCGGCCCGCGATCGCCCGGATTCCGTTGCTGGGCTTCCGGTTCTTCTCAACGGCCGTCACGCCGACCGGCTCGGGCATCGCGGGCGCGGTGATCGTCGTGCCGGTCGCCGCCGCGGTGGCCGGGCTGATCGCGTTGCGCCGCGTCGGCATCTCACCGCTCGGTGTCTCCCGCCGGGTCACGCCTCCCGCGCCCCGCGCCTGGCGGATCATCCCGCTGGTCGCCGGCCTCGGGGTCTTCTGCATCCCGCTGACCGCCGACCCGGGCAGGCAGCGTCACTCGCCCGGCCTGGCCGTCGGCAGCCTGCTCCTGGTGATGGTCGGGCTGCTGGTGGCCGGTCCGTGGCTGTCGATGATGTCGGCCCGACTGCTCGGGCGCTGGCCGGCCGGAGGGGCGGGGCTGCTCGCCGCCCGGCGGCTGGCCGACAGTCCGCGGGTCGCGTTCCGGGCGGTCAGCGGCCTGGTCCTGGCCGTCATGATCGGCACCGCCCTGGCCTCGATCGTGCCCGCCGCCATCGCCTCGGAGAAGGTCGGCAGCAGCGGCTCGCTCGACGATGTGCTGCGCGTCGGCTTCGTCAACGGCAAACGCCTGAACCAGGGGCTCGACTTCGGGCTGACGCCGGCCGACGCCAAGCCGGTACTCGACGCGGTCGCGGCCGTCCCCGGCGCCGACCCGATTCCGCTCTACCACCCGTCCGGCGGCGAAGGCCCGGCCGTCGTCGTCCGGTGCGCCGACCTGGCCCGGCTGCCCGCGCTCGCGACGTGCCCGGCCGGCGCGGCGACCGTGCTGCTCGACACCGGAGCCGTGTACACCGACAACATCTCCGCCCTCGACCGCCTGTTGCCGCTGCCGACCAGTCCGGCCCGCGTCGGCGACCCGTCCGGGCTGCTCCTCTCCGACCTTCTGGTACCCACCGACAGCGCGGCCACCCTGGAGCGCGTCCGCACGGCGTTGAGCCCCTACGCCGGGCTGGTCGAACCCTCCGAGTCGCCGATGACGTTCGGCGAGGTCGGCCACGTCCGGGCCGAGCTGTACGACGAGATCCAGCGCGTGGTCACCCTCGTCGCCGCGCTCACGATGCTGATCGCCGGCAGCAGCCTCGCGGTCGCCGTCGCGAGCGGGCTGGTCGAGCGCAAGCGGCCGTTCACGCTGCTGCGGGTCAGCGGAACGACTACCGGCGTCCTCTACCGGACCGTGCTGCTGGAGACGGTTCTGCCCCTGCTCACCGCCACGCTGGTCGCGTTCGGGGTGGGGCTGCTCCTCGCGTACCCGATAGCCCGCGCCCTGGCACCCAGCCGACACGCCGCCGTCCTGCCCGGTGCCGGCTACTACCTGGTCCTCGGGGCCGGCCTCGCGGTCGCGCTGGCCCTGATCGGCGCTTGCCTGCCGATCCTCGGCCGCCTTACCGCGACCCGAAACGTCCGTTTCGAGTGACCCGGGCGATCCGGCCTCTGCTCGCCCGGGTGGCGACGCTCGGCTGGTGGGCGTCCCGATCCCGGCGGGAGCGGACGTGCTGCGTCGCATTGTCCAGGGACGGGTCATCGCGGTGGGTGGTGCTCAGGTACCCGGCGACCGCGGCGATGGCCGGCAGAACGACGGCGGTGGTGCCCGCGGTGCCGATCCCCAGGCCGCCGGCGGCGCGAGGATCGGACAGGAGGCCGCCCACCGCGATCCCGAGCGGCTGCGTGGCCGTGTAGGAGACCCAGAACGCGATCAGGTTGCCCACGCCGGCGAGCCGGCGCCCGAGCCAGGCCACCATGAGGACGGCGGCACAGGTCAGGATGATGCTTTCGTAGCCGGCGGCGAACTCGGCGACGGCGAACCGTTGCACAGCGGTGCCCAGCGCGAAAGTGAGCGTTACGGCGAGCCAGTGGAACGCCTCGCGGCGGGTGGTGTCGATCGTGTGGATCGACAGGGTCCTCTCGGTGGCGAACCAGGTCGCGAGAGTGCCGATCAGCAGGACCGCGAGCGCGATCACGGCGGCACCGAGCGGGACTTCGAGGATCTCGGTGAGATTGTCGACCAGCAGAGTGCCGGCGACGCTGATCAGCACGACGGCGAGCCAGTAGAGCCGCGGAACGAATCGCGCGGTCGCGAACACCACCAGCATCACCGCGGCTACCGCGGTGGCGACCAGCATCGTGGTGATGCCCAGACCGAGGCCGACGGTCGTAGTGAGCAGGTCGGCGATTACGCCGCCGGCCACCGAGGCGAGGACTTTGACGATCCAGAAGAAGACGGTGACCTCGGGCGTCTTGCTCAGGTAACGCCGAAACGGCCGCACCACGTCTTCGGGCGCGCTACTACTCATGGCCCGAAGGCTGGCGATCGAAAGCTTAGAGATCCCTGAATGACTCGGGCGGAGCCGGGCGGCGCAAACCGAGGTAGGCGACCAGCGCGACGATGACGACGGCCCAGGCGACGGTGACCGGGCCGGTTCCCCAGCCGAGACCATGGCGCGCGGCGGGCACGCCCATCCAATCGGCGAAGGAGGCGCCGAGCGGGCGGGTGATGACGTACGCCGTCCAGAACGCGGCGATCGCGTTGAGCCGGCGGGCCCGGAACGCCAGTGCGGGGACACAGATGGCCGCGGCGAACACCAGGCCGGAGCGCAGATAACCCCAGCCGAAGGTGGTGGCGGTCAGGTCGCCGGCGGCGGTGCCGAGGGCGAAGGTGACCAGCACGGTCGCCCAGTAGAACAGCTCCGGGCGGCCGCGGGTGACGGTGTGGATCGACAGGGTTCGCTCGCTGGCGTACCAGAGGCCGAGGACGACGGCGAGGGCGATCGCGAAGCCGGCGGTGGAGACGGCGTACGGGACGCCGAGCCCGATGTGCAGGACGTCGGCGGCCATGGTGCCGAAGACGCTGACCATGACCACGGCAAGCCAGTAGATGCCGGTGCGGTAGCGCCGGGCCCGCAGCTGGAGGAACAGGGCCACGGCCAAGGCGGCGGCGCCCGCGGCGACGGCCACCGGCGGGGAGATGGTGCGGGCCAGGAAATCCGACGCGGTCTCGCCCATGCCGGTGGTCAGCACCTTGATCACCCAGAACAGGGCGGTCACCTGGGGCACCTTGACCACGAGGCCGGCCGGGCGAGCGGCCGGGCGCTGGATCCGATCATCAACTGTCACGGCGAGAGAGAGTTCCGAGTCCGACCTGAAGAAACGCTGAAACGGGGCTCAGCCGCGGTCGCTGCGGGCGGTTGCCGAGGCCGTCCGGTTCACGCCCGGTCGCATCGCCGGCTCGTTCGACTCCAGCTCGCGTGGGTCGCGGTTGACCACGTACACGAACATCGCCGCGAGGGCGGCGATCAGTGCGGCGGCGAGGATGTCGCCCGGATAGTGCAGGCCGGTCCACACCCGGGCAAAGCCGATCAGGAGCGCGACCGGGATCAGTGCGATGCCGGCCCGGCGGCTCAGGAACACCATGAGGCCGAAGGCGATCGCGAAGGCCGCGGTGGCGTGGTCGCTGGGCATTCCAACGCCGGGCGTGTGCGCGATCAGCTGGTGCACCGGATGGTCCTGGAACGGGCGCTGCTCACGGCTGAGGTGAGCGAGGACCTGGGCTAACCCGAAGGCGAGTACGAGCGTTGCGCCGAAGCAGAGAACAGCTCGGAACCGGCGTTGCAGCAGCGCGTAGAGGACGACGGCGCCGGCGATCGAGAAAACCAGGAAGACCAGGTCGACAGCGGCGAACCGCATGAGGTGGTCGATCACCGCCAAATGTCCGGCCGCGGAATTGATCAGGTTGAAGAGCCGGTAATTCACGGCGTCACGATGATTGCCGGAGGGTAAGAATTCGCTGAACGGCTGCCGCCATTGCCATGAATTGCCGGACCGGCCGGCGTCACATCTTCCTCATCGGTCGGCCCAGCCGGGAAGGCGGCCGTGCGGGGTGACCCGTGTCGCGACGTCGGCCAGCGCGAGCAGCGGCCGGTCGGTGTCTCCGCCGCCGTAGGCCCAGACCCGGGTGGCGGGATGCTCGACCAGATGGGCGAGGACCCGGCGCGCCTTCTCGGCGCCGCGGCAGTTCCCGCCTCGAAGAGCGCCGGTGAGTCGCCCGTTGACAACGGTCATCTCCGTGCAGATCACGGCATCGGCGTCGAGCTGCCGGCCGAGGTGGTGTACGTAGAGGCCGGGTGACGCGGAGGCGATGACCAGGCGGTGACCTTCCCGACGGTGCCAGGACCAGCGGGCCAGTGAATCCGGGCGTAGCCGGGCGGCGACCAGCCGGGCCGCGTAGCCGCGGGCGACCTGGTCGACCTGGTCGAGAGGGCGGCCGCCGAGGATCCGCTGCAGCAGCAGCGCCCTCGCGGCGTCGCGCTCGTTGCGGCGCGGCAGATCGCGGCTTGCGGCCACGGCCAGGGCGCCGACGACGGCCGCCGTGCCGGCAACGCGGCGCAGGAACGGCAGCAGCGTGTCGGTGCGGGTGAGGGCCCCGTCGAGATCCCAGATCGCAACGGGCCGCCCGCGGCGCCGCCCGGAGCCGTCGTCCGGCGGGTCGGCCGCCCGTCCCCCGTCGCCGACCGGTGTCAGCCCTCGCTTGTTCACCACGGCGATCACCATGAAGCCGGGGAGCTGAACGAGGGCTGAAGCGGATCAGAGGCCGTGCTCGGCGAGGGGGCCGACGTCGAGGCCGCGGGCGCGGCAGGTGGTCAGGATCGCGGGGAGGGCGCCGAGCATGGCGAGCCAGCATTTGGGGGCGGCGTGGTGGTCGCTGTCGTGCAGCAGGATGGTGCCGCCGTGGTCGAGTTTGCGC
>DASWRZ010000088.1:0-10631 GCA_036402935.1 Actinoplanes sp.
ACCGCATCCTCCACCAGGCCTATCTCTCCCAGTTCCGGTCGCACGCCGACGTCACGATCGTCGTGCTCAACCAGGCCGACCGGCTCAACGCCGCCGACACCGACACCGTGCTGACCGACCTCAAGCGGCTGCTCGAAGAGGACGGCATGACCGGGGCGCCGGTGCTGGCGACCTCGGCCAAGCAGCCGGGCATGCTGAGCGACCTGCGCTCCGCCCTGGAGCGCACGGTCGCCGAGAGGCAGGCCGCGCTGCGCCGCCTCGGCGCCGACCTGGAATCGGTCAGCCAGCAGCTCACCGGCATGATCGGCCCGCCCGCGGCGGAGGACGAGATCGACCGCGCGACGGTCCGGCAGCTCTCCGACGCGCTCGCCGCCTCGGCCGGGGTGCCCGCGGTCGCCGACGCGGTGGCCGGCTCCTACCGCCATCGGGCGGTCGCGTCGACCGGGTGGCCACTGATCCGGGGGCTGCGGCGGCTGCGACCCGATCCGCTACGCCGCCTGCATCTGGGCGACAAACCTCGCACGGACGCCGTGTCCACGGATGTCGTACCGCGTACGTCGGTGCCGGAAGCCAATGCGGCGCAGAAGTCGGCCGTCGGCCTTTCGGTCCGTGCCGTCGCGTCTCGCGCGGCGGCGCCGTTGCCGGAGATCTGGGCGCCCGCACTCAACAACGCGGCCCGTTCCCGGGCCGGTGACCTCTCCGACGCGCTCGACCGCGCGGTCGCCAAGACCGAACTCGGCATGAACAGGCCGCCGCTCTGGTGGCGCGGCATCGGGCTGCTGCAATGGCTGCTCACGTTCCTCGCGGCCGGCGGGCTCGGCTGGCTGATCGTCGGCTACGTGCTCAAGCTGCTGGCGCTGCCCGACCTCGACTACCCCAAGGTCGGCGCGGTGCCGATGCCGACATTGATGCTGCTCGGTGGCCTGTTGCTCGGGTTGCTGCTGGCGGTGCTGCTGCGGCCGATCGTCGACTGGGGTGCCAAGCGGGCCCGGCGCAAGGCCGAGCAGCGGCTGCGCTCGGCGATCACCGAGGTCGCCCGCGAATATGTCGTGGCGCCGGTTCGCGAGGTGCTCAACGCCTACGCCCAGGCACGTGAAGCGTTGACCGTGGTGCGTTCGGAGTAGGTTCTCCACCCTCCGGGCCGGGTAACGTCGCGGTCATGGCGGCACCACAGACTCCGTACGAAGCAGTCCTCCACGCCGCCCGCGACGTGGCCAAGCTCGACTGTGCCCTGGATGCCGAGATGCTCGGCACCGCGCTCCTCGGCAGCGTCTATTCGGTCGCGACCGCCGACCGCGCAACCGCGGTGCGCGACTTCGTCGGCAACTTCCTGGGAGCCACCACGCGGCGCCGCACGGCGGCGGCCACCACGATCCGCGAGGTTTTCGCAGCTCTGGTGCCCGACGCGACGGGTGCCTCCGACGTACGCCGAGGGCCGCAAGCTCCTTCGTGGGCGGCCCAGCTGGGGCGCGTCCGGCCCACCGGGTGCTGGGCTTACGGCGACGTGTACGGCGATCAGACGTCCTATCTGGTCACCTTCGCGTACGAGGACGCCGACGACGGCGGCCCCGAACACGCGGTCGTCGCCCTCGTCGACCACAACATCGGCATCACCAAGGACGTCTTCGTCGGCTCCTCGGCGGCCCGGGTCCTCGAGCAGGTGCGCGAGATGTGCGACGACGACGAGCTGACCTGGTTCCGCGCGGAAGACCCGGGCCGGGTCCGCGGCGAGGTCAACCGACACCTGGAGATCACCGACGGGCTGGGCGACCTACCCGCCGACGGCTCCCTCGCGACCGACCGCGCACTCGCCGCGGCCCGCCTGGCGCTGCTGCCGGCGTCGACCACCCCGCCGCTGACCGAGCCGCCCACGCCACCGCCGGCCGACCTGTCCCGCGACTTCCTGGGCTCACCCGAGGCGGCCCGGTTCGGCCTCGACAAGATCACCGCGGACGACGAGGTGGCGTCCCTGCACTTCTGCGTGAGCCTGATCCTCGACCACGCGGCGAGCCTGCCGTCGGCCGACCCGCTGCGCTGGAGCCCGGCGGTGGCCGGCCTCTTCCTACTCGACTGGGTGCACCGGCGGGCGGTCCTCGACATGGACGACGCCGCGATGCTGCCCCGGGTCACCCGGGCCTGGTCGGCCTATGCGACCCGGCGCCGCGGCCTACCCGAGGCGGCGGTCGCACAGACCGACGAGATG
The DNA here is from genome assembly GCA_036402935.1 of Actinoplanes sp. Lineage (GTDB taxonomy): Bacteria > Actinomycetota > Actinomycetes > Mycobacteriales > Micromonosporaceae > Actinoplanes. Next base: position 2,204 of record DASWRZ010000088.1, read on the forward strand.
GTCGAGGAGATGATCCCGGAGTTCGCCCGCCTCTACGCGACCGGCGAGCGGCGCAGCCCGGCCACCGCGGCGGTCGCCCAGCTGATCTCGGAGGGCGTCGACCCGAACGACACCGACGCGATCGACGCCTGGATCGAGGCCAACCGCGATCACCTCGACTAGCTGTTGACCTCGACTGGCTGCTCATGTGGTCGTCGTTGATCTCGACTGGCTGCTCATGTGGTCGTCGTTGATCTCGACTGGCTGCTGATGTAGTCGTCGTTGATCTCGACTAGCTGCTGATGTAGTCGTCGTGCGGGTCGGCGTGGTGCCGGCCGACCCGGGAGTCGCGCTGCTGAGCCGGGGTCTGGTGGTCGAGGTGATGCTGGCCGCCGGCGCGGTGGTTCCCGCGGTAGGAGCGGTTCTGGTTCTCGTCGGCGCGCGACTCCGGGCTCCGAGCCTCCGGGATCGAACGGCGGGTGTTGAAACCGCCGCCGTTCGCATAGGCGCGGGTGGTTCGGGCGTTTTGCGGGCGTTCGGTCACTGCGGACCTCCGGCAGTGTGCGGACCGGTCGCGGGACCGGTCGACTGGACGGTGCGGTGATCTGACCTGGTGGCCCGGTGGCTCGCGTTGTCGCACGGGCGGCGGCCGGTGAAATCCGGGCGGTGATGGTGGGACGGGCGAGCGCCACACTTGCCGCGCTCGTGGCAGGCCGGGCGGCCGTTCCAGGCCGCCGGTTCCTCAGGCTTCTGCGGCGCGTTGCTGCTGGCGTTGTCGTTGCCGTTAGCGCTGTCGTCGCCGCCGGTGTTGTGACTGTTGCTGGCGCCGTTGTCGCCGGATGAGTCGTGGTCCGGGTCCGGTGCGTTGAAGCCGGGCAGTTCCGGGAAGCCGGGGACCGATGGGAAGCCATCGCCGTCGACCAGGCCGGGCACCAGAGCCGACGCGTCTGGGCCGGTCTTTGAAGGGCCGGCCTTTGAAGGACCTGGCTTCGAGGAGCCGGACTTCGAGGGGCTGGACTTCGAGGGGCTGGACTTCGAAGGACCAGACTTCGAAGGACCAGACTTCGACGAGCCGGACTTCGACGAGCCTGGCCCGGACGAGCCGGGCGCGTGGTGCGGTGCCGAATGAGGTCTCGGCGGATGGTCCTGCCGGGAACTGCCCGATCCGTAGCCGTCGCTCGGCGGGGCGGGCTCACCGCGTACGGGAGAAGGCGGAGTCACCCGCGGCTTGCGCCGACCCACCTGGCCCAAGATGCGCCCGGCCCGGATCGCGGCCTTGGCCCCCTCCGATGCCCCTAGAGCCGGTGGCGGCAGCGTCGGGGACGGCCCGGAAGCCGCGGACGGCGGGCCGGAGCCAGCCGGCGCGGCCGACGAACCAACCCCAGATGAACCGGCGCCCGACGGACCAGTGCCCAGCGACCCAGCGCTCGGTGGGCCGGCGCCCAGCGACCCAGCGCTCGAAGAACCGGCGCCCAGCGTCGAACTGCCGCCCAGCGACCCAGAGCCAGGCGGCCCAGAGCCAGGCGACCCAGAACCCGCCGAACCAGCGCCCGCCGAACCGACGTCGGAAGGGCCGACGTCGGAAGAGCCGACATCGTGGGAGCCGTCCCCCGGCGAGCCGGCGTCGGGTTGGCCGACGCCCGAATTGTCTGCCGGGTGCCGGCCTCCGATCGGGCCCGGCGAGGCCGGCGGCAGGAACGGCACGTCCAGAGTGTGGGTGGTGCCGTCGGAGAGCTCGTTCGATCCGGCGGTGATCGCCGCCAGTGTGGGAACCGATGCTAACCCGACCAGAAGCGCCACAATGAGCACATAACGACGGGTCGGGCCGGAGAACCCGCTGTCCGCTCGATAGACGCCGTTCAGGCGCTTCCGCATGACCTTGAGCGGCGGTACGACGGGGTCGTCTCGCTCATCCGGCACGGCCGGTCCCCTCCCCTGGATGCGGTGAAGCCAATGATCAACATGGATTAGTCGCGATCACAGGGATGAACGAAGCTGCCGCATATCGGCAGCGGCGGGATCCGCCCATTCGTACGGTAGTGACCGTACGAAAACCACTAATACGGACAAATGTGGGCAGCGGTGTGGCCTGGGAATTTCCGGACTGTGATCGACCTGATCTGTAACGACGCTCACGTTCTCTGTCAGGATTGGGGGCGACGGCACCGCCGCCGTCGCCTTCGCCGATCCACAAGCGGGGCGTGGTGGGGGCCGTCACTCCCCGGCGGGGTCCCGACCCCCGTCGAGAGGCCGCGCGGCAACCTCACCCGGGTCAGGCGCGGCGACCGAGCGGTTCGTCGCGCGGACGGGCAACACCCGCCGCGGGCGCAGAGATGAACAGGGAGACACGGATGGCGAACGGCGGAAGCGAGGCCGGGCTTGATGCACCGGCCGGCGGCTTCGTCCAACTGCTCACCCCCGATGGCGAACGCGTGGACAGCGTCACCACCGACGACGGCGTTACCTACTCGGTCGATTTCACCGACGACGAGTACCGCGAGCTGTACAAGGACCTGGTGACGGTCCGGCGGCTGGACGCCGAGGCGACAGCCCTGCAACGGCAGGGCGAGCTGGGGATCTGGGCGAGCCTGCTGGGCCAGGAGGCGGCTCAGGTCGGCTCCGGGCGGGCGCTGCGCGAGCAGGACATGGCCTTCCCGACCTACCGGGAGCACGGCGTCCTCTACACCCGCGGCATCGACCCGATCATGCCGTTCGGCCTGTTCCGCGGCGTCGACCAGGGCGGATGGGACGCGAACAAGCACAAGTTCAACGGCTACACGATCGTCATCGGCTCGCAGACGCTGCACGCGACCGGCTACGCCATGGGCATCACGATGGACGGCAAGACCGGCGGCCCCGACGGCGAGGCGGTGATCGCCTACTTCGGCGACGGCGCGACCAGCCAGGGCGAGGTCAACGAGGCGTTCGTCTGGGCCGGCGTGTTCCACGCGCCGATGGTCTTCTTCTGCCAGAACAACCAGTACGCGATCTCCGAGCCGCTGGAGCGTCAGACCCGCATCCCGCTCTACCGGCGGTCCGCGGGCTTCGGCTTCCCGGGCGTACGGATCGACGGCAACGACGTGCTGGCCAGCTTCGCGGTCACCCGGGCGGCGCTCGACCACGCGCGCAACGGCCAGGGCCCGACGCTGATCGAGGCGTACACCTACCGGATGGGCGCCCACACCAGCTCGGACGACCCGACGCGCTACCGCATCGCCAGCGAGGTCGAGGCCTGGAAGGCCAAGGACCCGATCAGTCGGCTCAAGGCGTTCCTCGCCAAGCAGCAGCTGGCCGACGACACCTTCTTCGCCGAGGTCGACGACTCGGCGAAGACCCTCGCGCTCGATCTGCGCGAGCGGGTCCTCGCGATGCCCGACCCGCAGCCGCTCACCCTGTTCGACAACGTCTATCCCAACGGTTCGCCCGAGGTCGACGCCCAGCGGCAGCGGTTCGCCGACTACCAGGCCTCGTTCGAGGGGAGCGCGCACTGATGTCCGAAACAATCACCCTCGGCAAGGCCCTCAACCACGGCCTGCGCCGCTCCCTGGAGAACGACCCCAAGGTCGTCATCATGGGCGAGGACGTCGGCAAGCTCGGCGGCGTCTTCCGCATCACCGACGGTCTGCAGAAGGACTTCGGCGAGCAGCGGGTCATCGACACCCCGCTGGCCGAGGCGGGCATCGTCGGCACCGCGGTCGGCCTGGCCATCCGCGGCTACCGCCCGGTCTGCGAGATCCAGTTCGACGGGTTCGTCTTCCCGGCCTACAACCAGATCGTCGCCCAGGTCGCGAAGATGTTCTATCGGTCGAAGGGCAACGTGCGGCTGCCGATCGTCATCCGGATCCCGTTCGGCGGTGGCATCGGCGCGGTCGAGCACCACTCCGAGTCTCCCGAGGCCTACTTCGCGCACACCCCCGGCCTCAAGGTCGTGACCTGCGCCAACCCGGCCGACGCCTACACGATGATCCAGCAGGCGATCACCTCCGACGACCCGATCATCTTCTTCGAGCCCAAGCGGCGCTACTGGGAGAAGGGCGGGGTCGACCTCGACGCCGACCTGTCCGGCGCCTACCCGCTGCACACCGCCCGGGTCGCCCGAGAGGGCACCGACGCGACGCTGCTGGCCTACGGCCCGATGGTGCGCACGGCACTCGAGGCGGCCACCGCGGCCGAAGAGGACGGCCGCAACCTTGAGGTCATCGACCTGCGCTCGCTCTCGCCGGTCGACTACCCGACGATCTACGCCTCGGTGCGCAAGACCGGCCGGGCCGTGGTCGTGCACGAGGCGCCGGGCAACATCGGCCTCGGCGCCGAGCTGGCCGCCCGGATCACCGAGGAGTGCTTCTACTCGCTCGAGGCTCCGGTGCTGCGCGTGACCGGTTTCGACGTTCCCTACCCGGCCGCCCGGGTCGAAGAGGACTACCTGCCCGACCTCGACCGGGTGCTGGACGCCGTCGACCGTTCGTTCGGCTGGTGACCGGCATGTCACGGGTCAAGGAATTCAACCTGCCGGACCTCGGCGAGGGCCTGACCGAGGGCGAGATCCTCGCCTGGCTGGTCAAGGTCGGCGACACGATCGAGCTCAACCAGCCGATCGTCGAGGTGGAGACGGCCAAGGCGGCGGTCGAGATCCCGGCCAAGTGGGCCGGCGTGGTGACCCGCATCTTCCACGAGGCGGGCACGACGGTCGAGGTGGGTTCGCCGATCGTCGCCATCGACACCGATCCGTCGGCCGGCCCGCTGCCCTCAACCGAGGACGGCGCCGGCGGTGGTCCGGCCCCGTCGGCCGAGTCACTCGCGGCGGTCGAGTTGGCGCCGGAAGAGGGCTCGGTCGAGCCCGGCATGATCGGTGGTCCGGCCCCCGGCGGACGCACGGCCGTCCTGGTGGGTTACGGCCCGCGGACGACTTCCGCCAAGAGGCGACCCCGCTCTTCTGGTACGGCGTCCGCGTCCCCCACCGCATCGTCGCCTCCAGCTGCCGCGGCTCCCCCGGTCGCCCTTCCGTCGTCGGTCACGCCTTCGCCCGCCCCGGCGGCGGCCGTTCCGGCCGCTTCGACCCCGCCGGCGTCCACGGCGACTCCGGTCGCGCCGTCCGCCACCCCGGTTCCGGGCGTGTCCGCAACTCCCGGGCCGTCCGCCACCCCGCTTCCGGGCGTGTCCACAACTCCCGGGCCGTCCACCAACCCGGTTCCGGGCGCCTCGGCTCCGACCAACGGGCATCGCAGTGGGCCGGTGCTGGCCAAGCCACCGGTCCGGAAACTGGCCCGGGATCTCGGCGTCGACCTGAGTGCAATCGCCGGAACCGGCCCGATGGGGTCGGTTACCCGCGACGACGTACATCAGGCGGCCGCAGGCCCGATGGAAGCGCAAGGCGCTGCAGTGAGCTCGATCACCGCGCCGGCCGCGGCGGTCTTCGACGCCTCCCGCGAGCAGCGGATCCTGATCAAGGGCGTCCGCAAGCTGACCGCGGAGAACATGGTCGCCTCGGCGTTCACCGCGCCGCACGTCACGGAGTTCCTGACCGTCGACGTCACCCGGTCGATGCGGGCCCTCGAGAAGATCAAGGCGCGGCCGGAGTTCGGCGACGTCCGCATCTCGCCGTTGCTGCTGGTGGCCAAGGCGGTGCTGCTGGGCGTCAAGCGGCACCCCATGGTCAACTCGACCTGGTCGGGCGGGACCGGCGAGATCGTCGTGAAGGAATACGTCAATCTCGGCATCGCGGCGGCCACCGAGCGCGGCCTGATCGTTCCCAACGTCAAGGACGCCGGTCGTCTCACGTTGCGGGAGCTGGCCGAGGCGCTCAACACACTTGTCCAGGTTGCGAAGTCGGGAAAGACCCCTCCGGCCGACATGTCGGGCGGGACACTTTCGATCACCAACGTCGGCGTGTTCGGTGTGGACACCGGCACCCCGATCCTGCCGCCGGGCGAGTCGGCCATCCTGGCCTTCGGCGCGATCCGTGAAATGCCCTGGGTGCACAAAGGCAAGATCAAGATCCGCCAGGTCACCACGCTGGGGCTCTCCTTCGACCACCGGATCGTCGACGGGGAACTGGGCTCGAAGTTCCTCCGTGACGTCGGGGCGTTCCTCGAGGACCCGGAGGCGACCCTGCTCGCGTGGACGTAGATTTTTTGGCCCTAAAACCTTCGATCGTTAGGCCGGTGCCGCGCATCACCCTCTAATTAGTTGGTAAGACGGATTACAGACCCGCATAATGGCGTTGTCTGATATGACATCGAGCCACCTGAGTCCAGGGAAGTGAGCAGCACCATGAAAATGATCGACCGCGCCCGTCAGCGCCGTCTGATCAACCGGCAGAACCGCGCCATCGACCGGGCGTGGATGTCCGCGCCGTCGCAGTCGATGCGTGACGAGATCGCCATCTTCGCCCAGCGCCGGCTGTTCTGATCCACGGCCACAAGACGCCCCGTCCGGAACAATCCGGACGGGGCGTTTCTTGTTGCAGGACAGGCTTAAAGATCAGTTAGGCGTCCCCTTCCGGACGTACACCGGGATTCCTCCCACCGGCTCGGCCCGGTACGGTTGGGCACGGTCACCACCCCGGCTCCCCCCGCCGGACAGGGAGACCGGGGCTTCCGACCCGCGCGGAGAGTCCCGAACGGCCTGGCCTGAAAGCTGGCACGGCCGTCGGCGAAGTGCCGGCGGACCGCGTCCGTGCAAAGCTGGCACGGCCGCATGGATGAGGAGGCGATCATGACGTCCGAGGGGCAGTACGCCGGTACGCAACCGGCCGAGGCCACGTCGGGCGGACCGACAGCGGACGGCTTCCCGCCGGACGCCGACGGCCGGCGCGCCGCCGGTCGCGCGACCGCCCAGCCGCCCGCCGAAGGTTTCCCCAGTTCGTACGCTCCGCCTCCGCCGGCGACGCCGAACGGTGGCTCGCCGTTCGTGGTGCCCGCCGTGTCGTCGTTCGGCCCGGGCTCGGAACCGGCGGCCGCACGCCCGGCCGGCACGCAGTACGGCTCCGCTCGGGTTCCCGAGCCGTCGCCGTTCGCGCCACCCGCCGGTGACTCGCGGACCGACCGGGCGCCCGCGCCCGCGCCGCGCTCACCCGAATCGGAAAAGCCGTTCGCCCGGCCGGATGCCGGCCTGCCGCAGCGCAATCCGATCGGCGCCGGCGACCCGCTTCCGCAGCGCAACCCGACCACGCCGCCCCAATTGTCCGAATTCGACGGCTTCGCGGCCGGCAACCCGAGCCGCGGCCTCGCCGGCAGCGAACCCTCCGACCCGGAGCCCGACCAGGCCACCGGCCGACCGCCCGGCATCTCGGCCTTCGGCGACCAGCGCGTCCGCGTGCCCGGCGCGACCCTGACCGGTCTGCCCGACGCGCCGACGCCGAGCCGGCCCGACGACAGCGCGCAGCCCAACGGCAGCGGCTTCCCGCTACGCGGCAGCGGCGGCGGCGGGTTCCCGACCCGGCGCGGCGACAGCGGCGGTTTCCCGCTGCGCTCACCGGCCGGCACCGACACCCCGTCCGGCTCCGACCTGCCGGTACGCAGCCAGCCGACCCCGTTCGGCATGCCGTCGGCGGCCGAGTTCGGTTCAGCGTCCCCCGAGCCGCATCCCTACGGGCAGCCGTCACCCGGCGAGCACCCGTTCGGGCGGGCCGCACTGTCCGAGCCGCAGTCGGGTCCGTACGACCAGGAGCCGTCCCCGTTCGGCCGCGACCAGGAGTCTTTGCCCAGCGGCCAGGAGTCTTTGCCCAGCGGCCGGGAGTCTTTGCCCAGCGGCCGGGAGTCTTTGCCCAGCGGCCAGGAGTCTTTGCCCAGCGGCCAGGAGCCGTCGCCGTTCGGCCGCGACCAGCAGTCTTTGCCCAGCGGCCAGGAGTTTTCGTCCCGCGGTCAGGAGTCCTCGCCCCGCGGTCAGGAGTCCTCGCCGTTCGGCCGCGACCCGTCGTCGCTCCGTGACGAGCAGTCGTCGCCGTTCGGGCGCGACCAGGAGTCGCCGCTCCGCGGTCAGGGGTCCTCGCTGTTTGGCCGCGACCAGGGATCCTCGCCCTTCGGGCACCGCCAGGAGTCCTCGCCCCGCGACCGACGGTCGTCGCCGTACGGCCGCGATCAGGAGTCTTCGCCCCGCGACCAGGAGGCGTCGCCGTTCGGGCAGGAGGCGTCGTCCTTCAACCAGGAGTCCTCGCCGTTCGGCCGCGACCGGGGATCATCGCCCAGCGGGCAGGAGTCGTCCCCCTTCGGCCAGGAGCCGTCCCCCTTCGGGCAGGAGCCGTCGCCGTTCGGGCAAGGCCACGAGTCGTCGCCGTTCGGCAGCGCCCGCCCGGCAACCTTCGGCAGCGCATCGGCCGAGCCCGCGGAGTTCGGTTCCGCGAGCGGTACCTCTCCGTTCGGCGGCGCACAGCCCGGGTCCGGCTCGACCTATGGGAGCCCGTCGCCGTTCGGCAACCCGGATTCGTCGCCGTTCGCGCCGCCGGAGAGCA
>DASWRZ010000089.1:0-2492 GCA_036402935.1 Actinoplanes sp.
CGCTACCGGTTGCAGCGGGCGAAGGATGCGTTGGCCACCAGCGAGTGCGGGGCACTGCTGCTCTTCGACTTCTACAACATCCGCTACACCACGCAGACCTGGATCGGCGGCGCGCTGGGCGACAAGATGACCCGCTACGCGCTGCTCATCCGCGGTGCGGACGGCCCGACGCTGTGGGACTTCGGCTCCGCCGCCCGCCACCACCGCCTCTACGCGCCGTGGCTGGCCCAGGACGACTGCCGGGCCGGGATGCTGGGCCTGCGGGGTGCGATCGCACCGAGCGCCGGGCTGATGAAGTCCGCGGTAAGCGAGATCAAGGGCATGTTGCGAGACGCCGGGGTGGACGATCAACCGGTCGGCGTCGACATCGTCGAGCCGCCGTTCCTGTTCGAGATGCAGCGCCAGGGCCTGACGATCCTCGACGCGCAGCAGCTGATGCTCGACGCCCGGCTGATCAAGTCGAGCGACGAGATCGTCCTGCTCAATCAGGCGGCCGCCATGGTCGACGGCGTCTACCAGGACATCGTCGAGGCACTCAAGCCGGGCGTGCGGGAGAACGAGATCGTCGCGCTGGCCAACAAGCGGCTCTACGAGATGGGCTCCGACCAGGTCGAGGCGGTCAACGCGGTGTCCGGGGAACGCTGCAACCCGCACCCGCACAACTTCTCCGACCGGCTCATCCGCCCCGGCGACCAGGCCTTCTTCGACATCATCCACTCCTACAACGGATACCGGACCTGCTACTACCGCACCTTCGGGGTGGGCCGGTCGACGCCCAGCCAGCGCGACGCGTACACCCGGGCGCGGGAGTGGATGGACGCGGCGATCGCGGTGGTACGCCCCGGCGCCGGCACCGACCAGATCGCCGCGGTCTGGCCGGCCGCGACCGACTTCGGCTTCGAGAACGAGATGGCCGCCTTCGGCCTGCAGTTCGGCCACGGGCTCGGCCTCGGGCTGCACGAACGGCCGATCATTTCCCGGCTCAACAGCATGACCGAGCCGGTGCAACTGCAGGCCGGCATGGTGTTCGCTCTGGAGACGTACTGCCCGGCGAACGACGGGTTCTCCGCGGCGCGCATCGAGGAGGAGATCGTGGTCACCCAGGACGGGCCGCGGGTTCTGACCCTCTTCCCAGCCGAGGACCTCGTCGTGGCGAACGCCTATTAGCCCTCGAAGACGCCCGGGTGGTGGCCCAGCTCGATCCGGGTGCGGCGGATGTGACCGGCCAGGAAGCGGCCGGCGTCGGTCCGGTCGCGGCGAACGAGCGCGTCCAGCAGCAGCCGATGCTCGGCGTTCACGACCCACATCCGTTCCGGCCCGCTCAGCTGGACGAACGCCCGCCGGTAATGCTGCGTCGAGTTCCACAGCCGCACGACGGTCGAGGTGAGCTGCTCGACCCGGCAGCCGCGATAGGTCAGCAGGTGGAACTCGCGGTCCAGTTCCAGGAACCGTCCCACATCACCGCCCTGCTCGATGCGGTCCTGCAGGTCGCCGAGGCGCGCGAGATCGTCGGCGGTCAGCTCGGGCAGGCTCTCGGCCAGGGCGAGGGGCTCGAGTTGCTCCCGCATCCGGTACATGACGTCGACCTCGCGCATACTCAGCCGCGGGACCCGCGCGCCCTTGTGCGGCTCGTTCTCGATCAGTCCCTCGGCGGCGAGCATGCGCAGCGCCTCGCGCACCGGAAGGCGGCTCGCGCCGGACCGCTGCGCGACCTCTTCCTGGCGGACCCGTTCGCCGGGCCCGATCGTGCCACCGAGGATCGCGGTGCGCAGCTGGCCCGCCACCCGCAGGCTGGCGGCGGTCACGGTTGCTCCCGGAAGAACGCCTTGCCCTGTGGATAGGAGACCAGCTCGAACTGCATGCCCCATGGTGCCAGGAAGTAGACCCAGCGCTGGCCCTCGTGCGGTCCGCGGCTCGCGGTCGGTTCACCCAGCACGGCGACGCCGTGCTCCCTCAGGTGCGCCACGGCCGCGTCGAGGTCGTCCACGTACAGCGCGATGTGGTGGCCGCCGATGTCGCTGTTGCGCGGCATGACGGTGCGCTGGTCGGGCGCGGTGTAGGCGAACACCTCGAAGACGGCCTGGTCGCCGCAGCGGAAGAACCGGTTCTGCGGCACCGTGGCCCGGGGATGCACGTTCAGGTGCCGCGCCATCCAGTCGCCGTCGTCGGCGAACGGGCCGAGCGGGTAGAGGTATTCGCAGCCCAGCACGTCGACCAGGAAATGGGTCGCCTCCTCGAGATCGGGCACCGTGAAGCCCACATGGTCGAGGCGGCGCAGCCCGGGCATCGCCATCGGCCCCTCCCTCCCACTATTGGATCCAATACCAGCAGCATCCTAACTCCCAGACCCGAACTGCCCTGGAATTGGATCCATTGCTGTGGCAATCTGGCGGTAGGACGACTTTCCCGGAGGTCCCGATGCCCGACCATCGCCCGCTGCAGCCGGACGCACACTGGACCCAGCTGAACGCGACCGTCGAGGACTGGGACGC
>DASWRZ010000090.1:0-2630 GCA_036402935.1 Actinoplanes sp.
GCGGCGGCCGGTGCCCGTACGCATCCAGGACTGGCGCGAGGTCTACCCGCCGGCGGGCGAGGAGCTGATCCGCGACCAGGCCACCCGGTGCATGGACTGCGGCATCCCGTTCTGCCACGAGGGCTGCCCGCTCGGCAACCGCATCCCGGACTGGAACGACCTCGTGCGTACCGGGGCGTGGGGTGCGGCGGCCGAGTCGTTGCACGCGACCAACAACTTCCCGGAGTTCACCGGGCGGCTCTGCCCGGCGCCCTGCGAGGCGGCGTGCGTGCTCGGCATCTCCGACGACCCGGTCACGATCAAGCAGGTCGAGGTCGAGATCGCCAACCACGCGTTCGCGCTCGGCTACGTACGCCCGCAGCCCGCCCCGGCCCCGTCCGGCAAGCGGGTCGCGGTCGTCGGCTCGGGCCCGGCCGGCCTGGCCGCGGCCCAGCAGCTGGCCCGCGCCGGGCACGCGGTCACGGTCTTCGAGCGCGACGACCGGATCGGCGGCCTGCTCCGCTACGGCATCCCCGACTTCAAGATCGAGAAGCACGTGGTGGACGCCCGGCTCGAGCAGATGAGGGCCGAGGGCGTCGTCTTCGAGACCGGCGTGAACGTGGGCGTCGACGTGACCGCGGACGACCTGCGCGAGCGGTTCGACGCGGTGCTGCTGGCCGCGGGCGCGCTCGCCGGCCGCGACGCCTCGTCGACGCCGGGCCGCGACCTGAACGGCGTACACCTCGCGATGCACCACCTGGTGCCGGCCAACCGGGTCGTCGCCGGCCTGCAGGAGACGACGCCGATCGACGCCGCGGGCAAGCACGTGGTGATCATCGGCGGTGGCGACACCGGCGCCGACTGCCTGGGCGTGGCCCACCGGCAGGGCGCGGCCAACGTGATCCAGCTCGACCAGTACCCGCTGCCCTCGGAGGTCCGGGTCGACGCGCTGCACCCGTGGCCGACCTGGCCGGTCATCCTGCGCAACTACCCGGCCCACGAGGAGGGCGGCGACCGCGTCTTCGGCGTGGCCGTCCAGGAGTTCGTGGACGACGGCGACGGCAACGTCACCGCGGTCCGCGTCGCCGACGTGGTGGTCGAGCGGGTCGACGGCGTCCGCACGGTCACGATCACCCCGGGCTCCGAGCGCGACCTGCGGGCCGACCTGGTGCTGCTGGCGATCGGCTTCGACGGCACCGAGCAGCAGCCGTTCCTCGACCAGTTCGGGCTGACCCGCAACCGGCGCGGCGTGCTCGACGCGGACCGGACCTGGCAGACCGACGTCGAGGGCGTCTTCGTCGCGGGCGACATGCACCGCGGCGCCTCGCTGATCGTGTGGGCGATCGCCGAGGGCCGGGCCGCCGCCGCGGCGATCCACGACTACCTGGGCGCCGACGGCGACCTGCCGGCCCCCGTACGCGCCGACGCCCAGCCGCTGTCGGCCTGACGTTCCGCCGAACGGCCCGCCTTGACGGCGGGCCGTTCTGTCGTGGGCGTCACCATGGCCCGGGAAAGGACCGATAGGCATAATCGCTCCTGACAGGGAGAGGTGCCGGAGTGTCCAAGCGAGGCTGGCTGCTGTTCGCGGCGATGAGCGTGATCTGGGGCGTGCCCTACCTGTTCATCAAGGTGGCGGTCGGCGAGCTGACGCCGTCGTCGCTGGTCCTGTGCCGCACCGGCCTGGCCGCGCTGATCCTGCTGCCGATCGCGGCCGCCCGCGGCGAGCTGCGCCCGCTGCTCAAGCACTGGAAGCCGCTGCTCGCCTTCACCGTCTCCGAGCTGGCCGTGCCGTGGCTGCTGCTGTCGGAGGCCGAGACCCACCTCTCGAGCTCGCTGACCGGCCTGCTGATCGCGGCCGTCCCGCTGGTCGGCGCGGTCCTCGGCTGGGTGACCCGCACCGACCGCCTCGACGCCCGCCGCCTGGCCGGCCTCGGCGTCGGCCTGCTCGGTGTGGTCGCCCTGGCCGGGCTCGACCTGGGCCGGGGCAACGCGGTCGCGCTCGTCGAGCTGGCCGTGGTCGCGGTCGGCTACGCGCTGGGCCCGTTCATCCTCGCCCACGGCCTGTCCGGCGCGCCCCGCATCGGCGTGACCGCGGCCGCCCTCACCCTGACCGCCCTGGTCTACCTGCCGGTCGGGGTCGCCCAGTTCCCGCACGCCTGGCCGAAGGCGTCGGTGCTCGCCTCGGTCGCGGTGCTCGCGCTGCTGTGCACGGCGATCGCGTTCCTACTGTTCTACGTCCTGATCGACGAGGTCGGCCCGGTCCGCTCCACGGTCATCACCTACGTCAACCCGGCGGTCGCGGTCGTGCTCGGCGTGCTGTTCCTCGACGAGTCGCTGACCTGGAGCATCGCGGCCGGGTTCGCGCTCATCCTGGCCGGTTCGGTGCTGGCCACCCGCCGCTCCCGCCCGGCGCCGGTCGCGGCCCCCGCGAAGGTCTACACGGTGGACGGTTCGTGACCCGGTGACGAGCGGGCGCGCGGCGCTGACCGCGTACTCCCGTGGTGACCGAGAGTAATCGCCGGGGGAGAGACGGGCGTACCGGATCCGCGGCCGCCCGCCGCAGGCGGGCGGATAAGCTATTGGCCGCGGTCGCCGACGCCCGCCCTGTTGGCGCTGCGCGCGAGCCCACGAAAGGCCCGACAGACGCAGTT
>DASWRZ010000091.1:0-2175 GCA_036402935.1 Actinoplanes sp.
CGGCACGGGTGCCGCCCTGATCGACGGCGCCGGCCGCACGATGCTGGTCAACCTCGCCTACGGCGAGATCGCCCTGATCGCGCTCGTGGCCGTGGTCGCGACGGCCACGCCGCTGTTCGCGGGCCTGCCCGCCGGCATCCCGCTGCCGCTGTTGGTGCTCATGGCCCTCGCCGTCCCCGTCGGCAAGCTGCTGCTCGCCGGTTCACCGTCCGCCACCGCGTGGGTGGCACAGGGGCCCCGCACCCGCGAGCGCCGTCCCGATCCGGTCGCCACCCATCGGCTGCTGGCCACCGTGACCCTCGGGGTCATCGGCCTCGGGCTCGCCGCGGTCGCCGTGCTCGCCCCGGTCCAGGCCGGCGACGCAGGCCCGGGCATGACGGCCTCCGACGCCGTTTTCCACGGCTGATCGCGGGCGCGCCGCTGCGCCGTCCCGGCTGCCGGGCAAAGCCGGTCGACGCCGCTCACTAGTCTCGTGTCGTGAGTGATCGGCACATCCTGACCGCAGTCGCGTGGCCCTACGCCAACGGCCCGCGGCACATCGGACACGTCTCCGGCTTCGGCGTCCCCTCGGACGTCTTCAGTCGCTACCACCGCATGGCCGGCGACAAGGTGCTGATGGTCAGCGGCACCGACGAGCACGGGACGCCGATCACCGTCGCGGCCGACGCCGAGGGCGTGTCGCCACGCGAGATCGCCGACCGGAACAACCGGATCATCGTCGGCGATCTGGCCAGCCTGGGCCTGAGCTACGACCTGTTCACGCGGACGACGACGGGCAACCACGCCGCGATCAGCCAGGAGATCTTCCTCGGCCTGCTGAAGAACGGGTACGTCTTCCCCAAGACGACGCTCGGCGCGATCAGCCCGTCCACCGGGCGCACCCTGCCCGACCGCTACATCGAGGGCACCTGCCCGATCTGCGGTTACGACGGCGCCCGCGGCGACCAGTGCGACAACTGCGGCAACCAGCTCGACCCCATCGACCTGATCAACCCGGTCAGCAAGATCAACGGCGAGACGCCGAAGTTCGTCGAGGAGGAGCACTACTTCCTGGACCTGCCGGCCTTCGCCCGGGCGCTCGGCGACTGGCTGGCCACCCGCAAGAGCTGGCGGCCCAACGTACTGAACTTCAGCGTCAACCTGCTCCACGACCTCAAGCCGCGCAGCTACACCCGGGACATCGACTGGGGCGTGCGCGTGCCGCTGGAGGGCTGGATCGACCGGCACGACAAGCGGATCTACGTGTGGTTCGACGCCGTCGTCGGCTACCTGTCGGCGTCCATCGAGTGGGCCCGCCGGTCGGGCGACCCGGAGGCGTGGCGGCAGTGGTGGCAGACGCCGGACTCCGACGCCTACTACTTCATGGGCAAGGACAACATCGTCTTCCACTCCGAGATCTGGCCCGCGCAGCTGCTCGGATACAACGGCGAGGGCGACAAGGGCGGTACCCCCGGTGGTCTGGGGCGGCTGAACCTGCCCACCGAGGTGGTGTCGAGTGAGTTCCTGACGATGGAGGGGCGCAAGTTCTCCTCGTCGCGCAACGTCGTCATCTACGTGCGCGACTTCCTCGCCCGGTACGACGCCGACGCGCTGCGCTACTTCATCGCCGTCGCCGGGCCCGAGAACCAGGACACCGACTTCACCTGGGCGGAGTTCCTGCGCCGCAACAACGACGAGCTGGTCGCGGGCTGGGGCAACCTGGTCAACCGCTCGGTGTCGATGGCGGCGAAGAACGTGGGTGCCGTGCCGACCCCGGGCGAGCTCACCGACGCCGACCGGGCGCTGCTGGCGACGACGTCCGGCGCGTTCACCGGCGTGGGAGACCTGCTGTCGCGGAACCGGCAGAAGGCCGCGATCACCGAGGCCATGCGCGTCGTGGGCGAGGCGAACAAGTACCTGTCGGACCAGGCGCCGTGGAAGCTCAAGGAGGACCCTGCCCGCCGGGACACCGTCCTGCACACCGCGCTGCAGGCGATCAAGGACTGCAACGCGCTGCTGACGCCGTTCCTCCCGCACTCGTCCCAGCAGGTGCATGAGCTCCTCGGCGGCACCGGGGTCTGGTCGGTCGCGCCGGAGATCCACGAGGTCACCGACCTCGACGACGGCTCGCCGTACCCGATCATCACCGGCCCCTACGACCGGGGGCAGGCGGTCTGGGCCTCGACGCCGCTGCCG
>DASWRZ010000092.1:0-9966 GCA_036402935.1 Actinoplanes sp.
GGGACGCGATCCGGTTGAGTTCCATCATCAGCACGCGGATCGTGGTCGCCCGCTCCGGGACCTCGATCCCGAGCAGCCGCTCGACCGCCATGCAGTAGCCGGCCTCGTTGAACATCGGGGCCAGGTAGTCCATGCGCGTGACGAACGTGGTGCCCTGCGTCCAGTTGCGGTATTCGAGGTTCTTCTCGATGCCGGTGTGCAGGTAGCCGATCACCGGACGCACCTCGGTGACCGTCTCGCCCTCGAGCTCGAGCACCAGACGCAGCACGCCGTGCGTGGACGGGTGCTGCGGACCCATGTTGACAACGATCTTCTCGTTGCTGAGCGGGTCGATGTTGTTGGTGATCGTGTCCCAGTCGCCGCCCGTGACGGTGAAGACGCGACCCTCGGTGGTCTCTCGTTCGGTGGCGTAACCCGATGAAGTCACTGGTAGACCCTCCGCTGGTCAGGAGGCGGAATCTCGGCACCCTTGTACTCGACGGGCACGCCGCCGAGCGGGTAGTCCTTGCGCTGCGGGTGGCCCTCCCAGTCGTCCGGCATGAGGATCCGGGTCAGGTTGGGGTGGCCGTCGAAGATGACGCCGAACATGTCGTACGTCTCCCGCTCCTGCCAGTCGGCGGTCGGGTAGACGCTGGTCACGCTGGGCAGGTGGCCGTCGGCGACGACGGCCGCCTCGAGCCGCACCCGCCGCCGGTAGGTCATCGAGGTCAGTTGATAGGTGACGTGCAGGCGCCGCTCGTCACTGTTGAGGTAGTCGACACCGGACACCGAGGAGCACAGCTCGAACCGCAGGGCCTCGTCGTCCCGCATGATCCTGCAGACCTCGGCGATCTTCTCCGGCACAATGTGCAGGGTCAGCTCGCCCCGATCGACGACGACCCTCTCGACCGCGTCGGCGAAGCCGGGGTAGGCCTCTTCCAGCGCGTCGGTCACCTCGTCGAAGTAGCTGCCGTACGGCTTCTCGCTGCCGGCCGGCTCGGGCCGCCGGCGGACCAGGCCGCCGAAGCCGGAGACGTCGCCGGTGCCGCTGATGCCGAACATGCCCTTCTGCGGGCTGGGAGGCACCTGGGCGGGTGCGTCGATGTCGGCGCCGACGGGATCGGCGTTGACCGGGACGCCGCCGTTGGCGTTCGGCTCGATGCTCACTTGCCAACCTCCCGCAGGTGCGGCTGCAGCTTCATCCAGTTCTCGATGCGCAGCTGCTCCTCGCGGCCTTCCCGCACCGCCTGCTCCCACTCGGCGCGGCGCACCTTGTCGACCCGGTACGACGAGGGCATGGCGCCCGGCGCGACGATCGGAATCTTGCCCTCGGCCCGGCGGGCCTCCAGCATCTTGCGGCCGTTGGGGCCGAGCGGCTGGGCCATGACCTTCTCGCGCATCTTGAGGATGGCGTCGATCAGCATCTCGGGCCGAGGCGGGCAGCCGGGCAGGTAGATGTCGACCGGCACGATGTGGTCCACGCCCTGAACGATCGCGTAGTTGTTGAACATGCCGCCGGACGACGCGCAAACACCCATCGAAATGACGGAGCGCGGCTCGGGCATCTGGTCGTAGATCTGCCGGACGACCGGGGCCATCTTCTGGCTCACCCGGCCTGCGACGATCATGAGGTCGGCCTGGCGGGGCGAGGCCCGGAAAACCTCCATGCCCCATCGGCCGAGGTCGTAGTGCGGACCGCCGGCGGCCATCATCTCGATGGCGCAGCAGGCGAGGCCGAACGTGGCACCCCAGAACGACGACTTCCGAGCCCAGTTGGACAGCTTCTCCACACTGGTCAGCAGGATTCCGGCCGGGAGTTTCTCTTCAATACCCATGGCGTATCAGTCCCAGTTGAGTCCGCCACGCCGCCACACGTACGTGTAGGCGATGAAGACGGTGACGATGAACAGGACCATCTCGACGAACCCGAACTTGCCGAGTGCCCCGAAGGACACGGCCCACGGGTACAGGAAGATGGTCTCGATGTCGAAGATGATGAAGAGCATCGCGGTCAGGTAGAACTTCACCGGAAACCGGCCGCCGCCGATCGGCTGCGGAGCCGGCTCGATCCCGCACTCGTACGCGTCGAGTTTCGCCCGGTTGTAGCGCTTCGGCCCGACAATCGGCGCGATACCCACCGAGAACAACGCGAAGAGCGCACCGAGGACCAGCAACCCGACGATCGGGACGTAGGGATTGATCGTCATGTTCTCTCCTGAGGGACTGTTAGCCCGTTCACACTATTAATCCGATTCGGGAGTCCGACAACCGGGGTGCATGAGCTGCTCATACCGCCGGCGCCACCTTCGTCAGGCCATTGATGATGCGGTCCATGGCGTCGCCGCCCCGCGGATCCGTCAGGTTGGCCAGCAGCTTGAGAACGAACCGCATGAGAGTCGGATGCGGCATGCCGTGCTTGGTGGCGATCCGCATGATCTGCGGGTTGCCGATCAGCTTCACGAATACCCCACCGAGCCGGTAATAGCCGCCGAACCGCAGGCTGAGCTCGGAGGGATAGGCGCGCAAGGCCCGCTCGCGGTCGGCGCCGGCCGGGCGGGCCAGCGCCTGCACGGCCACCTCGGCCGCCAGCTCGCCGGACTCCATGGCGTAGGCGATGCCCTCGCCGTTCATCGGGTTGACCATGCCGCCGGAGTCGCCGACCAGCATCATGCCCCGGGTGTAGTGCGGCACCCGGTTGAAGCCCATGGGAAGCGCGGCGCCGAGTATCGGCCCGTCCGCGTTGGTCTCGTCGCGCATGCCCCAGTCGGCGGGCGTGCCGGCCAGCCAGTCGTTGAGCATCGCGCGGTAGTTCGTCTTGCCGAACGCGCTCGACGAGTTGAGGATGCCGAGGCCCACGTTGACCCGGCCGTCGCCCATCCCGAAGATCCAGCCGTAGCCCGGGAGCAGCCGCTCGCGGTCGTGCGCGCTGCGCAGCTCGAGCCAGGACTCGAGGTAGTCGTCGTCGGCCCGGACCGGGGAGTGGAAGTAGCGCCGCACGGCCACGCCGATCGGGCGGTCGTCGCGCTTGGCCAGGCCCATGGCCAGCGGAAGCTTGCCGGAGACGCCGTCCGCGGAGATCACCAGCGGGGCATGGAACTCGACCGGCTCCTTGCCCGGGCCGACCCTGGCCTCGACGCCGATGGCGCGGCCGTCGGCGTCCAGGACGGGACCGGTCACGTTGACCGAGGTCAGCAGGAGCGCGCCGGCCTCGACCGCACGCTTGGCCAGCATGTCGTCGAAGTCGAGGCGGGTGCGGACCAGGCCGTAGTTGGGGAAGCTCGCCAGCTCGGGCCAGTCGAGCTCGAGGCGGACGCCGCCGCCGATCACCCGCAGGCCCTTGTTCTGCAGCCAGCCGGCCTTTTCCGAGGTATCGACGCCCATCCGCACCAACTGTCGGACCGCGCGCGGGGTCAGGCCGTCACCGCACACCTTCTCGCGCGGGAACTCGGTCTTTTCCAACAGCAGCACCCGTAGGCCGTGCCGCGCCATGTGATAGGCCGCGGCGGAACCTCCCGGTCCCGCTCCGACGACGATCACATCCGCCTCGTCGGCGATCGGGCCGGATCGTCGCTCGTCCTGCACGGCACACCTCCGTTTCGCGCACGCTCGTGAAACGGTTCACAAGCATGCCCAGATCGGAGTCTAGGACGGCCATCGAAACTCGTTCGGATTAGGTGACCCTAACTGTTCCGTGCCGGTGAATTGCCCGATCCGCTGTCGGTCAACGCCCGCTCTGCTACATCCCGGGCGTCTCCATCCAGATATTCCCGAAACGTACCGCCCATTGCCCGGTCGAGGGCGACGATCAGCTCATCTACCAGATCCTGGGCCAGCTCCGGATCCTCGGCAGCGACCATGCGGATCCGGGTCGCCAGCTCCATGCTGCGCCGCTCCCCCGCCTCCTGCTCGTCGATCGCGACGTCGATATCGGTGTCCTCAAGATTGCCGAAGGTCGTCATCAACCGAGCAAAACAGGCACAAGAGAGCCTTGTGACCAAAATGACCGTTTTACACCCGCGTAGCCCGGTGCAGGGCTACCACCCCACCGGTCAGATTGCGCCAGCCCACCCGGTCCCACGGGCCTGAGTTCACGATGCGCTCGGCCAACCCCGCCTGGTCCGGCCAGGCGCGGATCGATTCCGCCAGATAGACGTACGCCTCGGGGTTGCTCGACACCGTGCGCGCCACCGCCGGCAGCGACCGCATCAGGTATTCGAGATAGACAGTGCGGAACGGCCCGTTGACCGGGCGACTGAACTCACACACCACCAGACGCCCGCCCGGCCGCGTCACCCGGCCCAGCTCACGCAGCGCACCTTCGGTGTCCTGCACGTTGCGCAGCGCGAACGAGATCGTCACGGCGTCGAAGGTGGCGTCGGGGAACGGCAGCTTCAGCGCGTCGCCGGCCAGCAGCGGCACCGTACGCCCGGCCTGGCGCCCCGCCACCAGCATGCCGACCGACAGATCGGCGCCGACCGCGAAGGCGCCCGAGCGCTGCAGTTCCTCGGTCGACACCCCGGTGCCGGCGCCCACGTCGAGCACCCGCTCCCCCGGGCGCAGCCCGAGCGCGGCCCGGGTCGCCCGCCGCCAGCTCCGGTCCTGGCCGAACGAGAGAACGGTGTTGGTCAGGTCGTACCGCTTGGCCACGCCGTCGAACATCTCGGCGACCTCGTGCGGCTGCTTGTCCAGGTCTGCGCGCGTCACGAGACAACTCTGCCACCGGGGAAGGCTTCATTCCGCATTGGGTGGTGGGTGAAGGCATTCGGATGGACAGAACGGGCGGGATGGTTACCCATCCCGCCCGCATCCTTGTGCGTTATATATACGACCGCGAGCGGTCGGGTCCGCGACCGTCATCGCGGGCCCAAGCCGTGCGCCCGTATGACCGTCAGGAAGTTCCTCAGGTGTTACGCAGGCAACGTAACCAGCGGGAACGGGACGGCATAGAGGTTGACGAGCCTCGTTACGAAGGAGCAATCGGCCCCTCACTGATTCGACGATCCCCACCTGTCCGAACGGCCAGGGATACCCCTCCGAAGGAGGGATCAGGAGACCTCGACAAGCGGCAATTCCCGGCCCGCGCCGCCGCCCGGCATCGCGATCGACGAGAAGTGCGAGACCACGCGCTCGTCGGTCGGGTCGTCGGCCGGCGTGTGGTGCACGGCCAGGTGCCGATAGAGAGTGTCGCGCTGGGCCGGGACGCGGTCGGCGGTGCGGATCATCGAGATCAGCTCGTGCAGGTTGGACCGGTGCCGGGCGCCGGCCGAGGAGATCACGTTTTCCTCGAGCATGATCGAGCCGAGGTCGTCGACGCCGATGTGCAGCGACAGCTGACCGGCCTCCTTGCCGGTGGTCAGCCACGACGCCTGCAGGTGGGCGACGTTGTCGAAGAACAGCCGGGACACCGCGATGAACCGCAGGTACTCCATGGTCGTGGCCTGGGTGCGGCCCTTGAGGTGGTTGTTTTCCGGCTGGTAGGTCCACGGGATGAACGCGCGGAAACCCCCGACCTGGTGCGAGCTTTCGACGGCGTCGTCGCGGTAGCCGTTCGCGACCGCCAGGTCCTGGCAGTCGCGGATCATCCGGATGTGCTCGATGCGCTCCGCGTTCGTCTCGCCGGTTCCCATCATCATGGTCGCGGTCGAGGAGAGGCCGTTGCGGTGCGCGATCGTCATCACCTCGATCCAGCGGGCGCCGCTCTCCTTCAACGGGGCGATCGCCTTGCGCGGCCGGTCGGGCAGCATCTCGGCACCCGCCCCGGCGATCGAGTAGAGGCCGGCCTTCTTGATGCGGACGATCGACTCCTCGATCGAAACACCCGAGACCTTCGACATGTGCAGGATCTCGCTCGGGCCGATCGAGTGGATCGTCAGCTCGGGGTACGCCCCCTTGACCGTGGAGAACAGCTCCTCGTAGTACTCCACGCCGTAGTCCGGGTGGTGACCACCCTGCAGCATGACCTGGGTGGCGCCGAGGTCGACCGCCTCGCCGCACCGGCGCAGGATCTCCTCCATCGGGTGCGACCAGCCCTCGCCGTGCTTGGGCGCGCGGAAGAACGCGCAGAACTTGCAGGCGGTGACGCACACGTTGGTGTAGTTGATGTTGCGGTCGATCAGGTAGGTGACGATGCCGTCCGGGTAGCGCCGGCGCCGCACGGCGTCGGCCGCCTCGCCGAGCTCGTGGAACGGCGCATCCGTATAGAGCAGTAACGCCTCCTCGGGCGTGATGCGACCGCCGTCGGCGGCGCGCTGCAGGATGGTCGAGATCTCCGGGTTCGCCGTCACGTCACGAAGACTACGTCCCGCGTACGACCCGCGTCAGCGGTGCGGGTCACCGCTCGGCCGGCCCGGTAATCTCGACGGGTTACGCAGGGGGTGGGCGTGGTCTTCGTACAGGGCGGCTGGGTGCCGGGCACCGATCGGCCGGGGCGGCTCGCGCTCTGGGCCGAGCGGCCTGGAGCTGATTCTCCGCCGTCACCGAGCCGGGCCAAGCGGCTCCCGCATCCGTTCGCCGAGCCGGCCGAGTCCCTGGCCGAGCTCCTGGGTGAGGCGGTCGATCAGGCCACTTTCGAGACGCTGACGTTTCATCTGCCGGGAACCTCGAAGGGGCCGGTGCCCTCCCCCGAGACGGGCGGCGATGCGCCGTCCCGCGGCGTACGGCTCAGAGAGTGGGCCGTCCCGGCCCTGCTGATGCCCGCCGATGCGGCCCTGGCCGCCCTGGCCCAGCTCGCCGAGCCCGACCCCGACGGGTTCTGGCAGCCCGCCGCGTCGCTGCGCTATCTCGGGGTGCTGGCCACGCACGCCTACGACCTCGCTCTCCGCGGCCGGATGCTGCCTCAGCTGGTGCTCGAGGGTGGCGTGCCCGCCGCACGCTGGCGCCCGGTGATCACCGGGGCCGACGCCGCGGCCTATCGCGACTTCGCCGCCGCGCTGCCGCCGGTGGTCCGGGCGACCGGGGCCGGGACCGGCCGCACCCTGCGTGACGCCCTCGATGCCCTGGTGGACGGCGCCGCCCGCGCGCTGCTGCCCGAGCGCATCCTGCACGGGCACCGTACCGGCCCGCGCGGCCCGCTGCCCGACCGGTGGATCGCCGCCCTCACCGACCCCGATCCGGCGCTCCCGGGTGCCCGCCCGGAGGAGATTCGTGAGCTGGGCAGCGTTCTCGGCGACTGGCTGCGGGCGGCCCACGACGCGAACGGGCCGATCCGGGTCAGCTTCCGGCTGAGCGAGCCGGGCCCGGAGGCCGACGAGTGGGGTCTCGAGTTCGCGCTGCAGTCGGCCGAGGATCCGAGCCTCTATCTGCCGGCGGCCGAGATGTGGGAGGGCGGCCGCTTCCCCGGTTTGCCGCAGCGGCCCGACGAGACGCTGCTGGCCGGTCTGGGCCGCGCGGTGAGGCTGTTTCCGCTTCTGCATCTTTCGTTAAGAGATCAGCAGCCCGACCGGATGACCCTCGACACCGGCGAAGCGCACGAGTTCCTGCGCCAGGCGGCGCCCCTGCTGCAGGCGGCCGGCTTCGGCGTACAGCTGCCAACCTGGGCCGGGCGTAAGGCGGTGGGACTCAAGCTCACCACCCGGTCCAAGAAGCCTTCGTCCCGGGCGGCCGCGAGTTCCGGCTTCGGGCTCGAGCAGTTGGTCGACTTCCGGATCGACCTGGTGATCGGCGACGGCGTGGTGACCGCCGAGGAACTGGCCGAGTTGGCCCGGCTCAAGGTGCCGCTGGTGCGGGTGCGCGGGCAATGGGTGGAGCTGGACGACCGCCAGTTGAAGGCCGCGCTGAAGGCGGTCGACCGGCGGCGCGAGGGTGAGCTGACCGCGGGCGAGGTACTGCAGCAGGTGATCGACGGCGGCGAGGAGGATCTGCCGCTGGTCGAGGTGGATGCGGACGGCGAGCTGGGCGACCTGCTCAGCGGGCAGGCGGCCGAGCGGCTGACCCCGCTGGCGACGCCGGCCGGTTTTCTCGGCACGCTGCGGCCCTATCAGGAGCGCGGGCTCTCGTGGCTGCACTTCCTGGCCCGGCTGGGGCTCGGCGGCATCCTGGCCGACGACATGGGTCTCGGGAAGACGGCGCAGACGCTTTCGCTGCTCCTGGCCGAGCGCGCGGTCTCCGGCGCCGTGCCGCCCACCTTACTTATCTGTCCAATGTCTCTGGTGAGCAACTGGCAGAAGGAAGCAGCGCGATTCACGCCCGGCTTGCGGGTGTACGTCCATCACGGGGGCACCCGTCGCCGCGATGACATCTCTGACGATGTGGACCTCGTCATCACGACCTACGGCACCGCGATGCGCGATTTGTCCCTTCTGCGCGAGGTCGGCTGGGGTCGAGTGGTCTGCGACGAGGCCCAAGCGATCAAGAACAGCGGCACCCGTCAGGCCCAGGCGGTGCGCGCGATCCCAGCCCGCACCCGGCTGGCCCTCACCGGCACCCCGGTCGAAAACCATCTCGCCGAGCTGTGGTCCATCATGGACTTCTGCAACCCGGGCCTGCTCGGGCCGGCCAAGCGTTTCCGCCGCCGGTTCCAGGAGCCGATCGAGGTCCGCCAGGATTCCGACGCGGCCGCGGCGCTGAAACGTGCGACCGGGCCCTTCGTGCTGCGCCGGCTCAAGACCGACAAGACGATCATCTCCGACCTCCCGGAAAAGAACGAGATGAAGGTGTGGTGCACGCTCACCGGCGAGCAGGCCACGCTCTATCAGGCCGTCGTCGAGGACATGATGGCCGCGATCGACGGCAGCGAGGGCATCCAGCGCCGGGGCAACGTGCTGGCCGCGATGACCAAGCTCAAGCAGGTCTGCAACCACCCGGTGCACCTGCTCAAGGACGGATCCCGGCTGCCCGGCCGCTCCGGCAAGCTGGCCCGGCTCGAGGAGCTGGCGGCCGAGATCATCGAGGACGCCGACAAGGCCCTGATCTTCACCCAGTACGCCGAGTGGGGCTCACTGCTCCAGCCCTACCTCGCCGCGCACCTCGACCGCCCGGTGCTCTGGCTCCACGGTGGACTGCCGAAGGCCAGGCGCGACGAGATGGTCGAGCGCTTCCAGACCGACGACGAGCCGATGCTGTTCCTGCTGTCACTGAAGGCGGCCGGCACCGGCCTCAACCTGACCGCGGCCAACCACGTCATCCACTTCGACCGCTGGTGGAATCCGGCGGTCGAAGATCAGGCGACCGACCGGGCGTTCCGCATCGGACAGTCGCGCGACGTGCAGGTCCGCAAGTTCATCTGCACCGGCACGCTCGAGGAGAAGATCGACGCGATGATCGAGCGGAAGAAGGCGCTGGCCTCCTCGGTCGTCGGCACCGGCGAGGACTGGATCACCGACCTCGACACCGACCAGCTGCGCGAGATGTTCGCGCTCGACCCGGCGGCGGTGCGGTGATGGCCCACTTCTCCGAATACGGCAAGCCCATCGAGGTCGACGGCGGCCTCGCGGTGCGCGCCAAACGCGGTCAGATCGGTTCGCAGTGGTGGTCCCGGAAGTTCGTCGACGTGCTCGAACAGATCTGCGACGGCGGACGCCTCGCGCGGGGCCGGGCCTACGCCCGCAAGGGCCAGGTCATCGACTTCAACCTCCGACCCGGGCGGGTCACCGGCCGGGTGCAGGGGTCACGGCCCCAGCCGTACGCGGTGACGATCGACATCTCGGCCTTCGACGAAGCACAGTGGACCGCGATCACCGAGGCGCTCGGCGGGCAGGCCCTTTATCGGGCCGCGCTGCTGGCCGGCGATATGCCGCACGAGATCGTCGAGCTTTTCGACGCCCACCAGCTGCCGCTGTTTCCGGATCAACTCGACATCCGGTGCAACTGCCCCGATTGGGGAGTCCCGTGCAAGCACGGTTCGGCCGTGCTCTACGTGTTGGCCGAGGCGTTCGACGATGACCCGTTCCTGGTGCTGGCCTGGCGCGGCCGCGACCGGGAGCAACTGCTGACCGCCCTGCGCGGTACGCCGGAGCCGATCGAGGCGGTCGACCCGCTCGAGGTCGACGA
>DASWRZ010000093.1:0-11702 GCA_036402935.1 Actinoplanes sp.
CCGTCGCGCCGGCGGATGGCGAGTGGATGGAGGCCGAGCTGGAGCGCCTGCGCGCCCAGGTCGCCTCGCTGCAGTCCGAGCGCGCCGCCCTGTGGTGGGCCATCAACCATGACGAACTGACCGGCCTGGCCAACCGGCGGCTGCTCAACACCGTCGGCCCGTCGATGCTCCGCAAGGCCACGCAGTACGCCGTGCTGGTGCTCGACCTCAACGGCTTCAAGCCGGTCAACGACAGGTACGGTCATGCCGTCGGCGACGAGGTGCTGCGCACGGTCGGGCGGCGGCTGTCCGGCTGTCTGGTGGACGACCTGGCCGTCCGTCTCAGCGGGGACGAGTTCGCGGCGATCCTCACCGAGTCCTCACTCGTCGGCCCCTACGACGACTGGCCGGCGCTGGTCGGCGCGATCTCGCGGGCGGTGGCCCATCCGATGGACATCGGCGGCACCGTTCTCGCTGTCACCGCTTCGATCGGCGTCATCAAGGGCCGCCGGGAGCCGGCCACGATGACCGAGCTGATCCGCCGCGCCGACCTGGCGATGTACCACGCGAAGACCAACCGCTGCGGCACCTACATCGCCTGACGGTCCGTCTGACGCAAAAGGTGGCCGGGGCGAGTGCCCCGGCCACCTCACTCCACATCGGTCAGAACGGGGCCACCGTGAAGACCGAGCCGCTGGTCGCGTCGGTCTGGAAGTAGTCGGGGTCGGTGGTGGCGGCGTCCGGCGCGCCATCGCTGACCACGACCAACTGGTAGGCACCCTCCGGCACCGGGGCGGCGGCGTAGAGAGAGACGCTGATCGGCCGGTTGAGGGCCAGCGAGGCGGTGGTGCCGCCGCCGGAGGCCGCCGCGGACAGCGTGCCGCTGGTGCCCGGAGTGCCGACCGCGCTGATCGTGGTGCCGACCGGGATGCCGATGGTGTTGGGGCCGACGACCGCGCTCTGGTCGGTGGCGGCGATGGCGGCGCTGGAGATCGTCGTGGAGCCGTCGGTGGTGGTGACGTTGGCCAGGGTGTACCCGGTGCTCGCGGTGGCCGGCGCGGACAGGGTGGCACCGGCGCCCCCCGGTGCGACAGCGGTGATCGTCGTGCCGTTCGGGATGCCGGTGGCCCCGTTGACGACGCGGCCGATGTCGGCCCGGGCGAAGGCGCCCGGCCCGGCCGTGACGGTGGTGCTTCCGGCCGTCGTGCTCACGGCGCTCGTCAGCAGATGGGCCGGCACGTTGCCGCCGATGGTGGCGGAGAACGCCGAGCCGGAGGTGCTGGTGGCGGGGTTCGAGATGACCGCCCGGGCCGGGCTGAGTACGGCGCTGACCAGGGTGCCGGCCGGGATGTTGGTGTTCTGGGACTGAACGATGGGCTGTCCGACGTCGCCGGCGCTGAACTTGCCCGAGGCGGAGCCGATGACCCGGCTGCCCGCGGTCGTGGAGATGTCGGTGGTGATGGTGTTGGTGTAGGTGACGGAGTCGAACAGGGCCGTTCCGGTGCTGTTTAGCCGCCGGTTGAGCTGCAGGGTGCAGACCAGTTCCTGATCGCTGACCTGCAGGACGTTGCCGCATTCGGTGACCGGCGGGGTGGCTCGTACGCCACCGCCGGCGTCGGCGCCGCTGTAGACGCCCGGCACGAGGAAGACCCGTCCGGCCGTGCCGCCGTTCCCGAAGTTGATCGACATGAATCCGGAGCCCTGCACGTCCACGTCGACGGTCGGCGAGGTGTTGGGTGCCGTGTTCGGGCTGATCTTGATCGGGTTCAGGTAGGTGTACGCGCCCGGCAGGGCCTTGGTCCCGGCCGGCGTGGTCACCACCAGGGTCACGCTGTCACCACTGGAATGGGCCGGGGCCTGGGCGGTGAACGCCTTGTCGCTGACGGACTGGATGCCGGTCAGCGGCGCGCCGCCGAGGGTGGCGGTGATGCTGCCCGGGTCGGTCGGGAAGTCGGTGCCGACGACGGTGATCGTGTTGCCGCCGTTGTTCGGGCCGGCCGCCGGGATGACCGAGGTCGGGTTGGCCACGACGGCCGCGGTGTAGTTGCTGCTGCCGATCAGTGGCCCGGACTGGGCGCTCCCGTAGAAGCACATCTGGTACGGCGTCGGCTGGCCGTTGTTCAACGCCAGCGGCGGGACGGTGACCGCCGCCCGGTTGTTCGACAGTTTGCGGACGCTTCCCACTCCCGTGACGGGAATCGGCGTCACGGGTCCCATCGGGGCGACCGAGTAGGTGCCCGGGCAGGACGGGCCGCCGGCGATCAGCAGCACGGCCGGGGTGCTGACGCCGGACAGGAACGGCATCGGGGAGTTCACGGTGATGCCGTTGCTGCTCGCGTACGATCCGCTGGCCGGGCTGGCCCCGGCGACCGTCGCGGTATACGGCACAAAGGTGATCAGGCCGCCGGCCGGGCTCGAACCGTCGTAGAGGCAGATGTTGTAGACGGTTCCGCCTCCGCCTCCGCCGCTCGTCGCGACCACGCCGGGCGGCACGGTGAAGGTGACCGAGGTGTTGTTCGACGGCTTCACCACGGCGGAGGTGACCAGGTTCGACGGGTTGCCCGCGCCGAGAACGGCGTTGCAGGATCCGGTGGTGGCGACCGCGGCCACTGTGGACACACCGGTGAAGAGCGGCGAGTTCGGGTTGCTCGACACGGTCAGTGGGCCGCCGCCGCCGGTCACCCCGCCCATGGAACTGGCGCCTGGCTGGGCGCCGACGTAGACGACGCTGTTGCCGATCAGGTTGCCGGCCGAGGTGGCCGCGTCGTAGACGCAGACGTTGTACGTCCGGAGCGTTCCGTTGGTCCCCGCGACGACCCCGGCCGCGGCCGTGGGAACGGTTATCCCCAGAGACGTCCCGCTCCGGTTGCCGACCGTCGCGGTCCACGGGCCGGAAGCCGCCACGGTGGCGAACTTCGTGGCGCAGGAACCGACCGAGAGCTGCACGGCGGTGTTGGCGGTATAGCCGGCCGCGTTGTCGAAGACCGTGACGTTGCCGCCGGGCTGCACGATCGGTGGCCCGACGGTCGCGGCGGCGAACGCCGCCTGAGGCGCGAGCAGCAGCGCCGCACCGACGGCGACGGTAGTCGTGAAGCCGGCACCCAACATCCGGGCGCGGGAGCGCGATAGCGACTTTGACATGCGTGGACCTCCTGCGGTCGTACAGACCGTGGCCAGGTGAAGTCGGGCGGAGCCCCGACGATGAAGCCGCTCAGTCGGCGGTCAGCACGCAGCGTAACCGGGTAAATGCCGGCCCATCCGACATTCTCCAAGTACCGGCTCATAGCCGATGAACTCAGACTTATATTTCGGGCTGAAGGGCCCACGTTTTCGTCATGCGGAGCAGGCCTATCGCGAGCTCTGGTTCACCCTCATCGACGTGCCCGCCGGTCCACTCGACATTCGTGCCGCTCTCGTCCGGGAGGACGTGGATTCGGTCCAGCGGGCGTGCGTTGCGATACTGGCACCATGACAGACGCCTTGCGGTCGCTGCGGTGGTTGGCGGGGCTCGCCGTGACCTTGTTCGGGATCCTCCCGATGGTGATGGTGACGCTGCTGGTCGCGCGGGGAAACACCCCGAGGCCGGTGGGTCTGCTGCTGATCGGCGGCATTCCGCTGGTCGTCGCGGCGCTGTTCAACGCCGTACGCGGCATGACCGACGCCGACGCGGAGCGGGCGTCCCGCCGGTTGCACCTGAGCATGGCGCTGGTCGCCGCGGCCGACGTGCTGGTGCTGGGCGGCAACGCGCTGATCCGGATGGGCTCCTCCTGATCGACCGACGGCTGATCGACCGGCGGGTGATCGACCGGCGGGTGATCGACGGACGGGCTATTCGGTGCGGATCGTCGTCACGTCGGCCAGGCCGGCGATCGTGAGCAGCGGGCCGAGGAGCGGGCCGGCCACCAGGTGTACGTGGTCGACGTGCGGGAACAGGGCCGCCAGCCCGGCGCTGTCCAGGTATTCGACCCGGGTCAGGTCGAGCACGAACGCGTCCCCCTGGCGGCGGGCATCCTCGAGCGCGGCCGCGAACTCGGCGGCGTTGCTCATGTCGATCTCGCCGGCCGCGCCGACCACCAGGGAACCGTCCGGGTCGCGGGTGGTGGTGAAGGTCAGGTCCGTGCTCATCCGCGAATCCTCGCCTGCAGGCCGACGACGGTGCCGGCGGCGCCCGTCGAGACGGTTACCTCGGTCATCAAGGCCCGCATCAGGGCGAGCCCGCGTCCCCGGTGCTGGTTGGCGGCCGGGTCGGGTGTCTTCCAGCGACCGCCGTCGGTGACGGTCAGCTGCAGGTGGTCGGCGGTGGCGGCGGCCCGCAACCGGATCAGTCCGTCGGCCTGGAAGCGGTGGCCGTGCTCGATCGCGTTGGCGCATGCCTCGCCGACCGCGACCAGCACGTTCTGCGTGGTGGTGGTGTCGATCCCGCAGCGGGCGAGCCAGGTGCGCAGCGCCGAGCGTACGGGGGAGAGCCGTCCCGCCTCGGCGGGAAAGTCGATCTCGAGGGGCCCGGGGTGGCGGTAGAGCAGCAGTGCGACGTCGTCGTCGAAGCCGGTTTCCGGCGCCATGTCCGCCATCACCCCGGTGGCCAGGTCTTCCAGGCCGGTGGCCCGACCCTGCTGGATCACCGCGGCGACCTTGTCGATGCCCGTGGTCAGCGGCTGGCGGCGGCGTTCGACCAGCCCGTCGGTGTACAGCAGCAGGGTCGCCCGGGGCGGCACGACATAGCGCGCTTCCGGCCGTGCGGAATCGGCCCGGACTCCCAGCGGCCGCGACCGGCCCTGGTCGAGAAGGTCCGTCGCGCCGTCGGGATGGGTGACCACGGCCGGCGGATGCCCGGCGCTGGAGTAGGCGAGCTCGCCGGTCGCCGGATCGAGCACGCCGCAGAAGACCGTGGCGCACATGGCGCCGGGCAGCTGCGCGGCGAAGCGGTCGAGCGCGGTCAGCGTCTGCGCCGGATCGGTGTTCTGCAGCAGCAACGCCCGGCAGGCGCTGCGGAGCTGGCCCATCACCGTCGCCGCCTGCAGCCCGTGGCCGACGCAGTCGCCGACCACGATGCCGATCCGCCCGTCGGCGAGCGTGACCGTGTCGTACCAGTCGCCGCCCACCTTCAGGGGCCGGGTCGCGGGAGCGTAACGCACCGCGAAGCCGGGCGGCAGCTGCGCCGGTCCGAGGATCGCCCGCTGCAGTTCGAGCGCGGTCTCCCGTTGCTGATCCAGCTGGTGCACGCGGTGCAGGCCCTGCCCGATGTGCCCGGCGAGCAGCGCGAGCAGCGTCTGGTCCTGCTCGGTGAACGGCCGGTTCTCGGCCAGCTCGATCCAGAGCCCCATCGTGCCGTCCGGGTGTTCCAGGGTCACGCCGGCCCCGCCGGTCTGCTCGGCGGCCGGGGTGAGCAACGGCTTGTCGCGCAGCGCCCGGATCGTGCCGCGACGTGCCTCGGAAAGGTCGTCCCACGCGACCGCCGGCTCGGTCGTGGTCAGCGCCGGGCTCCCGGTGTCGTCGAACACGGCCGCATAGACGCGCGTCGCCCGCCACTGCTCCCGCAGCACCTGCAACACGCTCTGCATCGCGTCGGTCAGGCTTTCCGCCTGGGAGAGGAGAACGCTGAGCGCGGCGAGCGCGCTTTCCCGCTGTACGGCGTAGTGCTCGGCGGTCACGTCCCGGAACGTGCCGACGGCGACCCGGCGTCCGGTGTCCAGGTCGTCGACCTGGTTGAACGCGGCCGCCACCCACAGCCGGTGGCCGTCGCGGTGCTGGACCGGAATCGTGTAGCTGCCGCGGGTCTGCTCCATGAGCCCCGCGAAGGCGTCGGCCACCTGCTGATGGCCCTCGGCGTCGCCCGGCCACCACGGGTGGGCCGCGGGGTAGGGGAGGCCCTCGGGGCCGAAGCCGAGGACGTCGGTGAAGGTCGAGTTGATCTCGATGACCGCGCCGTCCTCGTCGCAGACGAAGAACGCCTCCTGCAGCGAGTCGACCAGCGCGGTCCGCCAGCGGGTGTGGTGGCCGCGCATGCGGGCCAGCTCCACGTTGGCCCGCACCCGGGCCAGCAGCTCGGCCGACGAGAACGGCTTGACCAGGTAGTCGTCGGCACCCGCCTCCAGGCCCTCGATCGACGCCTCCTGGCCGGCCCGCGCCGACAGGAAAAGTACCGGCGTGCTCGCCGTCCGCGAGTCGGCCCGCAGCGCCGCGACCAGTTCGAGGCCGTCCATGCCGGGCATCATCACGTCGCTGACGATCAGCTCCGGGTTGCCGGCGCGGGCCGCCTCGAGGGCGCTGCGGCCGTCGGCGACCGCCTCGGCCCGGTACCCGGCCGAGCGCAGCATGCGGGTGAGGTAGTCGCGCATGTCGGCGTTGTCGTCGGCGACCAGGACGTAGGACTTCGGCGCGTCCCCGGACGGCGGCTGCGGTTGCGGTTCGCCGGGCAGCCAGCGCAGGGCCTCCGCGACGTACGGGTCCGCGGTGGACGACGCCATGGCCTCTCCGCCCGCCTCGGCGAACGCGCCGGCGGGCAGATGGCCGGAGCCGAACGGCAGCCGGATCGTGAAGGTCGTGCCCGCACCGACCGCGCTCTCGGCGTCGATCGTGCCGCCGTGCAGCTCGACCAGTTCACGCACCAGCGCGAGGCCGATGCCGCTGCCCTCGTTGGAGCGCGACCGGGCGTTCTCGATGCGATGGAAACGCTCGAAGAGGCGGGGCATCTCCTGCTCCGGCACCCCGATGCCGGTGTCGGTCACCCTGACGACCGCATGGTCGCCCTCCTCCCGTACGCCCACCCGGACGCGGCCGTCGAAGGTGAACTTGAGGGCGTTGGACAGCAGGTTGAGGACGACCTTCTCCCACATGCCGCGGTCGACGTAGACGTCTTCGCGCAGCGGCGGGCAGTCGACCTGGAACCCGAGCCCGGCGCGTTCGATCGCCGAACGGAACACGCTGGCCAGCTCACTCGTGGTGGCGGCCAGATCGACCGGCTCGTAGCGGGCCTGCATGCGGCCGGCCTCGATGCGGGAGAAGTCGAGCAGCGCGTTGACCAGCTTGCCGAGGCGCAGCCCGTTGCGGTGGATGACGTCCAGCTCGGGGTCGGCGAGCCGGGACCGCAGTTCCTCCAGCGGTCCCATGATCAGGGTGAGCGGCGTGCGGAACTCGTGGCTGATGTTGGAGAAGAACGCCGTCTTGGCGCGGTCGAGCTCGGCCAGCTCCTCGGCTCGGCGGCGCTGGGCCTCGTTGCTGCGGGCGCTGGCGACGCCGGACGCGACGTGCCGGGCGGCCAGTTCGAGGAATCCGCGGTAGTTGTCGTCGAGCGCCCGGTAGCGGTTGAGGCCGCAGATCATGAAGCCGTACGGCGAGCCGCCCTGCTGCAGCAGCGGCACCCGCAGTGCCTGGGTGGGCGGGTCCGGCCAGTCCCCGGTCGGCAGGTCGTCGTCCTGAAGCGTGACCAGGCCCTCGGCCGGCCAGCGGCTCGGGTCGGTGGCGGGGTGCGTGGCGGCGATCCCGGTCGAGCCGGCCAGGCGCACGCCGTCGCCCTCGAACAGGTAGATCAGCGAGAACGGCAGGTCGCGCCGGTTGCGGCTGAGCTGGGCGCCGGCGAACGTCAGCATCTCGTGCTCGGTGCGGATCGCGCTCGGGTCGGAGCCCAGGTCGCGCAGCGTCGACATGCGGCGCGCGCCGATCACCCGCTCGGTCTCCTCGCTGACCACGCAGAGCATCCCGACCAGCGCGCCGTCGTCGTCGCGCAGCGGGCTGTAGGAGAACGTGTGGTAGGTCTCCTCGGTGTAGCCGGACCGCTCCAGCAACAGCAGCAGGCCCTCGTCCCAGGTCGCCTCGCCGGTCGAGAGCACAGTGCCGATGCGGGGGCCGATGTCGCTCCAGATCTCGGCCCACACCTCGCGCGCCGGCCGGCCCAGCGCCCACGGATATTTGCTGCCCAGCGTGTCGCGGCGGTAGGCGGCGTTGCAGAAGAAGGTCAGCTCGGGGCCCCACGCCATCCACATCGGGAACCGGGACGAGAGCAGGATACTGACCGCCGTGCGCAGGCTCTGCGGCCAGCCGGCGGGCTCCCCGAGGGGCGTTTTGTCCCATTCGACGGCGGACAGGTCGCGGCCGACGGCCCCGCCGCCGGCGAACACATCCGTGGGTCGCTGTCTCATCGGCCCTTCCGTTGCCCGAGCGGCTCGTACGATACGCAAGCTTCCCGCTCCGCCGAAATACTCCGTCGGATGATCGCCTGTTCGATATCCACGAACGATCCGCACGAAACCGGCTGTAGCCCAGCTCCTGTGGCCCAGCTCCTGTGGCCCAACTGCTGTGGCCCAGCTCGCCCGGCCGGCTCCGGCGATTCGGCGTAGGTTTCTTGCGAGAGCAGAGACGAGCGTTGAGGAGTGGGAACGTGAGCACACCAAACGCCGCAGCGGCCGGCACCATCGACCTGGGCGGCGACCTCACGGTCAACCGCCTCGGCTACGGCGCGATGCGGATCACCGGGGACGGCATCTGGGGCGAGCCCAAGAACCGCGATGTGGCGAAGGAGGTGCTGCGCCGGGCGATCGAGCTCGGGGTCAACTTCATCGACACCGCCGACTCGTACGGCCCGCACGTCAGCGAGATCCTGATCGCCGAGGCGCTGCACCCCTACCCGGAAGACCTGGTCATCGCGACCAAGGGCGGCCTGGTACGCCCGGGCCCGGGCAACTGGCAGCCGGACGGCCGGCCCGAGCACCTGCGCGAGGCGCTCGAGGGCAGCCTGCGCCGCCTCCGGCTGGAGCAGATCCCGCTCTACCAGCTCCACCGGGTCGACCCCAAGGTCCCGTTGGAGGACTCGATCGGCGCTCTGGTCGAGCTCAAGGCGCAGGGCAAGATCCGCCACATCGGCGTGTCCAACTTCACCGAGGAGCAGCTGCGCGCCGCCCAGCGCCTCACCCCGGTCGTGTCGATCCAGAACCGCTACAACGTCGACGACCGCAACTCGGAGTCGCTGGTCGACCTGTGCGAGCAGGAGAGCCTGGTCTTCCTGCCGTGGGCACCGATCCAGAACCACGAGGACAACAAGGCGGTCCAGGAGGCGGCCGCGAAGCACGGCGCGACGCCCCACCAGATCGTGCTGGCCTGGCTGCTGGCCCGTTCCCCGTCGATCCTCCCGATCCCGGGCACCGGCTCGGTCGCCCACCTCGAGGAGAACGTCGCCGCCGCCGAGATCAAGCTGACCCCGGCCGAGGTCGCCGCCATCAGCGGTCTCGCCTGACCCGCGCTTTGTGCGGTCGACGCCGCCCGGGCCTACGCCCGGGCGGCGTTTCGCTGTCGCAGGAACTCGGCCGAGATCGAGAACGG
Organism: Actinoplanes sp.; assembly: GCA_036402935.1. GTDB lineage: Bacteria > Actinomycetota > Actinomycetes > Mycobacteriales > Micromonosporaceae > Actinoplanes. The sequence continues at coordinate 9,295 of DASWRZ010000093.1, forward strand.
CGGCGCCGCGGCCTCCGAACGGGCGGCGTGGGCGGCGATCGCGTCCCGGATCGAGGTGTCGTCGGCCGGCCGCGGGTACGCCGCGTACACCCGCTCGCGCGAGGCGGCGCTCAAGCCGCCGGCGTTGCCGGAGGCGTCGGTGAACGAGCCCTGGTAGGTGAGGTAGGCCAGCGGGCCCATCCGGTCGGCGATGCCGGGCGAGGCGTGCAGCGCGATCGCCTCCCAGACCCGGTCGACGTCGGCGCGGGCGACGCCCTGCCCGCCCAGCAGCGCCGCGGCCAGGTCGGCGCCCTCGACCTCGAAGCGGGCCCGGCCGGCGGAGAACGTGCCGAGTCCCACGTCGTGCAGGACGCAGGCGGCGAAGAGCAGGTCCTCCTCGTAGGGGACGCCCTGCTGGCCCGCGATCAGCCGGGCGAAGAGGAAGCTGCGGATGCTGTGCTGCACGAGCGGCCCGCTCTCGGTGGTCCTCACCAGCGCGAGGCTCGCCTCGGCCACCGGTCCGGCGGGCAGGGCAAGAATGTCGTTCATAAGCCGACGGTAGGGCTCCCGGACGCCCTCTTCCATCTCTCCGGCTGCCTCCGCTCTCCGGCTGCCTCCGCTCTCCGGCTGCCTCAGCGCGGCCGGCCGCGCGGGCTGACGCTGGTCGGCACCCTCCGGATCCTCTTGCCGGCGGCCTGGCTGCTGCACAAGCTGATCGAGACGCCGCTCTCCAAGGTGCTCAAGCGTAAGCTCGCCGAGTCGAGCGTGCGCCCGCGCGACGACACGGCCCGCGCTTCTTCCGGTCCGGACGACCTCGTAGCTGTCGCCAAGGTCTCCCTTCGCCGGGTCGGTGACGACCCGGCGATGTGATGACATGGAATGAACGCACGGCCCGTAACACGCTGGAGGACTCATGACGTCGCGTACCGATCTCGTCGAAGACCTGATGGGCCGCTTCCCGCATGTCCCGCGCGAAGCGGTCATCAAGGAGGACCTTCTCCGCGGGGGGATGGCGTTCGACGACTCGGCGCTGACCGACAACGAGAAGGGCGACGTCAAGCCCAAGTCATACTTCATCTTCTCGTTCGACCACCGCACCCTGCCCGAACTGGGCGAGGCGGCCCTGCGGCGGCCGCCGGAGGAGATCGTGCTGCTCGGGGGGCCGTACGATCTGCGCCGCACCGTGGTCTCGGTGCGCATCAACCCCGACTCGCCCTACCGGGTCAAGGCGGACGCCGACGGCCGGCTGATGCTGTTCCTCGACGACCGGCCGATCGCCGAGGTGGGCCTGCCCCCGATGCCGGACTACTACCGGCACACGCTGGCCAACGGCAAGCAGGTCATGGAGGTGGCGCCCACGATCCAGTGGGGCTACCTGATCTATCTGACCGCGTTCCGGGTCTGCCAGTACTTCGGCGCCAAGGAGGAGTGCCAGTACTGCGACATCAACCACAACTGGCGCCAGCACAAGGCGGCGGGCCGCCCGTACACCGGGGTCAAGCCGGTCGACGAGGTCCTCGAGGCCCTCGAGATCATCAACAAGTACGACACCGCCCGGACCTCGACCGCCTACACGCTGACCGGCGGCAGCATCACCTCGAAGGTCGACGGGCTGGCCGAGGCCGACTTCTACGGCCGCTACGCCAGTGCGATCGAGGAGCGCTTCCCGGGCCGGTGGATCGGCAAGGTGGTCGCCCAGGCGCTGCCCCGGGCCGACGTGCAGCGGTTCAAGGACTACGGCATCCAGATCTACCACCCCAACTACGAGGTGTGGGACAAGCGCCTGTTCGAGCTCTACTGCCCGGGCAAGGAGCGCTACGTGGGCCGCGAGGAGTGGCACCGCCGCATCCTCGACTCGGCCGAGGTCTTCGGCCCGCGCAACGTCATCCCCAACTTCGTGGCCGGCGTCGAGATGGCCGAGCCGTTCGGCTTCACGACCGTGAACGAGGCGATCGACTCGACCACGGAGGGCCTGGAGTACTTCATGTCGCGGGGGATCACGCCGCGGTTCACGACCTGGTGCCCGGAGCCGACCACGCCGCTCGGGAAGACGAACCCGCACGGTGCGCCGCTGGAGTACCACATCCGGCTGCTCGAGGCCTACCGCGCGACGATGGAGGCCAACGGACTGTCCAGCCCGCCCGGGTACGGACCGGCCGGCGCCGGCCGCGCGGTCTTCTCGGTGAGCTCGTTCATGGACAGCCTGCCCGCGGAAAAGGAGCACACCGCTCTCGCCCAGTAACGTGCGTCACAGTAGCCTGACTGGGTGACAACCGGCCGGGCGGGAGACGACATGAGCGACGACGAGCTGCTGCCACGAGGTTCCGACGTCTGCCGGGACGGCCCGCGGGCGATAGTCGTCGGCGTCGACGGCTCGGTCTCGTCGATGCGCGCCGCGGCGTACGCGGCCGGCCTGGCCCGGCGGCAGC
>DASWRZ010000094.1:0-7520 GCA_036402935.1 Actinoplanes sp.
ATCCAGGTGCGGCGCCGCCCGAGTCGCGCGCGGGTGCGATCGGAGATACGGCCCGCGACGGGGTTGAACACCAACGCGCAGAGCGCGCCGAAGCCGGTGACCACGCCGAACGCGGATGTCGCGCGCGCCCCGGCGATCGCGTCGAGACGCAGCGCGAGCAGCAGTTGGAGCGGAGTGATCACCGCCATGTAAAAGCCGAGCTGGCTGAGCATGATCGCCGAGACGAACCGGCGCATCGGCGTGACCGGGCTGGTGCTGTCTTCCGGGCCGGCAACGAGGCCCACCGGGGAGGTGCTCATCCGCACTCCTCTGTCTACGACGGCTACGACTCGGGCGCGACAGGAACATATACCGAATGCGAATCATTGCCAAGTGGTAAGACTTCTCATAATGATATGGTTCCCAAGTGGGACTTAGGGAGAAGAAGGCGCAGAGGGTCCGCGAGGCGATCTACGACGCGATGCTCACGCTGGTCGAGCGCAACGGGTACGAGGCGACCACGCTGGAGCAGGTGTCCGAGCGGGCGGAAGTGGCGATCTCCACGGTCTACCGTTACTTCGCGAACAAGGACGCCATCCTGCTCGACCCGATCGAGAGCAACGTCGGAGCGCTGGCCGACCAGTTCCGGGCCCGCCCCGCCGGCGAGGACGTAGTGGTCTCGCTCGGCGCGATCGTGCATTCGGTGCTCGAGGTCGATCAGGAGGCGTTAGCTCGGATGCGTCGGCTACGTGCGCAACTGGATCTCGCGCCCGGGCCGAGGGCGCGGCTCTGGGACCTCTGGCACCGGCACCGCGTGCTCCTGGAGGACGCGATCCAGGAACGCAGCGCCCGGGACCAGGTGTGGAACGCGGCCGCGGCTCATCTCACCATCATGATCATCACGATGGTGTTCGACCACGAGCGCGACAGCCTCGACGAGACCACGCCGACCGAGTACGCGAACCAGATCATGGCGACCCTGCGTGGCGCCGAAGCCCCGCTCCCCATCCACGACTCAACGGACCATCGAGCTGATCGAGGAGGAACCCGGCGGTGATCTCCGTGGTCTCGATGAAGGGACCGTCCACCACAGTCGAGCAGTCGGTCCCCGCCCGGGTTGGTCCGCGCGCTACCGTCTGCTCATCGCGGCGGCGCCGCTTCAGGTCCGCAGCGAGTGGTCCAGCCCTGAACAGCCCTAGGAGACACCGATGACCGACGCCACCAGCGACGCCGAACCCACCGCTGACGCCGAAGCGGAGGCCGAGGAGATCCCGCAGCCCTTCGAGAACCGGGCGGCACGCCGGTCCAAGGGCAAGACGGCCGCCAACCACGTGGGGAATACCGCGGGCCGCGCCCAGGGCCGGCCCGGCACGGTGCAGAGCCCTCGCCAGTACGGCAACCGCCGTAGCGGCTGATCTTCAGAGTTCCTGCCAGCGGGTCCACGAACGTACGAAAAACGCCGGCAGCCCGGAGGCTGCCGGCGTTTCGGCCGTTCAGCGGATCAGGCGCGGGTCCACTTCTGGTTGGACGTGCCGGCGCAGTCCCACAGCTGAAGCTGGGCACCGTTGGCCGTGTTGTTGTCCTTCACGTCGACGCACCGGTTCGCGGAGACGTTCACCAGGTCGCCCGCGGCCGACAGGGTGAACCGCTGTACCGGGTTGCCGTTGCAGGTGACCAGCTGGATCGGCGTGCCGTTGGTGAGCGTGCCGCCGGCCGGGTCCATGCACTTGCCGAGAGCCCGCAGCGTGCCGTCACCGTTCGCCGCCCACTGCTGCGCGGCGCTGCCGTTGCAGTCGTACGTCTGCAGCCGGGTCCCGTCCGCCGAGTTGGCGCCCGGGACGTCGATGCAGCGGCCGCTCAGGTTGGACCTGAGCGCGTTGCCACCGCTCGGCGGCGGCGTGGTGGCCGAGGTGCTGACGTGCACGTAGTCGACCAGCATCTTGCTCTCGGCGGGCAGGCTCGCCGGGTTGCCCTGGCCGAAGTTGCCGCCGACCGCGAGGTTGAGGATGACGAAGAACGGGTGGTCGTAGACCCAGCTCACGTTGCCCTTGGCGGCCTGAAGCGAGGCCGGGGTGGCCCGGAAGTACTCCTGGCCGTCCACGGTCCAGACGATCAGGCCGGGCGACCAGTCCACGGCGTAGTTGTGGAAGGCCTGGTACCACGGCGAGCCGGCGAGCAGCTGGCCGCCGAACGAGTTGCCGCCGGAGTAGCCGGGGCCGTGCAGCGTGCCGAACAGCCGGTTGGGGTCCCGGCCGACGACCTCCATGATGTCGATCTCGCCGTCGGTCGGCCAGTTGCTGCCGCCGAGCATCCAGAAGGCGGGCCAGAGGCCGGAGCCGTTGGGGACCTGGATGCGCGCCTCGACGTGGCCGTACTGCTGGGTGAACTTGCCGGCGGTCTGGATCCGGCCCGAGGTGAACTGGCAGGTGCCGTTCCAGCAGTCGTTGTGTCCGCCGCTGCCCTTGCGCGCCGTGATGGCCAGGTGCCCCTGGCCGTCCATGGCGACGTTGCTCGTGCCGCTGGTGTAGTACTCCAGCTCCTGGTTGCCGAAGCCGCTGCCGCCGGTGTCGAAGTTCCACTTCGACGTGTCGACGCCGGAGCCGGCCGCACCGTTGAAGTCTTCGTTCCAGACCACGGCCGCATCAGCCTGGTCACTTCGGGAGGCGACGGTCAGACCGGCGCTCAGTGCCACCACGACGACGGCCGCGGCGACGAAAAATCTGGACTTACGCATGGGGGATTCCTCCGGGGAGAGGGTCAATGCGTAACAGTCTTAAAAATAGACAGCCCTGAGTCAAGTCACGATCAGGCTTTTCCGAAAACACGACATAAACCGGACCCCCCGCACCCGCGGAACGCCACGGTTCTCACCGCCTCTCCCGCAAGGTCTGAGAAGGCGCCACCCCGTACCGAGCCCGATAAGCCCCGGCGAACCGCCCGAGATGCGTAAACCCCCAACGAAACGCAACCTCGCTGACACTGACCTCCCACGGTTCCGAGCGAGAGAGCTCGGCATGCACCCCGTCAAGACGAAGACGGCGAAGATAGGTCAAAGGCGACATGCCCACATGCTGACGGAACGACTCCTGGAGAACCCGCACACCCACGCCGGCAATCGCCGCCAAATCGCGCGCCGTGAACGCCCGCCACGGCTCCGCGTGCATCGCATCCAAGGTGCGTTTGACCGTACGGGGCCGCCGCGGCCCCTGCAGCCCCGCCGGCTCCTCGCCGTACGGGTGCTCGACGGTCAAGGCCAGCCCGCTGACGACCATGTCCCGCCAGCGGGCGGCCATGCGGGGCTGGGAGGCCAGGCCGTCCTCGTCCCGCAGTTCGCGGTGCAGCAGACGTACGAGGGCGGTCCACGTGCGGCCGGGGCCGTCGATCAGGTCGAAGCTGGCGCCGAGTGCCAGCGGCGAGACGACCTGCTGGTCGAGGGCGGCGTCGACTTCGCGTTCGAGAGCCGCCCGCTCGATCTTGACGCTGAGCATGCGGCAGTTGCCGGGCCAGTCGAGGTCGATGTCGCCGACCGGGCGGTAGACGGCGGCCCGGGTCGGGTCGGCCATGACGACTGTCCCCCGATGGCGTGACCGGAGGGTCCCGGTGAGCGGGGCCAGGACGTGGTAGGCCGTTTCGAGGTCGCCGATGTTGAGGTGGATGTCGGTGCCGTAGCTGATCTCGCCGACGGTGATCGGGCCGAGCATGACCACGTCGCCGCTGAAGGCGAAGCCGGACGTGTCGCCGACGGGTGTGACCTGCAGCGGGCCGTAGAACAGCTTGCGGCAGAAGGCGCGGGCCTCGTCGACGTCGGTGGTGTGCAGCGCGACGTGGACGGGGATGTCGGCGCCCGGTGCGCCCGGGCGGATTGGCCTTTCCCCGCCCACCATGCGTCCACGATAAACCCGGAACATGTGAGCGTCGGCCCACGTGGTGGGCCGACGTCACCATGCGGGGTCAGGCGGCTACCGGTGCGGGCCAGTTGTACTCGGTGACCACGCCGCCGTTGACATCGACCTCTTCGAGCGGGGTGACCGGATCGCGCCAGACGACGTACCGGCCCTCGGGCAGGTTGTCGATGACCTCGCTCCAGACCACGCCTCCGTGCACGTATCTCGCCCGTACGGCCGCGTGCTTGCGGACCGCCAGGTCCGTGACCGGACTGATCTCGATTTCCTGGCCGTGCATGCCGGCCGGGGTGTGGATGATGAGCGCGCCGATTCCGGCACCGATGTTGAGCATCACGGTGCCCTGCCCGGAGGGCACCAGGGTGTGGTCATGACTCATCAAAGGGCTCTCAGGGGTTGTCGAAGCCGTCGAACGGCAGGGGCAGGAACGGGAAGCTCTTGAGCAGCTTGCCGCTGACGTCCTTGATACTCAGGCCCTGTTCGACCGCGGTGGCCGCGGCGTCCGGCTTGAACGTGGAGTCGACGAGCGGGAACGTCGCGCCGGCGATCGCGCGCAGCGAGATCGAGACGACGTCGTCGGCGATGCGGCGGCCGTTGGGGAAGCCGGCAATGTCACCGCCGACGACGCCGAACGCGTTCTCCGTCTTGGCCGGCGGGATCGCCGTGTTGAGCCGGAGCATGTCGGCCTGGGTGGCGCCGGTGTTGTTCTGGAAGCCGTCGATCAGCCCGTCGGGGATGCCGGTGAGCAGGATCGCCAGCAGGTCGGCGCGGGGCGTCTTGGCCTTGTCGAGCTTGGCCAGGTTGTCGAACAGGCCCGGGTAGAGGACCGGCAGCAGCGTCTGGAGCTCGGGCTTGGACACGAAGCCGGCGAACCGCTTGTCGTCGCTCGGGGGCAGGCTGTTCCACAGGTCCTTCTGCGCCATCGGCACGATGACCTCGTTGAACAGCGGGTTGCCGAGGCGCGAGACCTGCACGTTGGGTCCGACCTCGAGGTCGTCGGCCTTGCCGTCGTTGTTGCGCACCTGCACCTGACGGCGGCTGGCCGAGGTCCACACGCCGATCACCGCGCCCGGGTCCTTCGCCTTGACCTTCTTGGTGCCGTCGCGGCGGACCATGTGCAGCGGGATCTGGATCGCGATGCTGTGGACGTTGAGCTTGTCGGTCGCGTTGACCGCCTTGCCCGCGTAGTTGAACAGGGTCTTGCCGACCAGGTGCTTGTCCTCGAACGGGCGCAGGGTGCCGAGGTCGAAGATCGAGCCGAGGTCGACAAAGAAGGCGTCCGCCCGCTGGCCGGCGAACACCTTCTCGCCGGTCTTGAGCTTGGCGACCGCGTCGGAGGCCAGCTTGCCGTAGTCGGGGATGGAGAGCTTGCCGACGTTGCACGGCGGGCAGGGCAGCTTCGAGGCGAGGACGGTGCTCTTGCCGTGCTTGTCGACCTTGGTCACCGAGAAGAACTGCCGCCGGTTCCAGTTCTCGTCGTCGAGCGACTTGATCTGGCCGGTGTTGTACAGGAACGTCTTGTCGTTGCGCAGTTCGGTGCGGAACCGGAACTGATAGGTGATGTCGGGCCGGGCGTCGCCGTTCGCGTCGATGTGGATCTCGTAGAGCACGTCGTCGCCGAACTCGAAGAAGTTGGGCCCGGAGGCCGGCAACTGCAGCGGTACGTAGTTCGCGATGATCGTCACGGTGTCCGGGGCGTCCGGGCTGACGAACGCGTACAGGTCGGAGCTGTCGGCGACCGGATCCTTGCTGATCTCGGGGGCCTCGCGGTGCGATGACATCGTGGGTCTCCTCTACGCGATCAGCCGTGGACGGCTTTGAGCAGTTGGGCCGCGAGCTTCTTGTCGGTCACGGTCTTCTTCGAGGCACCGGTGAAGACGTCGAACGTGCCCTTTTTCGCGTCGCGCAGCGAGATCACCAGCGGGGCGGACGCGGAGGCCGATTCGGTCTGCGGGGTCTCGCCGGCGAGGCTGAGGCCGGCCACGCCGGCGACCGAGATGCCGACCACGCCGGCGCCGCCGAGGGCGAGCGCCCGGCGCCGCGACATACGGTTACCGGTCGCTCGGCGGCGGTAGCGAACACGACTCATTGCTCGGCCTTTCGTCTTGCTTCGGTAGGGGGCTTACGGGGCAAAGGCGGTACCGAGGTGTTGCGTCGACGCTCATCAGTACGAAGTGCGAACCGGTGTGGTTCAACGGTTTTCGAAGCGCTTACGGCGCAGTCGCCCGAATCCGGCCACGGCCAGGGCGCCGACCGCCAGGACCAGGGCCCCGATGAGGATCTGATGACCCAGGGTGACCTTGGTGTTGTCACTCACCGGGGTCAGGTCGGGCGCGGCGACCGCGGCGGCCGAAGAAGTGGTAGCCGCGGCGGCCAGGGGCACGGCTTGCTCCGTACGGGAAACGGAGGGTGACGCTGAAGGCGTCGCTTTTCTGGTCGCCACCGCTTTCTTCGTCGGCGGCGGCGACGTGACGGCGGCGGCGGGGAACGCCAGGTCCGAACACGAGTAGTAGGTGTCGGGGGTGTTGGACGTCTGCCAGACGATGAAGAGGATCTGCCGGCCGGTGCGCTCGGGCAGCTTCACGCTGAACTGGAACGCCCCGTCGGTGAGCGGCGGGTCGGCCACGTCGGTCAGCGGCTTGCTGCCCAGGTTGCCCCAGGCCAGCTTTTCGGTCGGCGAGTAGCCCTGCTCGGTGAGGTAGACCCGGAACGAGCCCTGGTGCGCGATCGTCGCCCGGTACTTGATCGACAGCGTCTTTCCGCTGGTCACGGTCGTGGCCGGGAAGTCGTCGCGGGCGATGTTCAGGCCCTTGAACGCGTCGAGGCCACCGCCGCACAGTTCGCCGTCCGGCACGAACTTCTTGTCGTTGCCGTTGACATCCGGCACACGGATGTTGTCGAAGCTGCCGAACGCTCCCCCGTTCGCCTTCAGCGCCGCCTTGCAGGCGGCGGTGCCGGTCTTCGAGCCGCCACCCGCGCACGCGGCGGAGCGGCTGATCGGCGAGGTCGGCGCGCCGTGGGCGAGGGCGGGGGCCGCGGGTAGCAGGCCCAGGAGTACGGCGGCGCCGGTCAGGGCGGCGAGGCGGCGGACGATCATGGTGGGTCTCTTTCAGCCGGGGCTGGTCCACATACAGATACGGAGCCGGGGCGTCAGACGTTCACCTTCCCGGGCGACGGCGCGTGGCCGTGTGATTGAGTGGCGGGGCCCGAGAACAATCGAAGGAGCAATCATGGACAAGCCCGACGTCGGCCCCATCAAGGGTCAGCCGCCCGCCGAGCTGGTGATCGAGGACATCACGGTCGGCGAAGGCGACGAGGCGAAGGCCGGCCAGTACGTGACGGTCCACTACGTGGGCGTGGCGCACTCGACCGGGCAGGAGTTCGACGCGTCGTACAACCGCGGCGACGCGTTCTCCTTCCCGCTCGGGGGCGGCCAGGTCATCGGCGGCTGGGACCAGGGTGTGCAGGGCATGAAGGTCGGCGGGCGCCGCCGGCTGACCATCCCGCCGCACCTGGGCTACGGCGCCCGCGGTGCCGGCGGCGCGATCAAGCCGAACGAGACGCTCATCTTTGTCGTGGACCTGCTCGGCGTGCAGTGACCTGAGGACGACAGCCCGACCGGGCCGGGACGGGCAGCGC
>DASWRZ010000095.1:0-10645 GCA_036402935.1 Actinoplanes sp.
GGCCAGTTCCGCCGGGCGAGCAGCCCCGTGCGGATCTCCGACAGCGTCGTCCGTACGCCCGAAGCGACCTTGGAACCCCCCTGCCGCAACCGGCGGCAGGCGAGGAAGACCAGCGCGCCCGCCAGGGCGGCGGCGCCGCCGATGACCGCGACCGTCGCGCCGTGCCGGTGCAGCTGGGTGAGGACCGGCGACGGGACCGTGAGCAGCACCGTCACGCCGACGCCGAGCAGCACGATCTGGCCGGCGGTGCGCTCGAGGACGACGGCCCGGACGCTGCGGCCGACATCACCCTCGTCGCGGCCGTGCCGAACCGCCCGGTCGACGTCGCCGAGCACACCGCCGGGAAGCGCGGCGTTGAGGAACAGCGCCTTGTAGTAGTCGGCGACCGCGGTCCTGATCTGAAGTTTCAGGCCCATGCCGCGCGCGACCAGGCACCAGCGCCAGGCGCTGAACACCGTCGTGGTCACCCCGATCACGAACGCGAGGGCGAGAGCCGGCGCGGAGATCACGCGCAGGCCGTCGAGGAACGCGCCGGTGCCGAGCCGCCACAGCAGCACGGCGATGATCGCCGCACCGCCCAGGATGCGCAGCCAAGCCCAGATCGATCGCGTCACTTCGTTCGTCCCCTCGTTCGGCCCGTTATCCCGTAGTACGCCGGGGCGGGCACAAAGGGTTCAGCCGAAGGTGGCCAAAAGATCAATGTGCCCGACGATGGCGCTCGGCGTTTGCCTCTCGCGCTGCTCGAGGTACGCGTCCAGTCCCAGGTCAGGGCACTGTTCCCGGGTCGCGCCGACCCAGCCGCGAAGCCACTGTCGGGTGAGCGAGGACTCTTTCGGTCCGAGCCTCCAGGGACTCGGCCGGGTGACGACGGTCGCGCCGGCCTTCTCGAACGCGGCCCGGGCGACGTGCGGCGCGTCCGGCCCGAGCTTGTGGTCTCGGCGCTGGTGCGCGTTGAACGCTTCCTGGACCGATTTGTCGAGGTCGTTCTCCGGGTCGAGGGTGACCTGGCCGGTGACGCTGAGGGTGAACAGGGCCGGAGTCCGGCTGTCGGCGCAGGCCTCGACCAGCCTGTCGATGCCTTGCGCGGTGAGGATGTCGAGCAGGGCCGAGCAGGTGACCAGGTCGGTGCCTTCGAGATCACCGGCGGTCAGCGCGGTGACGTCGCTCAGCTCGGCGGTGACCGTGACGCCGTCGAAGGGCATGTTGGCCGTCGCGTGTTCCAGGAGCGCGGGGTCGCGGTCGGCCATGATCCAGTGCTGGGGGGTGGGTAGCCGGGGGGCCAGCCAGCGGCCCAGGGAGCCGGTGCCGCAGCCGAGGTCGCGGATCGTGCGGATTCCGCCCGGCAGCATCGGGATCAGGTCTTCGGCGCGGGCCGCGGCGTCGGCCGGCTCGCGCAGGCCCAGCCAGCTCTCGCTGAATTCTCCGGTCATCGCAAGCTCCTCAAGATCTCGGCTAGGCGGTGGGCGGTCCCGGTCCACGTCGGCAGTGTGCGCCGGCGGTCCTGAGCGGCGGTGCGCCAACGGTCGCGCAGATCCGGGTCGGTGAGCCACTCGCGCAGGGCGCCCGCCAGAGCCGGCGGATCGTCGGGCGGGATCAGCCTGCCCGGCCGGCTGCCGTCGCCGGCGAGGCCCAGGGCCTCGGGGACTCCGCCGACCTCGGTCGCCACGACCGGCAGGGCGCGGGCCAGGGCTTCGGTCACGACCATGCCGTACGTCTCGGCGCGCGACGGCAGCACGAACAGGTCGGCGTCGGCGTAGGCGGCGTCGAGCGGGGCGCCGACGAGCGGGCCGGCGAAACGGATCCGTGGGTCGGTGTGGGGAACCGGATCGCCAAGGGCTCCCACGAACGTGCAGCGCCAATCGAGGTCGGCCAGGTGCTGCTCCAGAACTCCGACCAGCAGGTCCTGGCCCTTGCGAGGAGTCACGGACGCCACGCACAGCAGCCGTCGGCCGCTCGGGTCCGGTGTCGCCGGGGTAGCCGCGTCGACGCCGGGGGCGGCTACTTGCACGCTCGACAAGTCGTGCATTTCGGAAATATGTTGAGCGGCCGGCGCGGAAGTGGTGATCACCGTGTCGGCCAGGTGCAGGGTTCGGCGTTCGAGCGCTCGGAGCCGGTCCCGCTCCGGCACCGGCAGCCCGGTCTCGTCACTCAGCGGCAAGTGGACCAGCACGATCAGGCGCAGCCGCCGGGCGTGGGGCTCCAGCAGCGCCGGCACCCCGCACGCCACCAGCCCGTCGAGCAGCACATCGGACCGGTCGGGAACTTCGGCCAGCGACCGGGAAAGCGCCGACTGCGCCGCGGGGCCGGGGGAGGGCCACGACCCGGGAACGGCGATCTCGTGCACGTCCCGGTCCAGCAGCGACAGGACGATCCGGTCGTAGCGGTTGCCGCCACTCGGTGCCGCCGGGTCGTCGATCCCGCCCGGCAGCACCGCCCACAGCGGGGAGCTCACAGATCGCGCTCGTACGAGGCCCACGCGATGTGCGACTCGTGCAGCGTCACCGCGATGCCCGTCAGGCCGGCCGCCCCCGCGCCGAGCGAACCGTCGGCGGCGGCCGCGGCCAGGCGGTCGGCGATCACCTTGGCCAGGTACTCCGTGGACGTGTTGACGCCCGCGAAGTCCGGCTCGTCGTCGAGGTTGCGGTAGCTCAGCGAACCGCAGATCGCGTGCAGCTTCTCGCTCGCCAGGCCGATGTCGACGACGATGTTGTCGTCGTCCAGCTGGGGGCGGCGGAAAGTGGCGTCCACCACGAAGGTCGCGCCGTGCAGTTTCTGGGCCGGTCCGAAGACGTCGCCCCGGAAGCTGTGCGCGATCATGATGTGGTCGCGGACGGTGACGCTGAACAAGGGTTACTCCTCGGGGTAGTCGATCACGTGGCACAGGGCCGGAAGGCTACCGTCCGCGAGCCGCGGCATCACCTCGGGCAGCTCCGCGAAGGAGGACCGGCCGCTGATCAGCGCGTCGAAGACCGGGTTGCGCAGCAGGTCCAGCGACAGGGCCAGACGCTGGGCGTAGGTGCGGCGGCGGTGCGGCGCGATCCCGCCGACCTGGCTGCTGCGGACGGTCAGCCGGCGGGAGTGAAAGAACTCACCGAGCGGCACCGAAACGCGACGATCGCCGTACCAGCTCAGCTCGACGACGGTTGCCTCCGGCGCCAGCAGCTCCAGGGCGCGGGTCAGGCCCTCCGACGTGGCCGAAGCGTGGATGACCAGGTCACAGTCGCCGTCGGCATCGGCCGGGGCGGCGTAGGAAACCCCCAGGGCGGCCGCCAGGGCGGCCCGCGAAGGGTCGGGGTCGACCAGCTGCACGCGTACGCCCGGAAGCCCGGCCGCGACGGCCGCGACCGACGCACCCACCATGCCCGCCCCGACGACGGCGATTCGATCGCCGATCTGAGGGCGTCCGTCCCAGAGGGCGTTGACCGCCGTCTCGACCGTCCCGGCCAGCACGGCCCGGTGAGCGGGTACATCGGACGGCACCACGGTCACCGCCGAGGCCGGAACCACGTAGCGCGTCTGGTGCGGATAGAGGCAGAAAACAGTCTCGCCGACCAGCGCTGGGACACCGGCCTCGACCACCCCGACATTGAGATATCCGTATTTGACCGGGGCCGGGAAGTCGCCCTCCTGGTAGGGCGCCCGCATCACGTCCCGCTGGCTTTCCGGCACGCGGCCGGTGAAGACCAGGGTCTCGGTCCCCCGGGAGACCCCGCTGTGCAGGGTGCGCACCAGCACCTCGTCGCGGGCCGGTGCGGGCACCCGTTCGGGGCGGATCTCACCCGCCCCGGGTGAAGCGAGCCAGAACGCCGACGCGTCACCCGACATGGGATGTCTCCTCAACCGCTGAACCGATCGCGTGCCGCGCGCGTGTAAAGCGCTGACAGCGGCAACCATACGCGGCGGCCGATCTTGCACCTGGAGGCACGGTGACACTCAGTACCGCAGTGACCACGTCCAAGCCCTCACGGGGCCCGGCGACCGGTCTTGCACTCCAGATCGTGCTGCTCGCCACGCTGTTCGCGACCCTCGGCCTGACCGCCGAGGGTCTTCTTGCCGGTGCGGTCTACGGCCTCGCGCTCTTCGCCTTCCTCGTCACCGGGCTTCAACGGGCGGCCATGGCACAACTGGGCCCGGCCAACACCGTCACGCTGGCCCGGGCGATCCTGGTCGGCGGGGTGACCGCCCTGGTCGTGACCTCGTTCACACACCCGGTCAGCACGCCCGCGCTGGTCGCGATCGCCGGCCTCGCCCTCGCCCTGGACGGGGTGGACGGGCAGGTGGCACGGCGTACGGGAAGCACCTCGGCGCTCGGCGCCCGGTTCGACATGGAGATCGACGCCTTCCTGATCCTGGTCCTGAGCGTCTACGCCGGTGACCGTTTCGGCTGGTGGACGGTGGCCCTCGGCGCCTACCGCTACCTGTTCGTCGCCGCCTCATGGGCGCTGCCCTGGCTGAACGCCGGGCTGCCGCCCAAGTTCTCGCGCAAGGTCGTCGCCGCTCTGCAGGGCGTCGTGCTCGCGGTCGCCACCGCGCACCTGCTGCCCTACACGGTGACGACGGCCGCCCTGGCGATCGCCTTCGCGGCGCTGACCTGGTCCTTCGGCCGCGACATCGCCTGGCTCTACCGGGCGGCCCGGGTGCGCGAGGCCGCCCGGGTGCGCTGGTCGGGCCCGCGGCAGGCCGCTCTCGTCAGCTGACCCTCCGGATCGCGTTTTCCCGTGCCGGCGGCACTTTCCCCGGGTGCAGGATCGCGGCGATCGCCTCGACCCCGTCGATCAGGCGGGGCCCGGGGCGCACGACCAGGCCGTCGCCGTCGATCGCCCACACCTGCGCATCCGGGAAGTGTCCGGCCGCCCGCAAAGCCTGCCCGGCCGCGCCGTCCAGATGGAAGCCGCACGGTGTGACCAGGACGATGTCGGGTCCGGTGGCGGCCAGTTCGGCGTACGTCGTCTCGACCGATCGTTGCCCACCGCGCGCGCCCACCGGTTCGCCGCCGGCGGCGGCGACCAGATCGGGCACCCAGTGCCCGGCGGTGAAAGGCGGATCGACCCACTCCACGACCGCCACTCGCGGCCGTTTTTCGCCCGCGACCTGGCGGGCCACTCGCGCCAGTCGGGCGCGGAGCGCTTCGACGAGGTCGAGCGCCCTTTCCCGTACGCCCGAAGCCTCCCCGACCGCAACGATGGTGGCGAGCACCTCGGCGAGTGAGCAGGGGTCGAGCGACAACACGTCCGCTCGGCACCCGAGGTAGTCGAGAGCGTCGTTGACCTGCCCGGACGGCAGCGCACAGACCCGGCAGAGGTCCTGCGTGAGGATCAGGTCGGCCTGCAGCCCGGCGAGCGCGTCGGCGTGCAGCGTGTAGAGATCTTCGCCGGCCGCCATCCGCGCCTTCACGTACCCGTCGATCTCGGCCGGCGTCATTCCGCGGGTGTCCCGCCCGCCGACCACGACGGTCTTCTCCTGGCGGGCGGCCGGCGGCTCGTCGCACTCGAACGTCACCCCGACCAGGTCGTCCCCGAGCCCGAGGGCGTAGACGATCTCGGTCGCGGACGGCAGCAGGGACACCAGGCGCATGCCACCCATCCTGCCCGGGTACCGGCCGGTCTGGCGGTGGCGTCTCAGAACAGGATCTGGGCGGCGCCGGCCTGCCCGGGTTTCGGCCGGTCCGGCGGTGGCGTCTCAGAACAGGATCTGGGCGGCGCCGGGGACGGTGAGGCTGCCGGCGACCGCGCCCGGGATGCCGGTGGCCGGGTCGACCGGCAGCCAGGTGATGGTGCCCGAGTTCTGGTTGGCCACGTAGAGCCAGGCCGCGTCCGGGGTGAGGACGAGGTTGCGGGGCCAGTCGCCGCCGCACGGTGGGGCGGCCAGCGGGGTCAGGGTGGCGCCGTCGGTCGAGACGGTGAAGACGCCTACGGTGTCGGCGCCGCGGTTGCTGACGTAGACGAAGCGGCCGTCCGGCGAGGTGACGATCTCGCCCGGGTAGTTGGTGACGGCGGCGGACGAGGCCGGGAGTGACCGGACCGCCGTCAGTACGCCGTTCTGCCAGGAGCACACCGTGACGTTGTTGCCGTTCTCGCCGGCCAGGTAGGCGTACCGGCCGTTGGGGTGCCAGGCCAGGTGGCGCGGGCCGGTGCCGGTCGGAAACGTCACCTGCCGCGACAACACCAGCCGGTTGCCGCTCAAGGTGTAGACGAAGACGCTGTCGCGGCCGAGGTCCATGGCCAGCAGGTACTGGCCGGTCGGGTCGGCGACCACCTCGTGGGCGTGCGAACCACTGCCCTGCTTGCGGGAGTCGGTGCGGGCCTTGACCGTGCCGTCGCCGGCGATCGGGTGGGTGACCGTGGCGCCGCCGTCGTAGAGCGAGGTGAACAGGAACGCCCCGCCGGGGTGGACGGCCACGTGGGCCGGGCCCGAGCCGGTGGAGATGGTGTTGCGGACCGCGAGGGTGTTCGGGTCGACGGCGCTGACGGTGCCGTTGGCCTCGCTGATCGCGTAGAGGGCGTGCGGGCCGACCGCGAGCCAGGACGGGTCGGCGATCGCGGCGCTCCTGACCTGCACGGTCAGCGCGCCGGTCACCGGATCGGCCGTGCCGAGCAACATGCCGGGGCCGCCGGACGAGGTGTAGCTGCCGGCATAGAAGCGGCGGCCGGCGGCTCGGGGCGCCGGGATCGTGCCGGCGGCGACGGCAAATCCGCCGACCTTGAGCAGATTGCGGCGGTTGATCTTCATCCCATCCATAACAGTAAATATAACTTACTGATCCACTCCGGCCGCACGCCCGGGGGCTCAGGCCGCAGTCCGGGGGTTCCGTTCCGGCCGCCCGCCGGGTAACGGAGGTAACGGGCGCAAAGGCGGCAGCCGGGCTCGTGCGGGCGTGCGGCGGGGGAGCTGAGCCGGCGCCGGCCGGTATCACCGCGCCGGGGCTCCCGGAGCGCCGGCGCAAGCGGATCAGGCGAGGACCGAGCCGCCGTCGACGGTGGCGATCGTGCCGGTCACGTAGGGCTGGCCGATCAGGTAGAGGTAGGCCTCGGCCACGTCGTCGACCTCTCCCACGCGGCCCAGGGGGAGCGACCTGCCGATGGTCGCGTACATCTCCTCGATCTCGGCGCCGTCACCCCACAGCGGGGAGCGGGTGACACCGGCCTTGACCGCGTTGACGCGGATCGGGGCCAGCTCCACGGCCAGAGCCCTGGTCAAGCCGTCCATCGCGCCGCAGACGCCGGCCGCGGCGGCCCAGCCCGGGCCCGGCCGGTCGGCCGCCGTGCCGCTGGTCAGGGTGATCGAGCCGCCGGGCCGCAGGAAGGGCCGGGCCGCCCGCACCGCGGCCAGCGCCCCGAAGTAGCGCAACCCGAAGAACGCCTGGGCCTTCTCCGGAGTGAGATCCTCGAGCGGCGTCAGCGTCAGCCGGTCGGCGGCGGTGTAGACAAGATGGTCGAACGGCCCGATCTCCGCGAACAGCGAGTCGGGCACCGAGCGCAGGTCGGCGACCACGCCGGTGACGCCGAGAGCGGAGGCGGCCCCCGAAACCCGCGCCGGGGTGCTCGAGACGACGACGACCGACGCACCCCGCGACGCGGCGAGAGCGGCCGTCGCGTACCCGATTCCGCTGGTCCCGCCCAGGATGACCACACGCTGATCCTTGATTTCCATGACTCGACGATGCGCCCGGCGACGGGCGCCCGTCCAAGACCTGTTCCGCCGTCTGTAATACCCTGAGGGTATCGACGTCGACCTGCGCAAGCTGCGCTACTTCGTGGCCGTCGCCCGGCACCTGCACTTCGGCCGGGCGGCCGCCGAGCTGCACATCGCCCAGCCGGTGCTGTCGCGGCAGATCCGGGCGCTGGAAACGGAGCTGCACGCCTCGCTTTTCCGGCGGGACAAGCGCTCCACCGAACTGACCGCGGCGGGCCGGCAGCTGCTGGCCGACGCCGTACCCCTGCTGGCCGGCGCCGAAGCACTGCGCCGGAGGGCCGCCCGGGCGGCGCGGGGGCCGGACCGGTTCGTGGTCGGGTTCATGCCGGGCCTGATCGTGACCGGTGCGGTGCGGGCGATCCGCGAGCGGCATCCCGGCCTCACCGTCGATCTGCTGCGCACCGGTTGGAACGACCAGACCGACGTGGTGCACGACGGCCGGGTCGACGTGAGCTATGTGCGGCTGCCGATCGACAAGCGTGGCCTGTCGCTGCGGCCGCTGCTCGGCGAGCCGCGGGTGGCGATGCTGCCGGCCGCGCACCGCCTGGCCGGCAAGGAGACCATCGAGATCGCCGAGTTGGCCGACGACCACCTGCTGCAGGACCCGGCCGCGGTGCCGGAGTGGCGCGACGTCGCGACCCCGCGGCCGGAGATCGGGCGGCCGTCGAACGGGCGGCCGATCTACGCGGTCGAGGAGAAGCTGGAGCACGTGGCGTCCGGGCGGGGCATCGTGGTGCTGCCGCTGTCGACCGCGCGGTTCTACACTCGGCCCGACGTGGTCTGGGCGCGGATCGCCGACATCCCGCCCAACCGGGTCAGCCTGGCTTGGGAGTCGACCCGGCGCGACCCGCTGATCGCCGAGTTCGCCGCGCTGGCGGAGGAGTTCCCCGCCGCGTGACATTCCCGTGTTCATCGCGAAAAACCGGGTAAAGCGGCCAGGGTGAAGAGCATGTGGCTCCTCCAGTACAACCCCGCCCACGAGCAGCCGGGCGACCGCTGGCCGGTCCGCCGCTACCGGGACCGGATTCAGGCGGGAGACGAGGTGGCGATCTGGTCGAGCGGTCCCGACGGCGGGGTGGTCGGCTTCGGGCAGGTCAAATCGGCCCACGGACCGGCGAACAGCGTGCTCATCGAGAACGTTCGCACTTTTCCGGCCATCCGGCGCGATGTGCTCAAGGAAGATCCGCGGTTCGCGAAGGCGCTGATCCTGCGCATGTCCGGCGGCGGGAACCCGTTCCCGCTCGACGCCGACCAGTGGCAGGCCATCGTCGACCGGGCACCGGCCGAGCTGCACCTGGTCGGCAAGACGGTGCTGGGCGCGGCCGCGCTGGCCGCGGCGGGAGCGACCGCGATCCGCGAGGCCGTCCGCTCGGTCACCCGCCCCCGATGAACCGCGAACATGCTCGCTTCCTGGCCACCGGACCGCTCGTCGATCGTTTCGGACCTCGTGAGCTGGTCGCGCAATGCCCGCACACAATGCCCGCACGATGCCCGCACGCTGCCCGCACGCTGCCAGCACGCTGCCCGCACGCTGCCCGCACGCTGCCCGCACGCTGCCCGGGCAGAATGATCGTGTGACACGGATCCTCGGCGTCGGCCTGGCGACCGTCGATCTGGTCTACGAGGTGCCGTCGATCCCGGGCGCCGACGAAAAGGCGCAGGCGACGAGCCTGACGATCGCGGCCGGTGGGCCCGCCGCCAACGCGGCGGTCACCGCCTCCGCGCTGGGCGCGGAGGTCATCCTGGTCACGGCGGTCGGCGCGCATCCGCTGGGAGCTCTCGTACGCGAGGACCTGCGCGACCGGGGAATCGGTCTGATCGACGTCGATCCCCACCATCCGGGCCCTCCGCCGGTCTCCTCGGTGATCGTCCGTGGATCGACCGGGGAGCGGACCATCGTCAGCCGCAACGCCGGTGACCGGGCCGCGCGCGTACCGGAAAACGGCCTGCCCGACGCCGACCTGACGCTGGTCGACGGACATCATCCCGCGCTCGCGGTAGCCGCGGCGCGCGCCGCGCGGCGCCTGCTGGTCGACGCCGGAAGCTGGCGCCCGGTCTTCCCGGAGATCTTCCCGCACGCCGAGGCGGTCGTCTGCTCCGCCGCCTTCCGCCACCCGGCCGCCCTGCCCACCGTCGTCTCGGCCGCGCCGGCTCTTGCTGCCGACGTGGTTCTCGCTGCCGACGTGGCTCTTGCTGCCGACGTGGCTCTTGCTGCCGACATGGCTCTTGCTGCCGACATGGCTCTCGCTGATGACGTGGCTCTTGCTGCCGATGCTGCTCTTGCTGCCGATGCGGCGACCGCGAGGGCGGTCGGTGCGCCGCACGTCGCGGTGACGCACGGGCCGGGTCCGGTCAACTGGTTCTCCGGCGGCGCATCGGGGCAGGTCACGGTGCCGGAGGTCGCGGCGGTCGACACCGCCGGCGCGGGCGACGCCTTTCACGGCGCCCTGGCGGTCGCCCTCGCCCGGGGCGAGGAGTTTCCGGTTGCGCTTGCGTCGGCGGTCCGGGTTGCGGGCGTACGCGTCGTCCACCGCGGACCGCGAGCGTGGCTGGACGCGCTCTGACCATCGTCCGAGTAGTCCATTGACGACGCAGTGTGATCAAGATTACTGTCGTCATCTCAGGATCACGGTCCGGTCATGACGTGGAGCCCCGCTGTTCACGACCGACCAGACGTCACGCCTGCTCCCGGGCTTGACGTACCCCTCGATCTCGTACGGGAGGCCCCGTTGCCCGAGTTGCATCTCGGCAGTGTCTCCGGTGAGCGCCCACTCACCGCCGACCAGTTCCGTCAGCGCACCGCGTTGACCGCCGCGTCGACCGCTGTCCGGTCCCGGCTCGATGAATTCGCCGATCCGCCGGCCGCTCGCCGCGAACTGAACATTGTGGAACAGGACCCGCGCGACCCTCGGGCCCGCCAGGCTCTCCAGGAACTCATGCGCTACGTGCGACC
>DASWRZ010000096.1:0-7193 GCA_036402935.1 Actinoplanes sp.
GTACGACCTGGTCACCGCGATCGTCACCGACCGCCGGGTGATCCGCCTCGACCGCGGCGAACGCCCCTAGGCCTTTCCTAGGCCTTTCCTAGGCCTTTCCTAGGTCTTCCCTAGGCCGGCTGCCAGGGCTTGAGCCATGGCGTCTCGGGCCAGCCCTCGGCCGCCGCGAGCAGCGGGAACGCGGTTGCGCCGTCGACCGTCTCGCGCACGATGTCGGCGTGGCCGGTGTGCCGGGCGGTCTCCTCGATCAGGTGCAGCAGGATCCAGCGGACAGTGAAGTGCGTGAGATCCTTGCGGTTCCACGGCACCGAGTGGTCGACCGGGATCCGGTGCCCGAGGTCGCCGATCTCGGCGACAGTCTTCTCGGTCTCCGCGGCGACGCGGTCATAGCGGGCGAAGACCTCGTCGATCGACTCGCCCTCGGCGAGGGCGAAACCCTTCGCGTACGCGTCGTAATCGGCGGTCTGCGGCTCGTTTCTGATCGTCGCGAGCCAGCCTTCCTCGGTCGAGGCACAGTGCTTGACGAGTCCGCCGACACTGAGCGGGCTCGCGCTGGGCGCCGCCCGCAGCTGCTCGTCGCTCATGCCGTACGCCGTGAGCTTGAGCGCGTAGCGCGCCTGGGCGAGAAAGGCGAGCAGGCCCTCCTGCTCGTTGCCGATGATGCCGACCTGACCGGGCATATCCGTCTCCTTGAAGAGTCCGTCGCGTTGACGAACTCCACGCTAGGAACGATTCAGGTCAGTTTCCGACCGCTTTGTTGTCAGCCGCTTTGTCGTCGCCGTCGGTTCCGCTATCGGGGTGCCTCGGGCGCTTTTGTCGTCACCGTGCGGCGATCGTCCGCCACCGCGGTGACCCAGCCGCCGGCTCGGCCCAGCGCGAGCAGCCGGCCGGCTTCGGCCGGCATTTCGATCACACCGTCCGCGGGGTGCGGCGGCCAGGCCCGGCGCAGGTCGCTCGCCGCGGCCAGCGGCGGGATCAGCGCCTCGATCGGGTCGGGCGTCTCCAACAGGTCGTGCAGGTGGTGCAGGTCGCCGAGCACGGCGTGCAGGGTGTGCTCGACCTCGATCGCGTTGCCGCCGCACATCGCCGCGGTCAACTCGGCCCGGGTCGCGGCGACCCGGGTGCCGTCGCGGAACGAGCCCGCGGCCAGTGCCCCGGCCAGCGGATTGCCGGCCAGTTGGCGGGCCAGCGCGGCGGCCAGCAGGTGCGGCACGTGGCTGACCTGGGCGACCGCGCGATCGTGCTCGGCCGCGGTCGCGGGCACGACCCGAGCGCCGAGCGTCGTGCAGAGGGCGGCCAGAGCCAGCCAGTCGTCGAGCGGAGTTTCGGGCTCCAGGCTGAGCACCCAGACGCAGCCGGCGAACAGCGCCGGGTCGGCGGCCGCGAAGCCGGACGTCTCCTTGCCGGCCATCGGGTGGCCGCCGACGAACCGGGCCAAACCGTGCTTGCGGGCCAGATCGAGCACCGGGCCCTTGACCGAGGTGACGTCGGTGATCAGCCCGCGGTGTCCGGACAGGCCGGCGAGCACCTCGGGCAGCGCGGTCAGCGGCACCGCGAGGGCCACCACGTCGGCTCCCTCGGCTGCCTCGGGCACCGAGCCGGCCACCCGGTGACCGGCGTCGGCCGCGAGCGCACGGGTCGCCGGGTCGGCGTCGAAGCCGGTCACCTCGTGCCCGGCCGCGGACAGCGCGCGCAGCAGCGAGCCGCCGATCAGTCCCAGTCCGATGACTGCCACGTTCACCCGGGAACTCTCGCACACCGCTCAAGATCAGCCGTTCGGACAGGTCGCCATCCGCCGCTAGATCGTCGCCTTCGCCCGTTTTACGGCTAGAAGGCGCGGATGCTCCGGTTTACGGTGATCACGTCGGCGCTTTCCACCCTTCGGCGCCGACCTCCCGGCCTTTCTCCCGGCCGCACGGGGTCGCATCTTTGGGCGAGGATGCGGCCCCGTGCTTTATGTTTGCGGCATGGCGGAACCACAACCGCAGATGCGACCCCCCTCCGGGCTCTTCCCCGGTCTGCCGCCGCGGCCGGTCTATCGCGAGGCGCACCCCGTCCGCTCCGGCCCGTTCTTCGCCGGGCTCGCCGCGGCCGTGGTCTGGCTCGTCCTCTTCGGAAGCCTCGGCCACGACCTCGCGACCTACGCCTGGTGGACGATCGTGGCGGGAATCACGGCCTGGGCCGTCGCGCTGGTGCTGGGCCTGGTCGGCGACCGGGGAGTGGCCACCGGAGCGGCTGTTGCGAGCGGCCTCGGCCTATCGATCGCCCTCGGTCTGGTTGCCGCCCGATGGATCGCGACCTACAACTGGCCGCTGTGGTGACGACGGGCATCTGAACAGGCCCTCGACGACCAACTGTGCCGACCTCGTCGCGGTCCGCGCCGCCCCTTGACGAGGGTTCGCAGCTCCGTCAATCTCGGGGTCATGCCCCCCGCACCGCAACGGCTCGATACCGACCCCGATCGTCGCCGGCGCCGTCTGGAGCTGCTGGCCGCCCTCGCCGACGCCAAGGCGGCGCGCGAGTCGAGCCAGCCGCCCCGCCTGCGCGGCGCCCGCCTTCGTGAGCTCATTGCCATCCGTCGCCGCCTGGTGAACTGACTTCCTCGCTTCTCAAGGCGTGGCGCGTCGCGCCCGCCGGAGTTCCCGCTACCGTCACTCGCTGAAGGACAAAAGTCGCGTGGGGGGAATCTTGTCGACATTCGCTGCCGCCGTTGCCCGGGGCAAGAACGGATGGACCGCGTCCGAGCTGGACCTGTCCGGCCTGGGCGACATCGACGAAGTGGTGGACGCGCTGCGCGACGTCGAGCCGGACGCCGGCTTGACCCTGCTGTTCGTGGAGAGCGACGACCAATATCTGGCGATACTGCGCCTGGACGAGGGCGAAGACCTGCGCGTTTTCGGCTCCGACTCGGCGTTCGCCGACGAGTCGCGGATCGGCTCGCTGCTGCTCGGCGAGATCGAGGCACCGGCACTCGAGATCGACGAGCTGACCGCGGCCCACGAGGACGGTGACGAGGAGGACACGCCGGTGCCCGACCCCGACGCCGATCCGGTCGGCGACGCCGAACTGCTCAACGACCTCGGGATCACCGCCAACCGGCTGCTCACGCTCTGCGGACGCGAGGGCATGATGCCGGCCGACGTCACCGCCGAGATCTGCCAGCAGATCGGCTGCGGCGACGAGGTCGAGGAGTTGCGCGAGGCGTGAGCCTGGCCGCCTCGCCACAGCACGAAACGTGGATGCGCCGCGCCATCGAGGTGGCGTCGGCGTTCCCCGAGGACGTGCCGGTCGGCGCGGTGGTCCTCGACCCCGCCGGCCACGAACTCGCGGCGGCCGGCAACGAGCGCGAGGCGTCCGGCGACCCGACCGCACACGCCGAGATCCTGGCCCTGCGCCGGGCCGCCGTGCTCACCGGCAGCTGGCGCCTGACCGGCTGCACGCTGGTGGTGACGCTGGAGCCGTGCACGATGTGCGCCGGGGCGTTGGTGCTGGCCCGCGTCTCGACGCTCGTCTTCGGCGCCTGGGAGCCCAAGACGGGCGCGGTCGGGTCACTCTGGGACGTCGTACGCGACCGCCGGCTCAACCACCGGCCGGAGGTCTATTCCGGGGTGCTCGAGCCGGAGTGCGCCGCGCTGGTGCGCGACTTCTTCCGCTAGGCGTCGGCAATCGCGGTTTCCAGGCCGATCCGGACCATGTCGCCGAAGCCCTTCTCGCGCTGGGCCGAGTCCATCTTGTCGCCCGTCTTGATGTGGTCGCTGACCGTGAGGACGGTCAGCGCCCGGGCCCGGTAGCGGGCCGCGATGGTGTAGATCGCGGCGGACTCCATCTCGACCGCGAGTACGCCGTAGTCGGCCAGCGAGTCGTAGAGGTCGGGCCGGTCGGTGTAGAACGCGTCGGCGGCCAGGATCGGGCCGACCCGCATCGAGACGCCCTGCCGTTCGGCCGTCTAGACCGCGGTGCGCAGCAGACCGAAATCGGCCACCGGGGCGTAGTCGATCAGGCCGTCGAAGCGGGCCCGGTTCATGTTCGAGTCGGTCGCCGAGCCGATTGCCGCGATGACGTCGCCGAGGTTGAGGTCCATCGCGAGCGCGCCGCACGAGCCGATCCGGATGACCGACTGCACGCCGTACTCGTTGATCAGCTCGTGGGTGTAGATCGACGCGGACGGCATGCCCATGCCCGAGCCCTGCACCGACACGCGGACGCCCTGGTAGGTGCCGGTGAAACCGAGCATGCCGCGCACCTGTGAGTAGCAGACGGCGTCCGTCAGGAAGGTCTCGGCGATCCACTTCGCCCGCATCGGGTCGCCCGGCAGCAGGACCCGCTCGGCGATCTCGCCCGGTTTCCCGCCGATGTGCACGCTCATGCGTTCGTCTTCTCTCTGTCGTGCCGCGTCGTCGCGGCCCTCTCGCTGCCCGGCCGATCTTGCCAGGTCAGGGGCTCGCGCTCGGGCGCGGGCGGCTAAACGGTGACCCGGCGGCGAGCGGCTCGGAGCGTCCGGTAACCTTCTTCGCGGTGGTGTGTCCGAGCGGCCTAAGGAGCACGCCTCGAAAGCGTGTGAGGGTTTACGCCCTCCAAGGGTTCAAATCCCTTCACCACCGCCAAACGCCAGACGATCGCCCGGCGACTCCTCGGAGTCGACCGGGCGATTCGCGTTTTGGTGCACATGGCAGCGATTCAACCTCATCCGTGATCACGCTCTGTGCCCGTCGAGCGATCCCCCGTCCGCACTAGCGAGACCTCCGCCGTTCGGTTGTCGGCCATGATCAGATGTCCTGCGCGTAACGGCGGCGTTTCGGCGTTCGAAGGGGGTTCCGGCTAGCTGCGGCGATTACCCGGTGTAGTAGTCTGTGAACCGCCCTAATACGGTGGGTGTTGCGCAAGTCACCGGGATCAAAACCACCGGATCAGACAATGCGTACTCGGCCGGGTGGTGAGAAAGATTCAGAAGATCGCCTGGCGCCGATCCCTGTGATGTGTCCTAGATTTGTCATGTGAGAGTTGAGCATCACTGGTGGAATGGTGACACCCGGCTCGCCCGCCGGGATGTCTATGTCCGCACCGACGGCACCTCCTGGGAAGTCGAGGCCCAGATGGGTGGGCCGCAGGGCAAGTCGAAGGTGCAGAACTGTCCAGGCAAGGCCTCGGCCATGATCCTGGCGGACGCGTGGCGTGGTTCACGCTGGCAGTGGCGCAAGCTCTAGGAGCGCCAGGAGCCGGGCTGCGCCGCATCGCTTGACATCATCGGCCAGCCGAATTTCTCAACGGACCGGATCCCTACTGCCCCTGGGGTCCGGTCCGTTTTTGTCTGATGCCGGACTGACTGTCCGCCGGCAATCGCTTTCCTGGATCTACGGTGATCAGCCATGCACGCCAAAGTCACCGATCACCGCCCGGACGTCGCCGTGCTGCATCTGAAGGGCGAACTGGACGCGGACACTTCGAACCAGCTGCACGAGACGCTGGCCGGCCTGCTCGAACGCCCGGTGCCACGGATCGTCGTCGACCTGACCGACCTGAAATTCTGCGACTCGGTCGGGTTGAGCGCCTTCATCACGAGCAAGCAACTCATCACCGCGCGGGGCGGGTGGCTCAGCTTCGCCGGTGCCAACCCGTTCCTGACCCAGCTCATGGAGACGATCGGCCTCAGCCGCTACTTCGCCGTCTTCCCCGAGGTGGACGACGCGATCGCCGCCGCTCAGCTCTGAAGAGCGGCTCAGCGCGGAAGGGCCGCTCAGCTCTGAAGACCCGCTCAGCTCTGAAGGCTCGGAAGACAAGTGAGGCCGGACCTATTGGCCCGGCCTCTATCTGTCTGAGCTCTTGGCGGAGGATACGAGATTCGAACTCGTGAGGGGTTTCCCCCAACACGCTTTCCAAGCGTGCGCCCTAGGCCACTAGGCGAATCCTCCGTCGGACAGAATACAAGAGGCCGGACTCCGGCCCTACGCCCGGGTCGCGCCTCGAGCCGGCAGGGCGACCCGGTAGGCTTCGGACAGCCCCTCGTGCGGCGTGCATCTCGTGAACCTCCCCAGGGCCGGAAGGCAGCAAGGATAAACGGGCTCTGACGGGTGCACGGGGGGTCCTTCTGTTTTCCACTCCCACGCGTTGCCGCACCGGCTTGGTTCTTGTCGTACCCCCGACGGACAATGGCGCGGTCGTTGAGGAGGGGTAGTGGCACTCGCGCTTTACCGCAAGTACCGGCCGCGGACCTTCGCGGAGGTCATCGGGCAGGACCACGTCACCGAGCCGTTGTCGCAGGCGCTGCGAAGCGGGCGGTTGCATCACGCCTATCTCTTCTCGGGCCCGCGCGGCTGCGGCAAGACGTCCAGCGCCCGCATCCTGGCCCGCTCGCTCAACTGCGAGCAGGGCCCGACCCCCGAGCCGTGCGGCGTCTGCGCCTCCTGCAGATCGCTGGCCAACGACGGCACCGGGTCGATCGACGTCATCGAGATCGACGCGGCCAGCCATGGCGGCGTCGACGATGCCCGTGACCTGCGGGAAAAGGCGTTCTTCGCCCCCGCCAGCAGCCGCTACAAGATCTATGTGATCGACGAGGCCCACATGGTCTCGCCGGCCGGCTTCAACGCGCTGCTCAAGCTCGTCGAGGAGCCGCCGGAGTACGTGAAGTTCATCTTCGCGACCACCGAGCCGGAAAAGGTGCTCGGCACCATCCGCTCCCGCACCCACCACTACCCGTTTCGCCTCATCCCGCCCGCGATCCTCCGGCCCTACCTGCAGCAGCTCACCGAGGCCGAGGGCATCCCGGTCGAGCCGGCGGTCTTCCCGCTGGTCGTGCGGGCGGGCGGCGGCAGCGCCCGCGACACGCTCTCGGTGCTCGACCAGCTGATCGCGGGCGCCGGGCCCGACGGCGTGAGCTACGCCCGGGCGGTCGCCCTCCTCGGCGTCACCGACGTCACCCTGCTCGACGACATGTGCGACGCGCTAGCGGCCGGCGACGGCGCGGCCGCGTTCGCCACCATCGACCGGGTCGCCGAAGCCGGCCACGACGCGCGACGCTTCGCCTCCGACCTGCTCGAGCGGTTCCGCGACCTGATCGTCATGCAGCAGGTGCCCGACGCGGTCACCAAGGGCCTGATCGACGGCCCGGCCGACCAGCTCGAGGTGATGGCCGCCCAGGCGACCCGGCTCGGCCCGGCGACCCTCTCCCGGTGCGCCGACATCGTGCACAACGG
>DASWRZ010000097.1:0-24277 GCA_036402935.1 Actinoplanes sp.
CCGACCGCACCCGGACAGAGTTGTGCGAGCCGCACTGTTCTATGTCACCAACAGGTGGTGAGGAGGGCGGGTCCGGGAAGTGACTTCTCCGAAGTGTCGGTCCGGGGGTTGGGTCGGCCGCGCTGGATTGCCGAGTCGCCCCCACGTGTCCTCCCGGGCCCGTCCTGGCCGCTTCGGCAGATGCACCGGCGGGTGTCGGCGGTCAAACCCGGCGCTGAAATGGGGTTCGGTCGGAGGCAGCGTGCCCCACAGGTGCTCGTGGTGAGCGCCGGCGGCGACGCCTCGCCGCGTTCTGTCGCCGGGCCGGGTCGGCGGACGACCAGACCTTTCGAGTACGCCGATGCTTCGGCTCGGGTATGGATCGGGCTGCGCTGCGGCCGGCTGAACCGGTCGCTCATGCCTGTGGTACCGATCGGCCAACCGTTTCGCCTCGTCGCGGCGGCCTGGAACCGGTTGAGGCCGCCCCGGGCGGCGGCCTCAACCGGCCGAGTTCGGTCGGCAGCGCCTCAGCCTGGTGCGCGAGGACCTTCCGGGCGTGGCGTGGCACCGTCGACCGGAGGTTCTCGCCTACTTCAGGCGATCAGCGCTGTCAGCAGCGTCCAGCCGGCGTCGATCGGCCGAGTTCGGACTGCGGAGCGTGAGTACCTCCGGGGTGTGGAACGTGCGACCGGATGGGGTGGTTGGGGCGCGGTGATGTCGCCGGTCAGCTCGGGGATGTGCCGTGCCGTGGGAGGCGGGCGGCGATGCCGGCGCCGGTTGAGGCGATCGCCGCGGTGACGGCCGGTACGAGCAGGAGCAGCATCATTGCGCTGCCGAGGCTGTCGTTGACGGCGTAGGTTGCCAGGTCGGGCTGGCCGCTGCCGGGGAAGTCGCGGAGCTGTCCGGCGTCGTACGGGCCGCCCGCCGTGAGCAGGATGTCGCCCGCATAGGTCAGGAAGATGAGGAGTCCAGCGACGAGGGCCGAGAACAGGGCGATCTGTTGGCGGACCGCCGCTGTGCCGCTTCGTCGCGCCGCGGCGGCTCCGGCGGTGAGCGCGGCGATCGGGATGGCGAGCAGCAGCAGGGAGTAGGCGGGTGAGGATGCCTGCGACACCACCGGCAACCCGGCGACGATCCATACTGCGGCCAGGGCGAGACCGCTGACCAGGCCGGTACGAGCGACCGGGCCGCGGCGCACCAGAACCGCCGCGATCGCGGTGTAGGCGACCAGCACGGACGTGAAGACGGCCAGGACCGGCCAGGTGTTGCCGCGGGTGAGTATCGCCGGGTAGTGCGCGAGGCTGTATGCGACCAGGCCCGCACAGGCCAGCGCCGCGGCGGCGACCAGCCGGGCCGCCAGGGCCGCGGAGTCTGCTCGCCGTGACGGCAGGAAGACCGCGGCGCCCGCGCATCCGACGGCGAAACGCCAGCGCTGCCGGCGGTTGTCCATCTGATGCAGTTCGCCGAACATGGCCTGACCCCACGGCGCCCGATCGGCGGGCAGCGCGCCGACCGCCCAGCCGAGCAGTCTCGACGGGCCGTCGCCGGGCGCCATGGCGGCCGGCCCGGGCACGCCTCGGCGCCGGGGAGGGCGGGCCACCCAGACCAGAAGCGCGGCAACGGCCAGACCTACGACGAGAGCACCCATGATGTCCTTCTCCATTCACGGCTCGGCGGGAGCAGTGCCGCCAGGTATTCCCGTCCGGCCGCGCTCAGCTGGTAAAGGTGACGGGGTGGGCGGCCCTCCGGACCGGGCTCCCAGCTCGCCTCCAGCAGGCCGCGGTCGGCCAGGCGGACCAGGATCGGGTAGAGCGACCCGGACTTCAGATGGACCTCGGCGCCCAGGTCGCAGCCGTACCGCCGGCGCGACGGATCGGCCGCCAGCGCCCGAAGGACGTTGATCGCTGGTGTGGACAGGGGTCGGTTGCGCCGCATGGCGGTAACTCTACCTATGTAGGGTTAAAGGTCAAGCGGCTGTGTATCGCGGCCAGGGGCACGATGCCGATCACGTACCAGAGCAGGTCGGCGGGGTCGAACGCCCGGCCCAGGGCCAAGCGGGCCAGGAGGCGTACGCGTAGGGTCCCCGTCACGCCGGCACAGTAAGGGACGCGAGCTCGCGCACGGCGCCGGCGAAGGACTCCGGGGTCGGAGAGTTGTGGCGCCGGAGGGCCATCGGCGAAGGTGGGTTAGCCGGCAGTGTCCCGGCCGGTCGCAACGCGGTCACGCCGTTCGCGTCCGACTCGTTCCCCGGCGTGCTCGCGTCGGTCACCGAGCCCACGAATCTGTGACAAGGGCGTCGCCGGATTGGTAAGAACGATCTCGTGCGCCACGATGAAGCGGTGACGGATCTCGACGACGCGACGGCGGTGTATCAGAGCGTGCGGCCCCGGCTCTTCGGGATCGCCTACCGCATGCTGAGCAGCGCCAGCGAGGCCGAGGATCTGCTCCAGGAGGTGTGGCTGCGCTGGCAGGCCACGGATCGGGGCCAGGTACGCAATCCGGCCGCGTTTCTCGCCACGACCACGACGCGGCTGGCCATCAACGAGCTTCAGTCGGCCCGGGCGCGGCGGGAAACCTATGTCGGGCCGTGGCTGCCCGAGCCGGTCGACACCTCGGCCGATCCCTGTCTGGGCGCCGAACGCGGGGAGGCGCTGGAGTTCGCGGCCCTGCTGCTGATGGAGAAACTCACCCCGAACGAGCGGGCGGCCTACGTCCTGCGGGAAGCGTTCGACTACCCGTACGGGCAGATCGCCGACATTCTCCAGTCGACCGAGCCGGCGGTGCGGCAGTTGGTCTCGCGGGCCCGCAAACACGTCGCCGGCGACCGGCGTGCCCCCGTGGCGGCCGACGAGCAGAAGGAACTGCTGACCCGCTTCATCGCGGCGGCCCGGAGCGGTGACATGGCCGGGCTCGAGGAGCTGTTCGCGGCCGACGTGCAGAGCGTGTCGGACGGCAACGGCGCGATCCGGGTGGCCCGCACGCCGGTGGTCGGCCCGGAGAGGGTGGCGAGGTTCTTCACCGCGATCTCCGGCTGGTACTGGGAGGGCGTCGAGATCAGCTGGGCGGCGGCCAACGGGCAGACGGCCGCGGTCATGCGCAAGGACGGCGCTTTCCTCGGCGTGATCACGGTCACCGGATCGGCCGACCGGATCGATCGGGTGCTCTGGATGGTGGTGCCAGAAAAGCTGGCCCAGCTCGCCTGAGATCCGGTGTCACCAGCCCTGCGTTGTCCTATGCCGTGTGACGACCGTTCTTGTCGTCGTCGGCGGCTACGCCGGTTTCTACCTGGCCTGCCGCGCCGGCGACGTCGCCGGGCTCCTCGGCCCGGAGGTCGTCGCGCTGCGCGACGCCGGCGGCCCGGGTCCGGCGCCGGCGCTCGGCTTCGGCGAGGTCGGCCGGCTCTGCGAGGTGCTGCCCGGTGGGCGCCCCGGCGCCGACGAGCCCGGAGGCGTACGGTGCTTTCCGCCGCGCTGTTCGGCGACGAGAGTGTCCACAAGGGACTTCTGCGGAGCTGGTTCACCGACCCGGCGACGCGGCTGGTCGATCCCGACGCGACCCAGCTTCTCGTGGTCCGTACCGCGGCGCCGGGCACCGAGAGCCACGAGAAGCTGGAGTTGCGGTCGGTTACCGGCGAGACGCCAGCCAATCGCGGAACGTGGTCTTCGCGATGATCGCGCCCTCCTTGGCGATCAGCGCGTCGCCCGGCGCGGCCGCGAACATGCCGGCCGTGTCGTCGGTGACCACCGGGCGCTGGTCGCCCTGCGCGGCCAGCGTGATCTTGCCCAGCTCGTCGAGGCGGAAGACCTCGGGACCGGCGATCTGGCGGGTGCCGTTGAGCGCCGGGCCCGCGCAGACGTCCGCCACCTGGGCGGCGACGTCGGCCGAGGCCATCGGCTGGACCGGGGTGGCCGGCAGGTGTACGCCGTTGTCGTCCACGACCCAGGTCATGACCGACGGGATGAACTCGAAGAACTGGGTCGCCCGCACGATCGACCAGGGCACCGGGCCGGACTTCAGCAGGTCCTCCTGCAGCACCTTGGCCCGGTAGTAGACCAGGTCGGGCACCAGTTCGGCGCCGACGATCGACAGGATCACCACGTTGCCGACGCCGTGCTTGGCGGCCGCGCCGATCAGGTTGTCCATGGTCGTCCGGAAGAACGCGGGGGAGGCGTCGTCGAAGGTCGGCGAGTTGCTGAGGTTGGCCACGACGTCGGCGCCTTCGAGGGCCTCGTCCAGGCCCTGGCCGCTGAGCAGGTCGAGGCCGGTGGACGGCGACTGCGGGACCGCCTCGTGCCCGGCCGCGTTCAGGATCTTGACGACCTGCGAGCCGATGAGCCCGGTTCCGCCGATGACAGCGATCTTCATGGTGGTTGCCTTCCGTGAGGTTCGGTTCGCAGGCTTAGACCGGGCAGCCCCCTCCTTTGTGACGTCACGGTTCGGGGTTCTGTCCGGGCATGACCGGATGACAGGTCGAGGAGGAGAAATGATCAACTGCCTTGGCCCGGTCCGGGGCGTTTCCCGATCTCGATCCGCTGAGCGAGGACCCGGCCGGGCCGGTGTTCGGTCCGACCGACCTGTTCTTGCCGTAGTGCAATTACTCAGGAGTAGGCTTCGGGTGCCGACTCAACAGGGGTGACCCGAGCACTGCGCCGCGACCCCGTCCTGTGGGCGGTCACCCTCTGGTCGGTCCTTACGGTCGCCGTCCTGCTCGGCCTCTCCGGTGACGCGCATCGACAGGCGCAGGTGCTGTGGGCGACGCAGCCGCCGGTCGACCTGGCGTGCCTCTGGGGCTCCTGGCAGGTCCAGAGGGCGGCCACCGGCCCGGTCCGGCGGTTCTGGTGGGTGCTGGCCGCGGCGATGGCCCTGTGCTTCGTCGGCGACGGCGTGCAGGCCGGTGAGCTCCTGACCGGTGCGGACGGCGCGACGATGGCCGGCGGGGCGGTGCAGTCGGCGTTCCTGGGCGTCGCCCAGCTCGCGGTGACGATCGTCATGCTCGTGCACCCGGCGACCGACCAACGCGGCCGGGTTCGCCTGGCCCGCTGGCTCGACTCGGTCACCGTGCTGGTCGGCGGCGGGGTGGTCGCGTGGTGCTTCGCCGACGGCTCAGGGGTCACCCGGGCGGCCGCGATGGTCGCCGCGGTGACGGCCTTCGCCGCGGTCAAGATGGTGCTGTCCGGCAACGCGCCCATGCATCGGGTGGCCGCCCTGCCGATGACGGTGGCGGTCGTGGTGCTCTGCATCGGACTGGTCCTCCCGCCGACCGGGCCGGCGCTCTTCGTCCCGGTGCTCGCCTCCCTGCTGCTGGCCTCCGGGCCGCGGATCCAGCAGGCGCTCACGCGCCTGACCCGAAACCCGTTCGGGTCACGGCGGCGCAAGCCTTACAGCTTTGCCCCGTACGCCGCGGTCAGCGCGGTCTTCGCCGCGCTCGTGACCACCCTGCCGGCCGGGGTGTCCGCCCGGCTGTGGGTCGCCGTCCTCGGCGCCATCGCGGTGGTCGCGTTGGTCGTGGCCCGGCAACTGGTCGCGTTCCAGGACAACACGGCCCTCCTCGACGAACTGCGCCGGCAGGAGGCCCGGCTGCGCGACCAGGCCTTGTACGACGGGCTCACCAAACTGGCCAACCGGGCCCACTTCCACGACTCGCTGGCCGAGTCGTTGACGGCCGGCCCGGCCGGGCTGGTGCTGATCGACCTCGACCACTTCAAAACGGTCAACGACACCATGGGTCACGCGGCCGGGGACGCCCTGCTGGTCGAGGTCGCCGGTCGCCTGCGCCTCGCCGTACGGGAAAACGAGCTTGTCGCCCGCCTCGGCGGCGACGAATTCGCCGTGCTGCTGCCCGGCGTGGCGGCGGCTTCAGCCGACGCCGTCGCCGAACGGATCCTGGCCGAGCTGGCCCGGCCGGTGTCGCTGATGCATCAGGACGCGGTGGCGGTGCGATGCAGCATCGGGGTGGCGGTCGGCACGGACCTGACCGAACTCCTGAGCGACGCCGACATCGCGATGTACGCGGCCAAGGACCAGGGGCGGGCGACCTGGGTCCGCTACCGCCCCGACCTCGGCCACCGGATCCGCCGCACCGCCGACCTCGCCGCGCGCCTGCAGGACGCCCTGGAACAGGACCAGTTCCACCTCGTCTACCAGCCGATCGTTCGACTCGAGACCGGAGAGTCGATCGGGGCGGAAACGCTGCTGCGCTGGGACGCCGGCCCGGAGATCGGCATGGTGCCGCCGTCGGACTTCATCCCGATCGCCGAGGAGAGCGGCCTCATCGTGCCGATCGGGCGCTGGGTGATGCGCTGCGCGCTGCAGCAGCTCGCTTCGTGGCGGCGCTCGTGCCCGGCCGCGGCCACGACCCACATCGGCGTCAACGTGGCGGGGCGCCAGCTCCGCGAGCCCGGCTTCGCCGCCTCGGTCGGGGACGCCCTGGCGGCGGCCGGCCTGCCCGGCCCCAGCATGATCATCGAAGTCACCGAGACCGCGGTACTCGACGACCCGGCCGCGATCGAGACCCTGCACTCGCTGCGCGACCTGGGCGTGACGCTGGCCCTGGACGACTTCGGCACCGCGGCGTCCTCACTCGGCCTGATCCTGACCTGCCCGGTGACGTCGCTGAAGCTCGACCGCTCGTTCGTCGAGAACGTCACGACAGCCGACCGGCCGCGCGCGGTGGCCCGGGCGGTGAGCCAGATCGCGGCGACGCTGAACCTGTCGTCGGTGGCCGAGGGCATCGAGACGGTGGAGCAGGCGGAGGCGTTGCGCTCGATGGGCTATCGGTTCGGGCAGGGATATCTCTACTCCCGGCCGGTGCCGGCTTCGGAGTACGCCGCCCGCTGGCTGGCCGACGCCCCCGAACCGGCACCGTCGCGTTAGGCGCCGGCCGAGCGCCGGGCGCCGGCGCGGTGTCGGTCGGATACCGTGGCGCGGGTGAGAGTCGTCGTTGCCGAGGATCTGGCGCTGCTGCGGGACGGCCTTATCCGGATGCTCGAGGCGTACGGGTTCGAGGTGGTCGCGGCCGTCGGCAGCGGACCGGAGCTGCTGCACGAGCTGGTCGAGCGCAAGCCCGACGTGGCCGTCGTCGACGTGCGGCTGCCGCCCACGTTCACCGACGAAGGGCTCAAGGCGGCCCTCGCCGCCCGTAAAGAGGTGGCCGGGCTGCCGGTGCTCGTGCTCTCGCAGTACGTCGAGCGGCTCTACGCCCGCGAGCTGCTGGCCGACCAGCGGGGCGGGATCGGCTACCTGCTCAAGGATCGGGTGTCGGACATCGGGGAGTTCATCGACGCGGTCAGGCGGGTCGCGGCCGGCGGGACGGCGCTCGACCCGACCGTGGTGGCGAAACTGCTCGACCGGCGGGAGCTGGGGCAGCTCACGCCGCGGGAGCGGGAGGTGCTCGCCCACATGGCCCAGGGGCGCTCCAACGCGGCCATCGGCACGGCATTGTTCATCACCGAGAAGGCGGTCGCCAAGCACACCAACAGTATTTTCGCCAAGCTCGGCCTGCAGTCGTCCGACGATGACAACCGGCGGGTGCTCGCGGTGCTGAAGTATTTAGAGGGGTACTAGTACCACCGAGAGAGGGGCTTCAGTCTCCTCGTGGCCGGAACTCGAAACGGCCAGGCTCGACGGCATGACTGAAGCGGTCCTCCAAAAAACGGGATATCAGCGAGCTCTCGCCCCCGACCTTCTGCGCGGCTCCATGCTGCTGTTCATCGCGCTCGCCAACGCGGCCAACTTCGCCTTCGCCGGGCAGCCGGGGCTGGACGGCACGCCGCACGGGCCTCAGCGCGTCGTCAACCTGCTGATGAGCCTCTTCGTGAACAGCCGGGCCTATCCGGTGTTCGCGATCATGTTCGGCTACGGGCTCGTGCAGATGGCTCGGCGGCACGAGAAAAAGGCTCTGCTGCGCCGCAACATCGCGCTTGTCGGGTTCGGGCTGGTGCACGCCACGCTTCTGTACTTCGGGGACTTCCTCGGCGCGTACGGGATCGTGGGGGTGATCTGCACCCTGCTGTTGCTGCGTCGCAGCGACCGTTTCCACCGCCTGATTCTCTGGCTCTGGGGTCTGCAGACGGTCGACGCGATCGTGCTGGCGGCGGTGACGCTCCACAAGGCCCGGTCGGGCACCGCGGTGCTGACCAATCACCCCGACGCCTCGCTCGGCGCCTCCGGTTACCGTGCTTCGCTGATCGACCGCCTGCACGAGTGGCCGGTGCACACCGCCACGGTCATCCCGTTCATCGTCATCGTCTGGCTCGGCATCTGGGCGGCTCGCCGCCGGCTCCTGGAGGAGCCGGCTTCCCACCGTACGCTGCTGCGCCGTGCCGCCATCGCGGGCTTCGCGATCTCGATCGCCGGCGGCCTGCCCTACGCCCTGGTGTCGGCCGGATGGCTGCACGTGGACGCCGGTAGCGTCCAGCTCATGAGCCTGCTCCACGACGTCACCGGCGAGTACGGAGGTGTCGGCTACGTCGCCCTGTTCGGGCTGCTCGCGATCCGCCTCCGCGCCACGTCCCGGCTGGTCGCCCCGGTGGTGGCGCTGGGGCAGCGGTCGCTGAGCGGCTACCTGTTCCAGTCGGTGGCGTGGCTGGCCCTGTTCTCGTCGTGGGCCCTCGATCTGGGCGGCAGCACCTGGTGGGCCCTGTTCGCGGCGATCGCCGTCTGGACCGTGTCGTGCCTGGCGGCCAATCGGATGAGCGCCGCCGGCTACCGCGGGCCGGCCGAGATCGTGCTCCGGAAAATCGCCTACCGGGGCGCCGCGTGACCCGGCGAATCGCCATCGCGGTGGCCGTCGTGCTCTGCGCGGCGGCCACCCTGGCGTGGGCAACGATCACCGAAGGCTATTTCTGGCCGCGCTGGGTCTATTTCGGCTTCGGCACGGTGGCGGCGGCCGTGTTCCTGTTCGGCCGGGCGCTGCGGCAGGAGGGGCGGAAACGATGGCTGGCGCTCGACGCCGCGGTCGGCGGGGTGCTCGCCGCGGTCGACCTGGTCTCCTGGGCGCTCAGCGGCGGCGGCTACTTCTGGCCGATGTGGATGATGCTCGCGACCTCCGCGATCCTCACGTTCCACTATCTGATGTACCGGCGGCCGCCCGGCCGCCGCGAGCGGGAACTGGTGGCCCGGGTCAGCGCGCTCACGCGGTCGCGAAGTACCGCGCTCGACCGCCAGGCGGCCGAGCTGAAACGGGTCGAGCGCGACCTGCACGACGGCGCCCAGGCCCGGATGGTGTCGCTCGCCCTGAATCTGGGGCTCGCCGGCGATCTGCTGCGCCGCGACCCGGACACCGCCGAGCGGCTGCTGGAGGAGGCGCGCACGACCGCGGTGGCAGCCCTCGACGATCTGCGGGCGGTGATGCACAGCATCCATCCGCCGGTGCTGGCCGACCGGGGGCTGGGGGACGCCGTACGCGCTCTGGCCCTTGATCTTGCCGTTCCGGTGCCGGTGACCGTCGTCGGGGAGCCGTCGTCGCCGCTCTCGGCGGCGGTCGAGACCGCCGCCTATTTCGCCGTGGCCGAATGCCTGAGCAACGTGGTCAAGCACAGCGGGGCGACGACGGCGCAGGTGATCTTCGAAGAGGGGAGCGTGAAAGTCACCGACAACGGCACCGGCGGCGCGGACGCCGACAAGGGCACCGGATTGAGAGGCATCGCCGAGCGTCTGGAGGCGGTCGACGGCACCCTGAAAATCGTGAGCCCGATCGGCGGACCGACCGAGCTCACCATCGAGATCCCTACTCGACCTTAGAGATCGTCCAGAAGTCGGACGCCAGCCCGCGGTCGGTCAGATAGGCGTAGGGCATCGTGAAGTAGCCGCCGTTGCCCCACTCCGGCCCCCACGAGTTGCGGACCGAGAACCGGGCCGTCGCGTCGTCGTAGCCGACGGCCAGCACCGCGTGCCCGCCCAGCACCGCCTCGCCCGCGCCGGGCAGCTGCACCTCGCCCGTCCGCGCGACCTCGGGATCGCGGAAGCTCTGGTAGACCGTGAACCCGAAGACGAACGGGTACCCGTGGGCCAGGCATCCCCGCAACTGGTTGAGCGTCTGCGGGATGCGCTGGTAGGCCAGCGACTGGTTGTCGAGCGCCGACTGGTAGCACGACGCCGGCGGCTTCTCGGTGAACCGCTGGATCTCGTACTTCCAGTCGTCCTCGGTGCAGACGCCCTTCTTGTTGACGCTCTTGATGCCGTCGCGGATCATCGCGCCGCTGTCGCTGTCGACGGTGTGCAGGATGACCCGCTCGTTGTAGTAGATGAATAATCGCGACGGCATGAAGTCCGGTAGCCCCTGCTTGAGTAGGTCGAACTCGAAGGCCCCGCCGATCGCGTTGGCCGTGCAGCTGCCCAGGTCGCCCTGGTCGTAGACGGTCGGTGGGCACTGCGGGCGCAGGTCGACGCTCGGCGGGAGCGTGCTGAGCACCGGGGCCGGCGTGTTGAAGATGTGGTCACGGTGGTCGGGAAGGTCAGGAACCCAGCCGAAGCGGCCGCTCTGACCCGAAGTCGGTGTAGTCATCTGCTGACTGTGAGTCGGGTCACCCGTGAGCGGAAGGAAAGTGTCCGCTGTCAGACGTGTATACCAACCACATGGATGAACCGTTCTGGTCGGATGCCGACCGTCACCTGGTCCGATACTCCGGCGCGGGCCGCTTCGTTCCCGAGATCATCGAGCGGGCCGAGGGCAGTTTCCTCTGGACCGCCGACGGCCGGCGGATCCTCGACTTCACCTCCGGCCAGATGAGCGCGATCCTCGGCCACTCGCACCCGGCGGTCGTCGAGACCGTCCGGCGACAGGTCGCAACGCTGGACCATTTGTTCAGCGGCATGCTCAGCCGCCCGGTGGTCGACCTGGCCCGCCGGCTCGCCGCTTCCGTTCCGGACCCGTTGGAAAAGGTATTGCTTCTGACCACCGGCGCCGAGTCCAACGAGGCGGCCATCCGGATGGCCAAGCTGGTCACCGGCCGGCACGAGATCGTCTCGTTCGCCCGCTCGTGGCACGGCATGACGCAGGCGGCGGCCAACGCCACCTACAGCTCCGGGCGCAAGGGGTACGGCCCGACCGCTCCCGGCAACTTCGCGATCCCCACGCCCAACACCTATCGGCCCGACTTCACCCACCCCGACGGCACGCTCGACTGGAAGCGGCAGCTCGACTTCTCGTTCGACCTGATCGACGCGCAGTCCGTCGGCAGCCTGGCCGCCTGCATCGTCGAGCCGATCCTCAGCTCGGGCGGAGTGCTCGACCTGCCGCCCGGCTGCTTGGCCGCGCTGCGCGACAAGTGCCACGAGCGCGGCATGCTGCTGATCCTCGACGAGGCGCAGACCGGCCTCTGCCGAACCGGCGAATGGTATGCGTTCCAGCGCGACGGCGTGGTGCCCGACATCCTCACGATCTCGAAGACCCTCGGCGCCGGGCTGCCGCTCGCCGCGGTCATCACCAGCGCTGAGATCGAGCGGACGGCGCACGAGCGGGGCTTCCTGTTCTTCACCACCCACGTCTCGGATCCGCTGGTCGCGGCGGTCGGCAACACCGTGCTCGACGTGCTGCGGGCGGACGAGCTCGATCGGCGGGCGGCGGAGCTCGGGGCGTACCTCCGCAAGGGTCTGCTGGCGCTCGGAGAGCGCCACCCGGTGATCGGCGATGTGCGCGGCCGTGGTCTGCTGGTCGGGCTCGAGCTGGTGCTGGACCGTCGGACCAAAGAAACGTCGGACGAGCTGGGCACGGCGGTCACGCGCCGCTGCCTCGAACTCGGCCTGCACA
This sequence comes from Actinoplanes sp., assembly GCA_036402935.1. Lineage (GTDB taxonomy): Bacteria > Actinomycetota > Actinomycetes > Mycobacteriales > Micromonosporaceae > Actinoplanes. The sequence goes on from DASWRZ010000097.1 coordinate 11,729, forward strand.
TGAACGTCGTCCAACTGCCCGGCATGGGCGGCGTCTTCCGCATCGCGCCGCCGCTGACCTCGACGCCGGGCGAACTCGACCTCGGCCTGGAGATCCTCGACACCGCGATCGCCGACGTCGCCCCGTCGTTCTGAGCCGCCCCGTCATTCTGGGCGCTTCCGGACCGGGCGCTTTCGGGCCGGGCGCTTCCGGAACCGCGGCTGATTCTTGACAGCGACACGTTCACAAGGGGAGGGTGAGAAAGCGCTTCCCCGAGCGCTCGGGTCCTGTGACCCCACCACCGCCAGACAGCGGCTTTCCCCGAGCCGCTGCATCCCCCTTGAGGTGACCTCATGTCCAAACGGCTCAAAGCCGGCCTCGCCACGCTCGTTGTCGGCGTTGCCGCGGCCGCCCAGTTCCTGCCCACGAGCGTGGCCAGCGCGGCCGTGCCGCCGGCACCCGCCGGATTCGCGCTGACCTGGTCCGACGACTTCAACGGCGCGGCCAACACCGGCCTCGACACCGGCGTCTGGCGCTACGATGCCGGCGCCGGGGCCAACTTCGGCACCGGCGAGATCGAGACGACCACGACCAGCACCGCGAACGTCTATCAGGACGGCCAGGGTCACCTGGTCCTGAAAGCGCTTCACACCGGCACCGACCCCAACTCGGGCTGGACCTCGGGCCGGGTCGAGACCCAGGCCGACGCGTTCGGCGCCCCGGACGGCGGCGTCGTGCGCATCGAGTCGGTGCTCAAGCAGCCCGACGTCAACACCTCCAACGGCCTCGGCTACTGGCCCGCCTACTGGATGGTCGGCTCGCCGCTGCGCGTCGGCATCGCCTGGCCCGGGTCGGGCGAGATCGACGTCATGGAGAACATCAACGGCCACGACTCGCTCTTCTCCACGCTGCACTGCGGCGGGCTGGCGCCCGCGCCCAACCCCTGCAACGAATACACCGGCATCGGCTCCGGGGAACGGGCCTGCGCGGGCTGCAAGTCCGGCTTCCACAAGTACGCCGTGGAGATCGACCGGTCGGTGCGGCCCGAGCAGATCCGGTACTACCTCGACAACACCAACATCTTCACCATCAACTCCAGCCAGGTGGACGCCACGACCTGGAACAATGCGGTCCACCACAACTTCACACCGATCTACGACCTGGCGATCGGCGGTCAGTTCCCGGCCGCCTTCGGGGGCGGCCCGACCGCGGCCACCGTCTCCGGCGGCCACCTGGACGTCGACTACCTCGCCGTCTACAACAAGGCGCCGGCCGCCCAGTCCGGCTGGGGCAGCAACGTCGCGGCCGGACGGCCGGCCACCTCCTCGTCGAACGAGAGCGCCACGTTCCCGGCCTCCAACGTCACCGACAACGACCCGTCGACCCGCTGGTCGAGCGGCTTCAGCGACCCGCAGTGGGTGCAGATCGACCTGGGCAAGAACTACAACCTCAACCACGTCTCGCTGAACTGGGAGGCGTCGGCCGCCAAGTCCTACCAGATCCAGACCTCGACCGACGGCACCAACTGGGCCACCGCGTACACGAACACCAACGGCACCGGCGAGCACATCGACGCGCCGGTCAGCGGGACCGCCCGCTACGTACGGGTCAACGGCACCGCCCGGCTGTCCCAGTACGGCTACTCGCTCTACGACCTGAAGGTCTGGAGCACCGACAGCGGCGGCGGCACCACCACCCCGCCGCCCGGCAACACGCTGCTCTCGCAGGGCAAGCCGACCACCGCCTCGTCGTCCGAGAACACCGGGGCGTTCCCGGCCTCGGCGGCGACCGACGGCAACACCGGCACCCGCTGGTCGTCGGCCTTCTCCGACCCGCAGTGGCTCCAGGTCGACCTGGGCGCCACCCACACCATCACCTCGGTCAACCTCAACTGGGAGGCGGCGGCCGGTAAGGCGTTCCAGATCCAGACGTCCAACGACGGCACCAACTGGACCAACATCTACTCGACCACCGCCGGGACCGGGGGCAACCAGACCCTTACGGTCTCGGGTTCCGGCCGGTACGTGCGGATGAACGGCACCCAGCGCACCACCCAATACGGCTACTCGCTGTGGGAGTTCGGCGTCTACGGGAGCTGATTCCCCCCGTCGAGGCGGCGGCCGGCGTCACCCCGGCCGCCGCCCGACCGGCCCGCGAGGTTAAACCCCGGGCCGGCGCGGCCGATAGGCGGGTCGTGACCACGACGGCGATCACGTCTCTGCGCCCGACCCGGGCCCTGGTGGCCTGCGCCGTGGCCATCATCTGGTGGATAGCCTGTTTCGCGGTCGGGCTGGCCCGGCCGACCTCGCCGGTCCTCGGCTGGCCGGCCGTCGCGATCACGGTGCCGATCGCGGTGCACCTGCTGTGGCGGGCCGGCCGCGACGGACGCGGGCTCTGGCGCTACGTCGCCGTGGGTGTCCTGCTCGACGGGTGCGGTGTGGCCATCGGTGCCTACCGGTACGTCGCCGGCAGCGGCCGGCAAGAGCACGTCAACTGCTTCAGCTCGGCGCTCTACGGCGCCGCCCTGCTGATCATCCTGGCCGGCCTGTTCCGGATCAGGGGCATCCGGCGGTCCCCGGTCGAGTGGATCCGGTTCGGCCTCGACATCGCCACCGGCATCGTCACCGTGGTGACCTTCGCCTGGCATCTGGCCTACCCCCGCTGGGACGCGTGGGCCGGAACCGACCCGGGCGCCCGGATGGCCGCGGTGATCGTGGTCGGGGCCGCAATCGTCGGGGTCAGCGCGTTCGTCAAGGTGGCCTTCACCGGAACCGGCACGATCGATCGGCGCGCGCTGCACCTGCTCGGCGTGGCCGGGGCCGTCGGCGCCGCGAGCGGCGGCGCGATGGCCCCACTGATGGCAGGCCGCCCCTACTTCAACTCCGGTCAGGGCCAGCTGCCGCTGCTCTGCCTCATTCTGGTGCTGGCGGCCGACCGCCAGGTGCGGGCGACCCGGGCCGGACACCTCATCGAGCGGCCGCCCCGGCGGCGGTGGAGCCTGATGCCGTACCTGGCGGTGCTCTTCACCGGCGGCCTGCTGCTGTACGGCGAGATCCACAAGAGCCGGGACGGCCTGGCCGTGGCGTCCGGCGCGGTCGGCGTGACCCTGCTCGTCGCCGCCCGCCAGATCATCGCGCTGCGCGACAACGCCTACCAGGCCGACCACGACGCGCTCACGGGACTGGCCAACCGTACGGTCCTCACCCGCCGCGCCGCCGAGGCGCTGGCCAGGGGAACCGACCGGATCGGCATCGCCCTGATCGACCTCGACAACTTCAAGGCCATCAACGACGACCTGGGCCACGCGGCCGGCGACGTGCTGCTGGCCGAGGTCGCCCGCCGCATCGAGGCGGTGGTCCCGCCGGGCGGCGTCACCGCCCGCCTCGGCGGCGACGAGTACGCCCTGATGCTCCCGTGCCACCACGAAGACGTGCTGCAGTCGATCATCGCCGAGCTGCGCCGGCCGATCGAGGCCCTCGGGCACGATCTGCTGGTGCAGGCGAGCATAGGCCTGGCGGTGGCGGACGCCGAGGTCACGGCCGAGGAGCTGCTGCGCCGCGCCGACGTGGCGATGTACCAGGCCAAGAACCGGGGCAAGGGCAGCTACGCCGTCTACGACCCGGGCATGGACCGGCAGGGCGCGGAACAGGCCCGCCTGGCCGCCGACCTTCGTGCCGGGCTCGACGCCGGCGACTTGCACCTGCTCTACCAGCCGATCGTGACGATCAGCGACGGCGCGCTGGTCGGCGTCGAGTCACTGATCCGCTGGAACCACCCGTCGCACGGGCTCATCAGCCCGGCCACGTTCATCCCGGCCGCCGAGCGTACGGGGCTGATCGTGCCGCTCGGCCTGTGGATCCTGACCGAGGCGTGTTCGCAGGCCGTGCGCTGGCTGTCGTCGCTCGGAGCCGATGCACCGCAGACGGTGGCGGTCAACGTGTCGGCCCGGCAGTTGCGCGAGGACGGGTTCGCGGCCGAGGTGGCGGCGATCCTGTCCCGCACCGGCATGCCGCCGTCGATGCTGACGGTCGAGGTGACCGAGACGGCGGTCTTCGAGAGCGCGGTCGCGGTGGCCGCACTGCACGAGATCCGGGCGCTCGGCGTACGCATCGCGCTGGACGACTTCGGCACCGGACACTCCTCGCTCAGCATGCTCCGCACCTGCCCGGCCGACGTCATCAAACTCGACAAGTCGTTCGTCGACAACATCACCGACGGCGGCGAGGAAGCCGTCGTGGCGGCCGCGCTGTTGCAGATCAGCGACGGGCTGCATCTGCGGGCGGTGGCCGAGGGCATCGAGACGGCTGAGCAGGCGGCCGAGCTCTACCGCCTCGGTTACCGGTACGCCCAGGGTTACCACTTCGGGCGCCCGATGCCGGCCACGTCCATCGCCCGGTTCCGGGAAGCGCTTCCCGCGGCCTGATTCTCTGCCGGCACCAGGTCCAGGCTTCGGCTAGCCGGGCAGAAGGATGAGCTTGCCGCGCACTTGGCCGGCCTCGCCGAGGCGGTGGGCCTCGGCGATGCCGGCCAGTGGGAACGTGTGCAGGGGCGGCAGTGTGAATCGGCCCTCCGGGCCACCGAACCGGTCGAAACGGGCTGCCTTCGTGCTCAGGAGTCTCGCAGAAGTTCGCGCACCGATTCGACGGTTACCGCGGACATCAGGCGGCGGGACACCTCGGCCACCGGCAGCGGCTCGCCGACGGCCGCGGCCATCGCCTCGGCGACGGTGATGTCCTTGTCCCACCACGTGAACTTCATAAGTTCAAGTTCACGCAAGGTCCGGGAATCGGTTCCGCCCTGCTGCAGCGCGGCGCGCAACGCCGCGGGTTTCACCCCGTACGCGGCGGCGAGCCGGAAGGACTCGCCGATCGCGACGATCTCGGCCCAGTGGATGAGGTTGCTGGCCGCCTTCGCGACCTGGCCCGCCCCGACCGGGCCCAGCACGTGGTAGCCGCTCGCGATCACCTCGAAGATGCCGGAGAGTCGGGCCGCGACCGCCGGGTCGCCGCCGACGAGCAGGTTGAGCGTGCCGGCCTCGGCGCCGCGGATGCCGCCGGTGAGCGCCACGTCGAGGAGGTCGACTCGGTGGCCGGCCGCCTGAGCCGCCAGCGAGACGCAGGTCGAAGGGCGCACCGAGGAGCAGACCGCGATCACCTGGCCCGGCCGGGGAGAGGCGAGCAGATCGGCCACCACCGCGGTCACGTCGGTGTCGGTCGGCACGATCACCAGGACCACGTCGGCCCGGTCGAGCCGCTCGACCGGGCGTACGTCATCGAGCGTGACGTGCGGATCCAGGCCGAGCACCTCGAAGCCGTGCCGGGCCAAGCGCGAAGCGATGGGCCGGCCCATCGCGCCCAGGCCGGCCACCCCGATCACCGGGCGGGTCACGACAGCACCTTGGCCAGGCGCGGGTAGACGATTTTCGCGTTCTCTTCGGCGATGCGGCGGCGGTCGGCCTCCGGCAACGGGGATGCCGCGAAGTAGGCCGTCGTGTCGTCCCACGATTTGCCGGTCGCGGGATTGTCGCCGCGGACCGCGCCCAGCATCTCGGCCGCGAACAGCAGGTTCCGGGCCGGCACCACCGAGGTCAGAAGGTCGAACCCGGCCTGGTGGTAGACGCATGTATCGAAGTACACGTTGCCCAGCAAGTGGTCGGACAGCGGCGGCTTGCCGAGGCGCGTGGCCAGGCCCTCGAAGCGGCCCCAGTGATAGGGGACCGCGCCGCCGCCGTGCGGGATCACGAAGCGCAGGGTCGGGAAGCGGGCGAACAGGTCGCCGTCGACCAGCTGCATGAAGACCGTGGTGTCGGCGTTGAGGTAGTGGCCGCCGAGCGTGTTGACCGCGGGGTTGTCGGAGGACGACACGTGGATCATCGCGGGGACGTCGAGCTCGGTCATGACCTCGTAGAGCGGAAACCAGAACTCGTCGGTGAGCGGCGGCGCGGTCCAGAAGCCGCCGGACGGGTCGGGATTGAGGTTGCAGCCGACGAAACCCAGTTCCCGCACGCAGCGCCGCAACTCCAGGACGGATTCCACAAGGGACCCTCCCGGCGTCTGCGGTAGTTGGCAGACGGCAGCGAACCGGCCCGGGAACAGGCCGGCGACCCGATGCACGAGGTCGTTGCTGGCCCGCGCCCAGTCGCGTGCCACCGAGCGGTCCGGACGGTGGTGCGCCATCCCGGAAGCGGTCGGTGAGATGAGCATGACGTCCTCGCCCCGCTCGTCCATCAGGCGCAACTGATTGCGTTCGATGGACTCGGCGATCTCCTGATCGGAGATCACCGGCGGGTCCGGCCGGGCGGTCCGGCGATCGTCCATCCAGGCGATCTGCTTTTTCCGGTACGCCGTGAGCCCGGCCGGACTCGTCGTGTAGTGACCGTGAATGTCGATAATCATTGGTAGGTCAGTCCTTTGGCGGCGAGTGCGTCGCGCATGTTCGACACGTCCAGGCTCAGTTCGCCGGCCGCGTACCGTTTGCGGGAGACCGCTTCCTTCTCCTCGCGGGCACGGGAGGCGGCCAGTACCTCCTCGGCCTCGGCGCGCGGCACCACGACCACGCCGTCCGCGTCGGCCACCACCACGTCGCCCGGGTCGACGATCTGCCCGGCGCAGACGATCGGCACGTTGACGCTGCCGAGGGTCTCCTTCACCGTGCCGGTCGCCGACACGCACGCCGACCAGACCGGGAAGCCCATCGCCTCCAGCTCCGTGACGTCGCGGCAGCCGGCGTCGATGACCAGGCCACGCACGCCCCGATGGGCGAGTGCGGTGGCGAGCAGCTCGCCGAAGTAGCCCGCGTCGGAGAACGAGGTCGGCGCCACGACCAGCACGTCACCGGGCCGGCACTGCTCGACGGCGACGTGCAGCATCCAGTTGTCGTTCGGCGGGGCGCTGACCGTGACCGCGGTGCCGGCGATGTGGGCGCCCTTCCAGATCGGTTTGATCCGCGGTCGCATCAGGCCGGTGCGGCCCTGCGCCTCGTGAACCGTTGCCACGCCCAGACCGGCGAAGGCGTCGACGATCTCCCGAGACGCACGCGGCGGGTTCTGGTTGACGACGTGGGCCATCAGAGGTCCCGCCAGGGCAGCAGCGACACGTGGATGACGTCCTCGCCGATCTCGCCGCCGACCGCGCGGATCGCGGTGTCGACGCCGGCCAGCCCGTACGTATGGGTCGCCAGCTCCTCGAGCGGGAACCGGTGCGATGCGAGCTGGGAGAGCGCGAGCTCGCACGAGCGGAAACTGTGGCCGCGGGCGCTCTTGATGGTGATCGCCTTCTCGGTGAGCTTCTTGACCGGGAAGTCCGGGAACGCGGCCAGCTCACCCTGGATCAGCAGCGTGCCCTCGCGGCGCTTGAGCACGTCGATGCCGAGCAGGACCGGGGCGGTGCCGGCGCCGGCCGTGCAGTCGAGCACGACGTCGAGGCCCTGGCCGCCGGTGATCTCGCGGATCCGTTCGCGCGGGTCCTCCGCGGTCACGTCGATGACGAAGTCGGCCCCGAGCCTCTTCGCGAGCTCCAGGCGGGCCTTGTCCCGGGCGGTGCCGGTGACGACGATCAGCGACGCGCCGGCCTGCTTGCACGCGACGACCTGGGAGAGGCCCTGCTGACCAGGCCCCTGGATGAGCACCCGCGAGTCGTAGCCGACGCCGCCGTCGACCAGCGCCCACTCGATGCCGTTGGAGAGCGGGGTGACCAGGCCGCCCAGCTCCGCGGTGACGTTGCCGGGAACCTTGTGCACGACCGCGTTCCACGGCAGGTACATGTATTGCGCGAAGCCGCCCCAGAGGCGGCCCGGCTTGTCGGACGAGGTGTAGCCGTAACGGCGGGCGTCCGGGTTGGTGCGCCAGTCGGTCAGCTCGCAATGGCGGTACTGCCCGATCCGGCACCACTCGCAGCGGTAGCAGCCGACGTAGTGCTCGACGAAGACCCGGTCGCCGTCGCGTACGCCGTGGCGCTCGCGGAAGACCGCGCCGGACCGTTCGATGACGCCGATGTTCTCGTGGCCCATGATGACCGGGTCGGGGAACGGCGGCTTGCCGTACATCTTCACGTCGGTCCCGCAGATGCCGGCGACCTCGACCCGCATCAGGGCGGAGTCGTCGGGGACCTCGGGCATCGGGAACTCGCGGATCTCGGTCGTGCTCGGCGCCGTACGGACCGCGGCGAGGACAGTCTCGGCCATCTGACCCCCAGGGTTTTGGATGACTAATGGTCTAACCTTTTGCTACCATACCAACGTGGCGGCGGAGAAGCGATTGACCTCGGTCAGCAGGCCCTCGGGCATCAACCGGGCGGTGGTCGACGGCTCGGTGCGCCCGGCCGGCTACCGGCTCGACTGGCAGGACGTCCCGGTGCTCGTGCAGGGCTTCCGGCGCATGGTCCGGTCCCACGAGTTCGACGTGTGCGAGATGGCGGCGACGACCTACCTGGTCGCCAAGGAACACGGCGCGGCTTTCACCGCACTCCCGGTCTTTCTCGTACGCGGTTTCCACCACGGCGCCGTCATGCGTCTGGACAGCGGGCCGATCGAACACCCCAAGCAGCTCGAAGGCCGGTCGGTCGGCGTCAATCGCGGCTACACGGTCACCACCGGGGTCTGGGCGCGCTCGGTCCTGCAGGACGAGTACGGCGTCGACCTGTCCCGCATCACCTGGGTGCTGTCGGGGGACGAGCACGTCGCCTCCTACCGGCCCCCGGCGAACGTCGTCCCGGCGTCCTCCGACCTCTCGGGGATGGTCGCGTCGGGCGAACTGGCCGCGGCGATCGGCGTGCCGCCGGGTGACGGGCTGGTGCCGCTCATACCTGACCCGGTCGAGGCGGGGCTGGCCTCGTTGCGCCGCACCGGGATCTACCCGATCAACCATCTGCTGGTGGTGCGGGACTCGTTGCTGGACGACGATCCTTCGCTCGCGCCGGCGCTGTTCGAGGCCTTCGCCGAAGCCAAGCGGCGCTATCTGGCCGCCGGTCCGTCCGAACTGGACCGCCGGGTCGGCGAGACGATCGGGGCCGACCCGGTGCCGTACGGGATCGAGGCCAACCGGCACGTGCTGCAGGCGTTGGTGCGGGCGGCCCTCAGCCAGCAGATCCTGTCCCGCCCGCCGGTGCTCGAGGAGCTGTTCGCTCGCGGCACCGGGAATCTGTCGGCCTGAGGGGTTTCCATTGCGCATCGCGATCGCGGCCGACCACAACGGGGTCGCACTCAAGTCCCGGCTCATCGAGCGGCTTTCGGCCCAGGGCCACACCCTCGACGACCGAGGCACCAACGGGCACGAACTGGTCGACTATCCGGCCCTGTGCCTCGACGTCGGCCATCGTGTGGTTCGGGGTCAGGCCGATCGGGGCATCATCGTGGGGGGCAGCGGCCAGGGCGAGCACATCGCGTGCAACAAGATCCACGGCGTTCGAGCGGGTCTCGGCTTCGACCGGTTCACCACCGAGATCTCGCGGCTCAACAACGACAGCAATGTGTTGATCCTCGGTGCCAAGGTGATTCCGGCTGAGCTTGCTCTCGACCTCGCCTCGCTGTGGCTGGCCACCGGCTTCCGGGGCGGCATTCACCAGCGTCGTGTCGATGCGATCATGGCCATCGAGCAGGACGAAGGGGACGAGAAGGGCCGTTCGGCGGGCATTGCCTAGGATCGGGCCATGGCGGCGCGGGATGACGGGTCCGGGAACCCCTCGATCGAGCTCGGCCCGGCCGATGCGGACATCATCGAGTCGGGGTCCGAGGGGATGCCACGTCTGCCGGGCCGGATCGCGGTCGGGTGGGTCGTGGTCCTGGTCGTGGTGGCCGGCCTCGCGGGCTACCTGTGGGGCAGCCGGCACGGAGCCGGCCGCGCCGCCCCGGGTGCGTTGCCGTCGGCCGCTCCGGAGGTCGGCCAGGCGATCGTCGGGACCGGGAAGCGATGTTCGACCCAGCTGAAGGCCCGGCTGCAGCTCGGCGTCGAAGTGGTCAACCAGTCGGCGGCGAACGTGTCCCTGCATCAGCTGCAAGCCATTCTTCCGCTGCGCGGGCTGCGCGCGACCGCGGCGACGTGGGGCAGCTGCGGGCAGCTGCCGGCCGCGGGCAGCGGCGGCAACTATCTGCTGGCCGCGCGGGCCACCACCTGGTTGACCATCACGTTCGACGTGCTCGTCGCCTGCCCGCAGCCGCTTCCGGTCCTGTTCACCGTCGAATATGCGCAGGCGGGCCGATCCGACGTCGTCGACCTGCCGGGTTTCCCCGACCTCGGCGACGTTCCCTACGCCGGCGCCAAGTGCTAGCCCGCCGGCGCTGTTCTTGCCGCTTAGCGGTCCTCGCTCATTCGAGGCCGCTGATCATCAGGTTGATGGTGAAGTCGAAGCGGTCGTGGTCCGTGCCGGAGGTGAGCTCGGCGGCGTAGCGCTTGATGCTGGGGAACGTGTCGGGCAGGGCGCCGAACCGGTGCAGCATCTCGTCGCGGCTCACGACCCAGTCGCGGCCGCCTCTGGTCGCCCGGGAGAACTCGAGGCTGTAGGCGTTGACGTAGAGCGTCAGGGCGTCGATCGCCCAGGCCGCGGTCTGTGGCCGGATGCCGCCGGCGAGCAGGATCGCGAGCATGCCCTCGCTGACGCGCAGGGTGTCGAGATTTGACGGGGCGGCGGCGAAGGCGGCCTGGGAGATGCCCGGGTAGCGCAGGTACTGGTCGCGCAGCTGGGCGCAGATGCTGACGATCTGCTGCCGCCAGGCCGCCGGGTCGGGCGACGGCAGGGTGATCTCGGAGCAGAGACGCCCGATGAGCAGCTCGTCGAGGTCTTCCTTGTTGACCACGTGGGCGTAGAGCGACGACGACCCGGTCTCGAGGGCGGTGGCCACGCGCCGCATGGTCAGAGCCTCGTATCCCTCGGTTTCCACGATGCCGAACGCGGTGCTGACGATGGCGTCGACCGTGATCGGCTTCTTGTTCCCGCGCGACGGGCCGCGGCGGCCCGCGGGAGCGCTCGAACCGGTGCCGAGCTGGTGCCGCGCGTCGCGCCGTTGCTGCGGGGTCGGTGACATGCGGGCAGTCTACCGGACTACGAGCGGTGTTCTGTGTCATACGAACGACGCTCGTATTAATACGAGCAGTGCTCTACGGTGAAGGCATGCAGAAACAAGAACCTCAGTCGTTGCGGTCCGCCTGGGTGGCGCTGGCCGGGCTGTCGGCGGTGTTCCTCTTCGAGATGCTCGACAACTCGATCCTCACCGTCGCGCTGCCGACGATCGGGCGCGAACTGCGCACCTCGACCGTCGCGCTGCAGTGGGTGACCGGCGCGTACGCGGTCGTCTTCGGCGGTCTGATGCTGGTGTTCGGCGCGATCGCCGACCGGTTCGGCCGCCGGCGGGTCATGCTCGTCGGGCTGGCCCTGCTCGGCACCGCCAGCCTGGCCACCGCCTTCGTCACCACCGCCGAGCAGCTCATCGCGGTCCGGGTCGTGACCGGCATCGCGGCCGCGATGACGACGCCGGGATCGATGGCCCTGGCCTTCCGCCTGTTCGACGACGACGGCCTGCGCGTACGGGCGACCACCCTCATCTCGACCGTCGGCCTGGTCGGTCTCGCGATCGGCCCGACCGCGGGCGGATTCGTGCTCGCGATCGCGCCCTGGCAGGTCCTGTTGCTGATCAACGTGCCGATCGCGGTGCTCGCGATCGTCGGCATCCGGGCCGGCATCGGCCCGGACGAGCCGGCCGACCTGCATCGCGACCCGATCGACATCCCGGGCGCGGCCCTGGGCACGGCGGCGATCGTGCTCGCGCTCGTCGCGCCGACCCTGTTCGTGAACGACGGCACCGGCTCGTGGGCGCCCTGGGCCGGTGCCGCCGGAGCCGTCACGGCCGGGATTCTCTTCGTCCGGCGCGAACGCTCGGCCCGCTATCCGCTGCTCGACCTGAGGCTCGTCGCGCGGCCGCTGGTCTCCAGCGGCCTGGCCTGCAAGGCCGCCGCCGGGCTGGCGACCGCCGGCCTGGGCTACATGGTGACCCTGCAGCTCCAGCTCGACTGGGGCTGGACGCCCGCGCTCGCCGCGGTCGGGATGCTGCCGCAGGTCGTCGTGCTCGTCGGGGGCGGCGCGTTCGTCAACCCGTTCGTCCAGCGGGTCGGTCTGGAGCGGGCGGCGTGGCTCAGCGCCGCGTCGGTCGTGGCCGGGCTGGCCGTCTACGGTTCGCTGAGCCGCTTCGGGTACGTCTGGATCGCGATCGCACTGGTTCTCGTGGCGGCCGGGATGCGGGTCGTGGGCGTGGTCGCCGCGGTGAACGTGCTCCGCGGGCTGCCGAGCAACCGGACCACGATCGGCGTGGCGCTCACCGACACCGTCACCGAGGTCGCCTCCGGCGCCGCCATCGCCGTCGCCGGCACGATTCTGGCGACGCTGTTCGCCGGCGACCTCGCGACCTCGCACTGGACCGCCTCCCAGGCCGGCGACTTCCGGACCGCGATCACCGTGGCGGCCCTCACGCTGACCGTCGTAGCCGGCGCGCTGGTCGCCTGGGGAGTCGTCCGGACCCGCCGCGCCGCCGTCGACGCCGAAGTCGCCGTCGACGCCGAAGTCGCCGTCGACGCCGAAGTCGGCG
>DASWRZ010000098.1:0-34494 GCA_036402935.1 Actinoplanes sp.
TGCTGGCCAAGACCATCAAGAACCTCACCGGCATCACGCCCGACGCCGCCGCGATCATCGACTTCAGCGGCTTCACCAAGGTGCTGCAGATCCTCGGCAAGGTCTGCATGTACGTCGACGAGGACGTCACCTCGATCCACGTGGGCCACACCGCGGACGGCAAGCAGGCGGTGCCGTACACGACCGACGCGGCCGGCCTGAACGCCCGCAAGGTGCCGGGCGTGAAGGCCAACTTCTACAAGAAGGGCAACCACTGCTTCACGCCGACCGAGGCGCTCGACTACGCCCGGCAGCGCGACCTGCTCTCCCTGCACGACTCCGACTACGGCCGGCAGCGGCACCAGCAGCAACTGCTCAAGGCGATCCTCGAGCAGGCGGTCAAGGCCGGCTTCGACTCGCCGACCAAGCTGCCCAGCCTGATCTCGGCGATCGGCAAGGCGATGACGGTCGACAACGGCGGCATCTCGCTCGAGGACTGGGCGTTCGCGATGAAGGGCATCGACCCCAACAGCCTGGTCACGATCAAGACCAACGACGGCAAGTTCAACAGCCGGTCGGTGTCCGGCATCGGCAGCGTCGAGATCCTCAGCCCGACGACGATGCAGCTGCTGAAGGCGGCCAAGAACGACACCGTCGACCAGTTCGTGGCCGCCAACCCGACGTGGGTCGCGTCCAGCTGACCGCCACCCCGTTGATGCTCGTCGTCCCCTGCTGAGCCGGGAATCCGAAATTCCGCAGGAAGGCGTGCGGGAAATTCACGTCGGGCGCGGTCAGCGTGTCCAGTTCGGACAGTTGCTCGGCGGTCAGCTCGCGCGACGCCGACGAGCTCGCCCTCGGCGGTGCGTTCGAGCAGCGAGTACTCGACCTGGATCGCGGCGACCGAGGTCCAGCCGCGCCACTCGGCCAGGGTGGCCATGCGCGAGACGGCCCAGCCCGGGGTGTCGGAAAGGCCGACGTAGCGCACCTTCCCGGCCCGCACCAGGCCGTCCAGAGTGGACATCGTCTCCTCGAGCGGGGTGCGCCGGTCCCAGTTGTGCTGCCGATACCTGCCCCATGCGGCTCTCGAGCCCCCAGCGCATTTCGAAGGCGATCGATTTATCAGCCCCTCGTGACAGGGCTCCGATCAGACCGCGTCGGCCTGATCAGAGCCTGTCCGTCCATCGTGGCCTTGGCCCACCTCTACATATTCAGTGGCCGACGCGCGGGCGGTGGCCACGCTCCTGGCGGGGCACGGTCTGGTGGCCGCTCGGCACGGCCGGCGGCGGCAACTGGCCGACCTCGTACTCGGCCAGGCTGACGGCGCCCTGGGTGTCGGGCAGCGTGGGCGGCTCCTTGACGTCGTTGAAGCGGAACGCGCTGGTCAGGTCGCTGACCGTACGCCGGCGCCAGTCGCTGATGTTCGTCTCCTGGACGCCGGTGATGCGCTCGAGGAGCTTCAGCTGCGAGGTGTGGTCGGACACGTCGGAGTTGACGTAGCCGCCGACCGTCCACGGCGAGACGATGATGCACGGCACGCGGAAGCCGAGGCCGACCGGGAAGCCGCCGCCGGGGGTGCCGGTGTTGGAGGTCTTGAACACGAACTCGTCCGGCGTGCCGGCCGGCGGGGTGGGCGGCAGGACGTGGTCGAACAGGCCGTCGTTCTCGTCGTACGAGAGGATGAAGACGGTCTTGGCCCAGAGCTCGGGGTTGGCGGCGATCGCGTCGATCTTGCCGGCGACGAACTGCGCACCGGAGGCCGGCGTGTTGGCCGGGTGCTCGTCGGCGTCGGACGGCGGGAGGATCCAGCTGACCGTGGGCAGGGAGTCGTTCATGCAGTCGTACTCGAACTGGCCCAGCGGCTGGGTCGCCATGCCGTTGTCGTACATCGGGTCGCCGGGCTGCGCCTCGCCGAACTCGGTGAACTTGCTGATCGCGGCGGCGCCGGTCAGGCTGCCCGGCTGGCGGTAGATCCGCCAGCTGACGCCGGCCTCGGTGAGCCGCTTCGGGTAGGTCTTCCAGGAGAACTGATTGTTCGGCCCGCTCGTGGTCAGCGACGGGCCGCCGGCCAGACCGTTGGGGTCGATCGTGCCCGACATCCACATGTGCCGGTTCGGGCCGGTGTCGCCGATGACCGAGCAGTGGTAGGCGTCGAGCACAGTGAAGGCGTCGGCCAGCGCGTACTGGAAGGGGATGTCCTCGCGGTTGAGGTAACCCATGACGTACGGGCCGTTGGTCGGGCCGTCGGCGGCGAGGTGGGCCGGCAGCCAGTTGTCCATCTTGCCGTTGTTCCAGGCGGCGTGCTGCACCGACCACGCGTGGCTGGTCGACGGGATCGCCTGCGCCGAACTGATTCTGGTGTTCAGCCGGTACGGCAGAAGGTAGCCGTCCGGGTGGCCCGGGTACGGCTGGTAGAAGACCGGGTGGCCGTTGGAGATTCGCATGGCGTGCGGGTCCTCGAAGCCGCGAACGCCGGACAGCGTGCCGAAGTAGTGGTCGAAGCTGCGGTTCTCCTGCATCAGCATGACGACATGCTTGATGTCCTTCAGGCTGCCGTGTCCGCCGTGCTGCGGGCTGTTGGCGAGCGCGGCGCGGACATTCGGCGGGAGGGCCAGCGAGGTCACACCCAGGCCGGCGGCCGCGGCGGTTCCGAGCAGCCGGCGGCGGGTGGTTCCGCCGCGCGGGGTCTGATCCGGACGGTCCTGCATCACAATGGTCCTTTGATTAGGCCGGTAGGACCCGCCCAGCGTGATCACCTCGGCGAACGAGCCGCTGACGCCGAGGTGGAGAACAAACGAAGCCTTCTGGCGTCCGGATGACCAATGGGGGTGCCGCGGGCCTCAGCGGTAGCGGACCACCGAGCCGGCCAGCCGGTCGTGCAGGGTGCGGTGGCCGGCGCTGAAGGCCATCGAGGCGTCGACCAGCAGGTAGACCGAGGCGGTGACCAGGCCGAGGACGGCGCCCAGCAGCGCGCGGACGATCAGCTCACGCAGGGCCATCCGGCCCCAGCCGAGGGGTACGCCGGTGGCGGCGTCGGCGACGACGTGGCCCAGCAGCTGTTTGGCCGGGGTCTGGCCGCCGCGCCAGGTGACCAGGGACCAGCCGAGCCAGCCGACGCCGAGGGTGACGACGGCGAGAACGAGGTCGAGCACGAGGGCGCGGAAGCGCCCGCCCGGAGTCACGAGCGGCATGCCGGGGTCGCCGACCGGAAAGAGGTAGTCGGCGGGGCCGCGCGGACGTACCGGGATCGGCTGGAACCGCGGTGCGCTGAAGTCGGTCAACGTGCTCTCCTCGTCCGCCTCGCCAGCTCAGCGTCGCGGAAGGAGTCGATCATGCGAGGCGGCGGCGGACAGCCCGCCGTCCGGTTCGGACCCAGCCATCTGTTCGGCCGCCGGTACGCCGAGGCCACCCTGCGCGCGGCGGGCGGCTGCGCCGGAGGGGCGTCAGACCTCGGCACGGGCGGAGCGTCAGCGGGTTGCTCGGGCGAGGATCTCGGCGGCGAGGTCGGTCGGGGTGCGGCCGTCGGTGTCGACGGCGAAGTCGCCTACGCCCGACCGCTCCAACCCGGCGGCCTCGCGCGCGGCGTCGGCGGCGATGCGATCGAGGACCGCCGCCCGGGCGCCCGACAGGAGGTCTCCGGCCATCCCCAAGGCCCGGGACTCGCCGCGGCCGCGGGCGTGGACGCGATCCACGAGCGTCGCCGGGGTCGCCCGCAGACGGCAGATCGTGAACGTCGCGGCCGGCAGCGCGGCCCGATAGACCGCAACGGCCCCGGCGGAAAGCGGGCCGACGGTGACGAGGTGGCGGGCGCCTTCACCGGCGTACGTCCGCCAGAGTGACGCCAGGTTGGCGGCCTTGAGCCGATGGTTGCCGGCCGAGGCCGGTCGGCGGAAGCCGACCTGGTCGAGGTCGACGAAGGCGGTGCGCTCGAGGGCTTCGCGCAGTTGCTGGTAGACCCACCAGCCGACGGTGGACTTGCCGACCGCGGTGGGGCCGCAGACCAGAATGATGTTGCCGGGCAGGTCGCAGGTGGCGAGGGCGCCGCCGGGAACCGCCGGGCCGGGCCACGGGCCGATCAGCGCGCGGATGCGGTCGACCACCGCGGCCGCGTCGAGGCCGGTGGTGTCGATGCAGGGGCCGGGCAGGCGGTCGAGAGCGTCGGCGTAGGAGACGATTTCGGCGAGTTCGTCGGTCGGGCGCCCGCGGCGGGCGATGCGTCGGCGCAGGTCGTCCGGGTCGGCGCGGAGGCGGATGGCGGTCAGGTCGACGTTCGGCATCGGGGCGGCCTCGGGGCCGAGCGCT
The DNA here is from genome assembly GCA_036402935.1 of Actinoplanes sp. Classification (GTDB taxonomy): domain Bacteria; phylum Actinomycetota; class Actinomycetes; order Mycobacteriales; family Micromonosporaceae; genus Actinoplanes. The sequence continues at coordinate 4,279 of DASWRZ010000098.1, forward strand.
GGATCGGTCACTCCGGGCACGACCAGGCAACCCGCGCCGAAGGCGCGGAAATTCGCTGCGACGGCGTCCAGGTTGCGGGCTTTCATGCGGTGGCGTCCCGGATCGTACGCGGGTTCCGGCGCCGAATTGTCCGCAGTGGGCGGGCCGTAACACATGCCGATCTGGTCGATGTCGACGAAACCGACCGGCTCCGGCAGCTCGCCGAACAGCCGCCACGCGGCCGTCGTCTTGCCGACCGCGGCCGTCCCGTAGAGCCAGAGTGTCGGCAACGGCCTCGTCATGGCCGCGAGTATCGCCGCCGAACGGGCTGGCTGCGACCGTTTTTCCGTGGCCCGACGGCCGCCACGGCGGGTAGGGCACTGCTTTCACAACTCGAGAATCATCTCAGAATCACTGCCACCACATCACTGGAACCACGAGCGGGCCGCGGCCACAGTGCGTCACCGATGGGCATCGGGGCGGCGACCACCGGCTCCTACCGCATCGACCTGCAGAACCGGCTCCGGCGCGTGGGGCTGAACGTGGACTTCGTCGGCTCGCGGCGCGACGGCGCCCCGGCGAGCGCGGACCTCGATCACGAGGGTCGCTCCGGGTGGAGCATTGCCCAGGTCGCCGCGCGGGTCGATGGCTGGCTGGCCACCGACCGACCGGACGTCGTGCTGCTGCAGGGCGGCACCAACGACATGCGCACGCCGACCGGCGCGGTCGGCGCGACCGGCCGGCTGTCGTTACCGGGCGATGGCCGGGCTCTACCGCGCCGGCACGGCCTGGCCGAAAGACGGCAACCCGTACGCGGCCACCCACGGCTACTTCTGCCACCTCGTCGACGGCAACCCCGGACCGGCGTGGAGCGCCTACTTCGACTGCCGCTGGTACTACCGGAATCTCGTCGCCGGAGTCCGGACGTGGCAGGCCAGACGCCGGGTGGCCGAGACCCGCATTGTCTGGATCAAGGGCCACTACGAGAAGCGCACCGTCACCGTCGGTAAGTGGGTCTCCTTCGATCCCGACCGCCTCACCCGCTGAAGCCGCCACCCAGGTAGCAGAGGCTCGCGGCCAGGCCGAGCACCCATCCCACCGTGAGGCCCGGCGTGGAGCCGCGGCCCAGGCGCCTCGACGATGCGACGCACACGCCCAGCAGCACCAGCTGCAGGACGCCGTACCCCAACAGGCCGAAAAAGAGTGCCGCGCCCTTGCCGCCGGCATCGAGCTCGGCGTTCGGGCCGCCGCCGAGGAAGACGAGGAGCCCGAGCAGGAGGGCGACGGCGAAGACGTGGCCCAGCAGAGCGACGATCGCACCGGCGAATGTGGACCTGTTGACGATCACCGCGCGAGTGTGTCAGACGGCGGCGGCGGAGGGGGTTCGGTTTCTGTCGGGGCGGCGGGCCAGATCAGGAGCACGCTGCACGGGGCGTGGTCGACGACGAAGCGGGTGGGCGGCGCCAGGCTGCGCGGGCCGACGCGATGGAGGTCGCCGTCACGGGCCACGATCAGCAGGTCGAACGTCTGACACGCCGAGACGACCTCGCGTTCGAGTCTCCCCCGGCGGGTGATGTTCGGCGCGGAACGTCCCCGGCGCGACGCCGCGGCGGTCAGGAGCCGGGACTCGGCGGCGGTCTGTGCCGACTCGATCGCGGCGCCGGGGTCGGGGTGGCGGGTGCCGCGGCCCAGCAGGCCGGCGAAGGCGCCGTGGGCGCTGCCGGCCGGACCCGGGTCGGTGACGTGCAGGAACGTCACCTTGTCGAACGGGGCGGCCGCGTCGACGACCGCCGGCCAGGTGCCCTCCGCCAGCCATGCCAGCACGTTCATGACGGTGAGCCTAAACGGGTGACTGTGCCGATCGAGCACGGGCGATGCCCGGGTCCCCCGCCGGGGCGCGCCTTTTGGTTACATTGTGGCTATGCGCGTGACGGACGGCCCCAGCGATGCCGTTACCTGACCCGGATCACTCGCGTGCGGTGCTGATCGGCACCGCGAACTATCGCCATCTCGAGCCGCTGCCGGCCGTCGTGCGCAACCTCGAAGGACTCGCCGGCCTGCTGCGCGATCCGAGCGGCTGGAGGTTGCCGGCCGAGCACCTCACGGTCCTGCTCGACCCGCCGAGCGCCGACGACTTGCTCGAGGCGGTGCACCTGGCGGCCCGCGCGGCGACCGACACGCTGCTGGTCTATTACGCCGGGCACGCGATCGCCGACGACGATCTTCTTCTGACCCTGCCGGGCTCCGACACGGAGCGTCTCTTCCGGTCCGTGCGCTTTTCCGACGTACGCCGGGAGGTCGCGGGCGCCGGCCACCGGACGGCCGTGATCCTCGATTGCGCCTACCAGGGGCCGGCCCCCGACGTCGACGTCCCGGGCGGATGGCTGCTGTCCGCGGGCCCCGGCAACGACCTGGCCCCGGCCCCGCATCACTCGGCCCTCACCGGTGAGCTGCTGACCGTCCTCGCCCACGGCATCCCCGACGGCCCGGCGACGATCGACACCGACACGCTGTTCCTGCGGGTGCGCCACCAGCTGCGGGCCAAGCAACGCGCCGAGCCGAAGCAGCGTGCCCAGGGCCGCCTGATCACGTTGGCCCGCAACAACGGCTCGGAAAGAGCCGCCGCGACGGCGCCCGAAGACGTCGACGAGCTGCCCTACGTGCAGATGACCCCGGCCGTACTCGCGGAAAGCGTGAGCAATCTCCGAGCGCAAGGCAGCCCGGAGAAGGCCGCCGCGGCCCTGGCCGCGTGCGGCCGGCTGCGGCCCGACCAGGAGGTCGCCGCGATCATGACCGCGCTGGCCGGGCTGAGGCGGCCGGCCGATGTGGCCGCGGTGGCGTTCGCGGCGGCCGGGCGCGACCCGCACGACCTGCGGCGGATCTACGAGATCCTGATTGAGCTCGATCAGCGGGCGCTGGCGATCGGCCTGCTCAAGGTGGTCGCGGTCGGCCTGCCCGAGCGCACCGCCCGCTTCGTGACCGTGCTCGACGACACGACGGCGCCGGCCGCCGGCGACCCGGTTCCGGCCCCGCGGGCTGCAGGCGACCCGGTTCCGGCCCCGCGGGCCGTCGGCGACCCGGTTCCGGCCCCGCGGGCCGCCGGCGACCCGGTTCCGGCCCCGCGGGCCGCCGGCGACCCCGTTCCGGCCCTGCTGCGGGCGGCGGTCGCGGCGGCCCGGCAACGACCCGGCCGGGTGATCGACCTGATCGACGCGCTGCTGATCGACCGGCGGGAGGCGGCGGCCGAGCTGGCGCTGGGCGAGGCCGAGGGCATCCTGGCGTCCGCCGACCTGGCCGTCGTGGCCGACGCGCTGCGCGACGGCGGACGCGACGAGCAGGCCTATCGGCTGTACGCGCGGGCGGCCGACGCGGTCGTCCGGCGCGACCCGGCCGCGGTCGCCCGCATCGTGGCGGCACTGCCCACCCATGTCGGGCGGAGGGTGGCGAGGCAGGCGGTCGCCGTACGCGTAAAAGCGCCACCGGAGCACCTGGCCGCACTCCTGTCCGAGTTCGAGGCCGCAGGCCTCGACGACGCCGTGGCCGACGCGGTCGCCGCACTGTCGGGCGGGCTGGCCCGGCCGGCGCTCGATCAGGTGACCCGCCTGCTGCGCGATCGGGACCGGGCCGGGATCGCGTTGCGGTTGTCGCTGGCCGCGGTGGCGGACCGGCCGGTCGACGACATCCTGCGGCTGACCGAGAGCCTGAACGAGCAGGGCCGGCCGGTCGACGCGCTCAATCTGCTGGCTTATGCGGCGCAGGTGCGCTCGATCCCCGACCTGGAGCGGCTGACGGCGGCCGGCGGGCCGGCGGCGCGGCGGGTGTTCGCGGCGGTGGCCGAGCAGACGTCCGACCGGATAGCCGCGTTGGCGCGGGCGCTGACCGCCCCGCAACGGACATCGGGCCAGCCGGCACCGGCACCGGCATCGGCATCGGCTTTACCGCGGCAGTCGACAACGCACGCCGGCTGGGCATCGGCGTCCGCGGGACCCCAGCAACCCACGACCCACGCCGACCGGGCACCGGCGTCAGCGGGACCCCAGCAACCGACAACGCACGCCGACCGAGCACCGGCATCCGCGGGACCCCAGCAACCAACGACCCACGCCGACCCAGCGTCGGCATCGGCATCGGCATCGGCGGGACCGCAGCAGACCGCGGCCCACGCGGACTTGGCATCGGCATCGGCGTCGGCCAGACCGGAGCAGACGGCGACTCACCCAGACCGGGCGGCGCCGGGTGCTCGGCCGGCGATGGACTCCGCAGACCGGGCGTCGGCATCGGCGGGAGCGCGGCCGGCTGCGGCCTCCGCGGAGCGGGCGGCGGCGGGAGCGCGGCCGGCTGCGGCCTCCGCGGAGCGGGTGTCGGTGGTGGGCGGTGACGGGCGGTGGGCGCAGTTCCGGGCCGAGGTGCTGCGCCGGCCGGACGGCGCCGTGGTCGAGGTGGCGGCCGGGCTGGTCGAGGCGGGGGCCGTGGCGACCGCCGACGACCTGCTCAAGGGCCGGGTCGCGCGGCTGGCGATCGCCTCCGTGGCGGCCAAGCGGACCGAGGTGATGCGGCGTCTTCTTGCGGTTGCGGCGCCCGAGGAGGTGCCGGCCGTGCTGCGTGCCGTGCTCGACGGCTTCCCGGCGCCGGGCGATGCCGCGACGCGGATCGCGGCGCTGCTGGCCGGGTTGCCGCGGCGGGCGGTCGCCGAGACGGTCGCCTACGTGACCTCCGCCGACGAGGGACGGCTCAAGCAGGCGCTGCGGAACGCGGTCGCCGCCCGCCCGGTCTCCGAGATCGTGACGGTGGTCGCGGCCGTGACCCGGCCGGACTCGGCGGCGGCCGCGCACGAGCTGCTCGACGTGGTCGCCCGGGGGCCGGTGCTGCGGGTCGCCGAGCTGGTCGAGGAGCTGCGGCGCCGTGGTGAGCGGGCGCACCTGCGGGCGCTGGTCGAGTCGTTCCGGATGCGGCACCCCGACTCCCCGGACGTGTTCAAGCTGGCCGGCTGGCTGTGGGCGCTGGACGAGCACGACGTGGCGGCCCTGGCCGTACGCGGGCGGCTGTGGTTGGGCGAGGCCGCGGTCGGTGACGCACTGGCCTGTGCGGTGGCGGAGCTGCTCCACGGGTACGCCATCGGCTCGGCCCGCCTCGACCTGGCCTATCCCGCCCTGGGTGAGTCGGCGGCGGAGGAACTCCGCCGGTCCTACCGGATCGCCGACGACGAGGCGTTGCTGTTCGTGCTGTCGTCGCCCAAGCTGCGGAAGCCGACGCCGGTGTTGTTCACACAGCGTGCTGTGCACCATGTGACCGGAGAGAAGCTGGTCTACGCCGATCTGGCCGACGTGCGTCTGACCGCCGGGCGGCGCAACGCGGTGGTGCTGGACCGGGCCGACGGCGCGCCGGGCAGCTGGCCGATGCCGACCGCGGCGGCCGCCCGCGAGGTGGTCGAGCTGGTCGGGCAGATCCAGGCGCTGGTGGGCGAGCTGCACGAGAAGGTGCTGGAAGGCGAGATCTCCTGACCGTTCCGACGAGCCGCTGACGCTCCGTAATCACTACTCTTCGTGTCTTGTCCATTTCACGAATGAGCAGGTGAGCGACTATGGCGGATCGGCGCGATCGTTATTTCGACACGCTCCGTGCTGTCGCCATCGTGCGGGTGGTGGCCTACCACGCCTTCCCGTACGCCTGGCTCGAGCTGATCTTCCCCTCGATGGGCGTGATGTTCGCGCTCGGCGGCTCGCTGATGGTCAAGTCGCTCGATCGCAACGCCGGGCAGGCGGTCCGTAACCGGATCCGGCGCCTGCTGCCCGCACTGTGGGTGATGGGCCTGATCCTGGTGCCGCTGATGATTCACCGAGGGTGGCCGGACCGCCCGTCGTGGCCGCACCTGCTGCTCTGGGCGGTGCCGATCGCGAACCCGCCGGCCAGCAACTTCGGCTACTCGGCGGCCGGGGTGCTCTGGTACCTGGTGACCTACCTCTGGCTGGTGCTGCTGTCGCCGGTGCTGCTGTCGTTGTACCGCCGGGCCCGGCTCGCGACCGTGCTGCTGCCGCTGGCCGGGCTGGCCCTGCTGGTCGGGCTGGCCGTGCTGGTCGGGCACCCGGTCGGCGGCACGGTGGTGCAGAACGTGCTCGCCTACGCATCGTGCTGGGTGCTCGGCATGGCCCACCGCGAGGGCGATCTCGCGCGGCTGCGCGCGCCCCTGGTGCTCGGACTCGCCGGCGCCTGCGTCGCCGGCTCGCTCGGGTGGGCCATCGCCCACCGGGACGGCGACGGCGTCGATCTGACCGGACGGCCGTTGGCGTACGCGGTCTACTCGATCGGTTTCGTCCTGGCTCTCCTGCGCTGGTCGCCTAGGCCGTCGTTCGCACCGGGCTTCGTGTCGATGGTCAACAACCGGGCGGTCACGATCTATCTGTGGCACAACGTGGCGATCACGCTCGCGGTGGCACTGTTCGACCCGCTCAAGCTGTGGCGGATCCCCGGCCAGGGCTGGGAGGACGCGGCCGACTTCGGGCTGGCGATGGCCATGCTCGTGGTGGCGGTGCTGGCGCTCGGCTGGGTCGAGGACCTGGCGGCGCGACGGCGGCCCCGGGTGTCCCCGTTCGTCCGGTCCGCGCCGGCGGGCGGTGTGCCGGCGGTCGCTCTCAGTACGAGTTGACCTCGTCGGCGAGGCGGGGGCGGATATCAAAGGATGCGGCCGACGGCGGGATGCTCGGGGGGCCCGCCGCGGGCGTCGTCGCGTACGGTCGTCAGGGGTTGCGATAGCCTCGGCCCGGACCACCGATGATCTTCGGTGGTGGTTTTCAGGAGGTCATGGTGACGCGCTACGTAGCCATCGGGGACAGCTTCACCGAAGGCCTCGGCGACACCCTGCCCGACGGCACCGAGCGGGGCTGGGCCGATCTCGTCGCCGCCGGCCTGGCGGCCGGCGAGGGCAAGCCCATCTCGTACGCGAACCTGGCCATCCGTGGCCGCCTCCTGGAACCGATCGTGGCCGACCAGCTGGACGCGGCGCTCGCGCTGGACCCGCTGCCGACCCTGCTGTCGCTGAACGGCGGCGGCAACGACATGATGCGCCCCGGCAGCGACATGACCCCGCTGATCGACCTGACCGAGAAGGCGATCCGGCGCTGCCTCGACGCCGGCGTGCGGGTGCTGCTGCTGAGCGGCGCCGACCCGTCCGGCGGGCTGCCGTTGGGCGGCCTGATGCGGAAGCGGGCCGAGACGCTGACCGTGGCCGTGGCCGAGTTCGCGGCCCGCTACGACATCGTGTTCGTCGACATGTTCCACGATGTGGAGATCCGCAAGCCGGGGTACTGGTCGGCGGACCGCCTGCACCTCAACTCCAACGGCCACCGGCGGGTGGCGAGTCGCGTGCTGACCGCCCTCGGCCACCCGACCGAGGCGCACGTCATCGATCCGGGACCGTCGGGGCGTCGCTCGGTGCTCGCCGAGGCGCGCTACTACCGCGAGCACGTCCTGCCCTGGATCGGCCGCCGCCTCCGCGGCGAGTCCTCCGGCGACGCGCGCACCGGCAAGTACGAGACCTGGACCACGATCGAGCCGGCCGCATAGAGCCGCGGCGGCGACCGGAGTCATGTCCGGCCGCCGGATGGCACCCGTCGCGAGCCGGGCCGGCACGGTTCGTGCGCAGGCCGCGCCGCCGGCGCGTGGCGATCAAAACAGTGAAGCACCGGACCCTCTAAGGTCACGAATCATGAAGGTGACCGAGGAAGAGGTCCGGCTGGCCGGGCAGATCCGTTCGATCGTCATCCGGCCGGTCGGCGACGGACCGTGGCCCGGCGTGCTGTTCTACACCGACATCTTTCAGCTGACCGAGTCGACGCTGCGTACCGCCCGGCGCCTCGCTTCGGCCGGCTTCCTGGTCTGCGTGCCCGAGATCTATCCGCGCCGGCTCGACGGGGTGGTGCTGGAGTTCGACGACGCGGGGAAGCAGGCCGGCCTCGACGCCGCCGCGGCCACGACCACGGCCCAGTTCGACGCCGACCGGCAGATCGCCCTGGACCACCTGGCCCAGCGCGCCGACGTCACGAAGATCCAGGCGGTCGGCTTCTGCCTGGGCGGGCACCTCGCCTTCCGGGCCGCCTTCGACCCGCTGGTCGAGGCCACGGTCTGCTTCTATCCGACGGGTCTGCACGACGGAGCGCTGGGCGCGGACGACCCGGCCACCTTGGCCAACGCTTCTTCCGTACGCGGGCGGCTGATGATCATCTTCGGCTCCCGCGATCCGCACGTGCCCGCCGACGCGCGTGCCACGACCGTCCGGGCGCTCTACGAAGCCGGCCTCGAGGACCTCGAGCTGCACATCTACCGGGGCGGGGAGCACGCTTTCATGCGCGACGTCGGCGGCCGCCACGACCCGGTGCTGACCGACCTGGCGCTGACCGAGGCGGTGTCGTTCCTCAAGGAACGCGCTTGACGGCCAGGTGGAGGCCCTTCCCGACGGCAACCGTCTCGCCGGTGAACTCCGGGTCGGCGTCGAGCAGGGCCAGCGCCGACGCCACCTCGTCGGGGTGCGACAGCACGTTGTCCATCGCCAGCACTCCCCCGTTCTTGACCACCCGCGTGGGGTGGGGCCACCAGCTCTCGTACTCGACCCGCTCGGCATCCAGGAACAGCAGATCCACGCTCGCGTCGGGCAGCCGCCCCAGATATTGCCCGCCGTCGGCGATCACCAGCTCCGCCTCGACACCGGCTTGCGCGAGGTTGTCGACGACGCCCGGCCACTGCTCGACATCCACGCTGGTCACGTGGCCACCCGTGGCGCGCGCCGCGTCGGCCAGCCAGATCGTCGAGTAGCCGTTCGACGTGCCGATCTCGACGATCCGCCTCGCGCCCGCGATGCGGAGCACCAGCGTGAGCAGCGCGGCGGTCTCCGGCTCCAGGTTGCGCAGGCGGCGGAGCCGATCCGGCTCCGCGGCGTCGTGGGTTGCGCCTTGTTCGAAGAGTTCGGCGAGGAGCGTACGCGTCGACGAGTCCACACCCGCATTCTCGTCCTCCCGAGTGTCCGGCGCCGGACAGGCCCGCCGCCCGGATTCGGGAACAGTCCCGGGTATGGAACTCCACACCCGCTTCACCACGGCGTACGGTCTCAGCTCTCCGATCGCCCAGGCCGGCATGGCCTTCGTGGGCATGACCCCCGACCTGGCCGTGGCCGTGAGCAACGCCGGTGCGATGGGCTCGCTCGGCGTCGGCCTCCTGCCGGCGCCGGCGATGACGCAGATCATCGCCGGGATCCGGGCCGGCACGAGCGGCCCCTTCCACGTCAACTTCATCACCGTCTTCACTTCTCAGGACCAGATCGATGCCGTCTGCTCCTTGAACGTCCCCGCCGTCTCGTTCCACTGGGGACACCCGTCCCGCGCGTGGATCAAGCAGTTGCACGAGTCCGGGGTCGGCGTGTTCGAGCAGGTCGGCTCGGTCGACGCGGCGAAGCGGGCGGCCGACGACGGCATCGACGTGGTGGTGGCGCAGGGCCTGGAAGCGGGCGGCCACAACTACGCGACGTTGCCGACGTTCGCGCTGGTGCCGCTGGTGGTCGACGCGGTCGCACCGGCCCTGGTCCTGGCCGCCGGCGGCATCGCGGACGGCCGCGGCCTGGCCGCCGCGCTGATGCTGGGCGCCGACGGAGCCTGGATCGGTACCCGCCTGGTGGCCACCGACGAGTCGACGGCCCACGACGAGTACAAGGCGCGGCTCATCGCCGCGAACGCCACCGACACCGTACGCACGTCCCTGTTCGGCCCCGACACCCCCGACTTCAACCCGATGCGCGTCCTGCGTAATCGCGTCGTCGCCGCATCACCGACCGACGGCACCCGCCCCGTGATCGGCGAGACCGTGCTGGGCGGCGAGCACGTGGAGCTGCGGCGGTTCACCAACCTCGTACCGATGCGCGGCGCCACCACCGGCGACTTCGAGGAGATGCCGCTGCTGTCCGGCCAGGGCGTAGGCCTGATCGACGCGGTCAAGAGCGCCGCCTCGGTGATCGCCGACCTGACCGCGGGCGCCCGCGAGGCCCTGGACCGCTACCCGCTGTAGCCGATGCCGGCCGGCCATATGCGCCAATTGTGGCAATCGTCGCTCAGCGCACCGACAGATTCGGGCTGGCATCCCCATGCCAGCATTAAAGATATGAGAGCCGAGGTCATCTCGATAGCGTTTTCTCTGGTCGCGTTGATCGCCGCGGTGACGTCGCTCGCCCTGCAGGCCAGCGATCTTTTCGCGAGCCGGCACCAATCGCTGCGCGGCACCCAACTCGAACTGGTCCGGATGGCGATCGAGGACCCGATCATGTATCTCGGGTACGAGCCGACCGAGGAACAGCGCATCCAGTTCGTGAACCGGGGCTTCGTGAACGTGCTCATGAAATACTTTGAACTGGGTTTCCTGACCGGCACGCTGGGCGAGACCGAGATCCGGCACCAGATGAGCGAGTTGTTCGCGAACAGCGGGCCCCGGCGGGCCTGGACGGCCTTCCGTGCGTCCTGGCAGATCGAGGCGACGAGCCGGAAGAAGAGGAAGTTCGTGGAAATCGTGGAGCACGAGTTTCATTGCGCCTCGCGCCCCACGCCCAACACCTAACCGACCGTCACCGCACTACAGCCAACTGTCGAACTCGCCGTTCTTCACACCATCGACGAAGGCGGCCCACTCCGCCTGCGTGTATCTGAGCACGGGACCCTCCGGATTCTTCGAATCCCGGACCACCATCTCCCAGCGTTGTGCTATCTCGACGCACCCGCCCGTGATGCCGCAGGCACTGGCCCTGCGCCAATCAAGATCCGAGTCCGGCGCCCTCTCCTCACCCACTACCCGATCCTCCCAACTTTTCTCCGGTCCACCTCTAAAGCACAATGATTCGTTCCAGAGTTTCCTGCCCTTCTTTTTTCACATAGAGCTCCGCGCCACTTTCGATCATTTTCAGGATAGCCGCATTGAACCGCAACGAGCGGTTGATACAGTCCGTTTGACTGTCGCCGCTGACTTGCCTGATGACCTCCAGTGCCCGCACCGCCCCGGGGACCAGATTGACCGTTACCCGGGTTAGCTCAGATGACGCTCGTTCACCGGCTCCTCCTGACTGTTGCTCCTGTGTCTTCGCCACGGACATCAAGACTCGCTCTCGTCGTATCAAGTAAATTAAGGGTTTTCCGAGCATCGGTGCTTTCCCGATCGACCTCAAGGCTGCGCTTGTCGGCATTTCGCCTTCTGGTCGCCATGCCGACAACGAGTGAGAGGGCCGCTGTAGCGACCGCCACGCGAGTCAGCACCGTCCACACGGCGGATTCGTTGAAGAAAACCGCCAACCAGCCGATCATCACGAAGACCACCGCGCCGAGTGTGACCACCCAACGGGCGCGCCGGGGGGCGGACGCCGTGCGGTGCCATGTTGCCGGCGTGAGAACGCCGGCGAAAACCTCATCGTAGGAACGCGAGGTCGGTGGCTCGCCGGCGAGGTTCAAATCACTGATTGCCATCGGTTTCAGCCGGCTCGCCGGGATCCGGTCTCCCGCGGTGACACGCTGCTCCAGCGTGGCGGGCGCGTGGCTTGCGGCCACGACGGCGACCACGCACGCGATGATGAGCGTCGCCAGCGCGGGACGCGACGGGGCGAACCAAACGGCTACAGCCGAAGCGCCGAACAAGCTGATGATGTGGGCGGGCCTCCTTGGACTCCGCGTCGGCGTTTGGTCGAGGGCACGACCAACTTCCCATCGAGGCTTCATTGTCGCTCCATTTCGAGGCTCTGGCAGTCGGCGTCATATTAGCCCCGATAAACCGCCGGCGGCGGCGATAATACAAGTTTTTTGTGGTCGTGGATAAGGTGCGCTCGAGTTGCAGTTATTCGGCTGTGCAATGTGCGTACATCAGGCATCACTTTGATGCACGGTCCCCTTTCGGGGGAGGCGGCCGAACACCTGACCTGGGCCGAGTCACACGAAAGCGTGAATTCGCGCGACCGCCGGTAGCCAAGAGAGCACTCAGCCGAACCACCTCAGATCCACCACAATTCCGTTCGGAGAATAGCGCTCCGACGTCACGGTGCGAAAGCCCGAACCGCGGATACCACCGGTCGCCCGTGCGCGGGAACGCCCTGTGCGCCCGCCCGGTGCCGGGGCATCGGCCAGATCACCGGTCATCCCCCGCGCGGGGGATTCGAGTTGCCCACCTCACGGTGACGATCGCCGATCCCTGAATCCCTAGCGTTTCCGGCATGACTCCGTCGGAACTCGCACGCCTGCCGCGTTGGTTGCGGCCCGCGGCGTACGCGGTCCGGTCCTGCTCCTGCTTCGGGCCCGAGGCGAGCATCTTCGCGATCCTGATCGGCGTGCTCGCCTCGGTGTGGCTGCTGCGCCGTCGCTCTTCCGAGGCTCGTTGACCAATGTGCGCCGCTACGCTGCTGCCGTGCCCCCTCGCTCACCTCTCGTCCGCGACGCCGCGCTGGGCCTGGCCCTGGCGCTGACCGCTTTCGTGCCGCCGTTGGCGACCCACGGGACACGGCTCGGCGAGCTCCCGTACCGCCCGATCGACGCCCTGGCCGTGGCCGTGGCGCTGGCCCAGTCCGTGCCGCTGGCCCTGCGCCGGCCATGGCCGGCAGCCACCCTGGCGGTGGTCGCGGCGGGCTTTTCGGTCCAGGAGCTTCGGGGGTACGCGACGTTCGCGAGCCTCGGCCTGCTCATTGCCATCTACAGCGCGGCCGCCCACCAGGACCGCTTCCGTCACTGGACCGCGGGCATCGCGTCCGCCGGCTACGCGGCGCTGGCCGTCGGCCTGCACGTGGCCGGCTCGGTCAACCGTGTCGCCGACTACGTCGTCTTCTACCTGTGCCTGTCCGCGGCCTGGCTTCTCGGCGCCTACGTGCGGACCATGCGCTCCACGGCCGAGATGCGCCGTCGCCTCGAGGCCGAGGCGACACGGGCCGACGAGCGGGCCCGGATAGCCCGCGAACTGCACGACGTGGTCACCCACCACGTCACCGCGATCGTCGTGCAGGCCAACGCGGCCCAGTTCCTGCCCCTCGACCCGGCCCGCGAGAGCCTGACCGCCATCAAGGAGACCGGCAAGAAGGCGCTGGGCGACCTGCGCGACCTGCTCGGCGTCCTCGACCCGGCCCGCTCGGCGCCGCGCGACGGCCTGCCCGGCCTGACCGCGTTGCCCGAGCTGATCCAGCTGACCCGGGCGGCCGGCCAGCCGGTCTCGCTGATCGAGGAGGGCTCACCACCGGGCTCGTTGGGCACGGGCCGGGAGCTGGCCGCCTACCGGGTCGTCCAGGAGTCTCTGACCAACGCCCTGAAGTACGCCGCCGGCCACCCCACCGCCGTCCGGCTCAGCTACCGCCCCGCCGGCCTCGACATCGCCGTCACCACCGCCCCGTCGGACCGGGCCGTCGTCCTCGGCGGGAGCGCTCCCGGCGGCCGGGCCGGTCGTGATTCCGGGGCACTCGCGGGCAATCCTGGCCCGGACGCGGGCCGCGGGGCTGGGCTTGCCGGGGGCCGCGGAACTGGGCTTGCCGGGGGCCGCGGGGCTGGGCTTGCCGGGGGCCACGGGACTGGGCTTCCCGGAGGCCACGGGACTGGGCTTCCCGGAGGCCGCGGGACTGGGCTTGCCAGGGGCTCGGGGCGCGGGCTGGCGGGGCTGCGGGAGCGGGTCGAGCTGTTCGGCGGCACGCTGTCCGCCGGGCCGGGCGACGACGGTGAGTTCACCGTGGCCGCCCACCTGCCGACCGGAGAGTCCGCGTGATCAGCGTGCTGGTCTGCGACGACCAGGCCCTGATCCGCACCGGCTTCGTCACCATCTTCGACGCCCAGCCCGACATGACCGTCGTCGGCGAGGCCTCGAACGGCCGGGCGGCCGTCGACCAGGCGGTGCGGTTGAAGCCCGACGTCGTCGTGATGGACGTCCGCATGCCCGTGATGGACGGCATCGAGGCGACCCGTGCGCTGGCCGGCACCGGCGTCACCGACCCGGCCAGGGTGCTGGTCGTGACGACGTTCAACGTCGACGAGTACGTCTACGAGGCACTGCGCGCGGGCGCGAGCGGCTTCCTGCTGAAGGACGCCGACCCGCCCGAGCTGGTCGACGCCGTCCGCACGGTAGCCCGCGGCGAGGCCCTGCTGGCCCCCGCGGTGACGCGGCGGCTGATCGGCCGCTACGCGACCCGGATCCGCCCGTCCTCGTCCACCGCGGCCGCGGTCGGCGCGCTGACCCCGCGCGAGCTGGAGGTCCTGCGCCTGATCGCGGCCGGCCTGTCCAACACCGAGATCGCCGCCTCCCTGGTGATCGGTGCCGAGACCGTGAAGACGTACGTCTCCCGCATCCTGATGAAGCTCGACCTCCGCGACCGCGTGCAGGCGGTCGTCTTCGCCTATCGCATCGGCCTGGTGCAGCCCGGCGACTGACCACCGGCTATTGCCCGACCCGGCCGTCGATGCACTCGCGAAGCAGACCTGGTGCCGCCCGCCGGCTATTGCCCGACCCGGCCGTCGATGCACTCGCGGAGCAGGTCGGCGTGGCCGCAATGCCGCGCGTACTCCTCGATCCGGTGAACCCACACCTCCCGGACGGCGATGCCGTGCTTGCCCACCCGGGTGCCGAGGTCCGGATGGCCGAGCAGCACGGCGTCGGTTGCCGCCTGCTCGCGAGCGAGATCGGCGAACGCACCGTCGATCAGTGCCTGCTCTCCCCGAGCGCCCTCGAAGGCGGCGTCGTCCGAGCCGTACAGGTTGGGGGCCGGGTTCTCCGGTTGGATCCAGTTGCGCCAGTCGCGTTCCGCCTCGGCGAGGTGGCGGACCAGACCCAGCAGCGACAGGGTCGACGGGGGCACCGACCGGCGGGCCATCTGCTCGGGATCCAGCCCATCGCACTTCATCCGCAGGGTCAGCCGATAGCTTTCCAGGTAGTCCTGCAGCGTCGGCAGTTCGCCGTCGGGGCTGTTCCGGTCGGTGTTGCGGGGATCCTGATCGGGATCCACCCACATGTCGGCATAGACGCTGGCCTGACTCCACCGCTCGGGCATACCGGTCACCGTGCCGACAAACGACCCGACGCGCAAACGAATATTCACAGCACGCCGGGTCCGCGGGCTCGGGTGGGTGTCCCGACGGGCGTCGCATACTGCCTTCTCTGCCGTTGTTGTTCGGGTTCGTTTGAGGCGTGTTCCGGGGACGGGTCGCACGTGCGGCCCGAGATCTGGTCTGTCTGGTCGCGGTATCGGAGGTTACCGGTTCGTTCCGGTGCGGCCGCATGTGAGGCGACGAAGGCTCCGCCTACTGGCTGTAGCCGTGTAGATGGCGTTCTTCGGCCTGCCGGACTTGCCGGGCGATCTCTCGTGATCGACGCGGTGCTCGGTCGCGCCGGCGTTCGCGGCTGTGCAGTGGTGTGGCCAGCCATGGGGCCAGCGCGATCAATCGCTCGAGTTCGCGGCACATGGATCACTTCCCTGGGCGTAGGGCGACGCGGTGTGCAGAGGAATTGGTGCCGTGGTCGGGGCCTCCGCGCTGCGACATGTTGTCGGAGGCCCCGGCCCACTGACGGCGAACGTGCGGGATCGTCGTGCAGGCGGCGGACTGGCTGCTCGGTCGGCGCGACCTTCGGCGCTTCGACCGGGCCGGCCGTAGGGGCACGCCAGGTCGTGGCGGATGTCGTGCGGGCCGTGCGGCGGCTGGCTGCCGTGCTGACGACGCCGCTACGCGGCGAGGATGTCGGCGACGATGCAGGCGATGTTGTCCGGTGCGCCTGCGGCGTAGGCGAGGTCGATCAGCCGTTGCGCTGTCGGTTCAGGCTCGCCGGTCTCGGCGAGGGCGGTGTGCAGGTCGCTGCGGCTGACGACGGCGGACAGGCCGTCGGAGCACAGCAGGTAGCGGTCACCGGCCCGGGCGGTGCGCAGCGCCAGGTCGGCTTCGACGGGCTGGCTGCCGCCGCCGAGCGCGCGGGTGAGCAGGGCGCGCTGCGGGTGGGCGGCGGCCTGATCGGGGCTGAGCTTGCCGTACTCGACCTGGCTCTGGACCCAGGTGTGGTCCTGGGTGAGCTGCGAGAGTTCACCGCCGCGCAGTAGGTAGAGGCGGGTGTCGCCGATGTGGACCAGGGCCAGTTGCGAGCCGCGACGCAGGATCGCGGTCAGGGTGGTGGCCGGCTGGTTGTCGTCGGTGCTGGTGGCGTGTACCGCGCGATCGACGTCGTTGACGGTCGCGGCCAGCATGGCGAGCAGGTCGACGGCCGGCTTGTCGGCCAGTTCGAGCGTCTTCAGCGCGTTGACGGCCGCGGTGCTGGCGGCGGCGCCGGCCCCGCGGGTGCCGTCGGCGACGGCCAGCAGCCGGTCGCTGGCGTAGGCGACGTCCTCGTTGCTGTCGCGTCCGTGGCCGGGGTCGCAGCGCACGGCGTAGCGGACGGTCAGGGTGAGGTTGGTATCGGACATGGTGACGCCCTCCTGGGACAGGTGCTCGACGAGGCGGGCGACGTGGTGCGCGCGGGTCGCGGTGTCGGCGGTGACCTGCTGCCAGTAGGCGGTGACCGCTTTAGCCGCCGCGTCGGGCTCCAGGTCGCACACGGTGCGGATGTCGGCCAGCGGCATGCCGATGCGTCGCAACTGGGCGATCAGCCGGGCGTGAGCCAACTGCTCCGGGTCGTAGAACCGGTAGCCGGACTCGGGATCGACCGCCGCCGGCGGCAGCAGCCCCACCTCGTCGTACAGGCGCAACGCCTTCGGTGTCAGCCGCGCCGCTCGGGCGAACGCGCCGATCGTCAGCAGCTCCACGGCGTCATCCTCCTCGTGCCGGCCTGGTGGCCGGCACGGACCACGGTGGGGCTTCCCCAAGGGTCAAGGTCAAGCGCGGGCGAGCATATCCAGCCCTCCGTCGATGTAACTAACTATTGACTTACCAAGGAGAGCGAGCTACCTTATCACTATCCAGTTAGTTACAGGAGGAGTGAGATGGCAACGGTACTGATCACCGGCGCGAACAAGGGCATCGGCTACGAAACGGCCCGGCAGCTGATCGCCGCCGGGCACACCGTCTACGTGGGCGCTCGCGACAGCGCCCGGGGACAGCAGGCGGCCGAGGAGCTGGGCGCGCGGTTCGTGCAGGTGGACGTGACCGACGACGCGTCGGTGGCGGCCGCGGCGAAGGTGGTCGAGGCCGACGGCGGGCTCGACGTGCTGGTCAACAACGCCGGCATCGAGCCGCGCACGGCGGACGGCGGGTTCATCCCGGCGGCCGAGGCGACCGCCGACTCGGTGCGGGCGATCTTCGAGACGAACGTGTTCGGGCACGTCCGGATGCTGCACGAGTTCCTGCCGCTGCTCGCGCGGTCGGCGGCGCCGGTCGTGGTCAACGTCAGCAGCGGTCTCGCGCTCACGCGCGATCTGGCCGATCAGGCCAACCCGACGCACTTCTACCCCGACGTCGCCTACCCGTCGTCGAAGGCGGCCGTGAACATGCTGACCGTGCAGTACTCGAAGGCGTACCCGGCCGTACGCATCAACGCGGTCGACCCCGGCTTCACCGCGACCGATCTCAACCACCACGCGGGCACCCAGACGATCGAGGAGGGCGCCGAGATCCTCGTACGGATGGCGCAGGTCGGCCCGGACGGACCGACCGGAGGCTTCTTCGACGCCAAGGGCCCGATCGCCTGGTGAGCGCGATGCCCCCGGATAGGCTGGCCCGCATGTCCGCGCCCCGCCCCCGCGACGCCGAGGCCACCAAGGCGCTCCTGCTGCGCGCCGCGACCGAGGAGTTCGCGGAGTACGGCCTGGCCGGCGCCCGCATCGACCGGATCGCCGACAAGGCCGGCGCCAACAAGCGCCTGATCTATGTGTACTTCGGCGACAAGGACCGCCTCTTCGACGCCGTCATCGACGACCAGTCCCAGGCGGTCACCGAGGCGGTCCCGCTCGGCGACGGTGATCTGGTCGCCTTCGCCGCCACCCGCTTCGACTACGTGCTGGCCAGGCCCGAGGCCCGCCGCATCGCCGTCTGGCGCGCCTTCGAACGCGCCGAGCCGACCGACGACGAGGTGGCCGCCTACCGCTCCCGCCTCGACAGCGTCACCGAGGCGCAGCGCGCGGGCCGCCTGCGCGCCGACATCCCGGCGGCGGATCTGTTCGCCCTCGTTCTGCGGATGACCGAGAGCTGGCTCAGTGCTCCGCCCGCTCTGCGCGCCGCGGCCGGCGACGCCGCCATGTCGGAGAGCCGGCTGAAGGAGCACCGGGCGGCGCTGCTGGCCGCCGTCCGCAGCGTCGTCCAACCCGCTCACTGATGTCCGGCGGCTCTCGGGCGTCCGGCGGCTCTCGGGCGTCCGGCGGCTCTCGGGGTGGTGCTCAGCTGACCCGGTGCAGCCGCAGGATGCGCCCGTTGTAGGGATTGCTGATCGCGCGGAGGTAGGCCAGGGCCACGTCCCGGGCCGGCACCGGAACGAACCCCGGGAAGTACGGGTGGAACGCGCGGGATTCGGTCAGCACCGTCGGGCTGACGCAGTTGATCCGGATCCCGCGCGGCAGTTCGGTGGCCGCGGCCCGGACGAAGCCCTCGACCATGCCGTTGACGGTCGCGCCGATGGTCATCGCCGGGTTCACCTCGTCGCCGAGGACGCCCGAGACCAGGGTGAAGGAGCCGCCGTCGGCGATGTGCGGCAGGGCGCCGCGTACGAGGTCGATCTGGCCCATCCCCTTCGAGCCGAGCGACTGCGCCCACTGCTCGTCGGTGGACGAGGCGAGCGGCGCCGGGAACACGTCGCCGGCGGCACTCGCCACGGCATCGAATTCGCCGATGCGGCCGAACAGGGCCTCCAGAGATGCCCGGTCGGTGACGTCGGCCCGGAAGTCCCCGGCCGTACGGGAAACCGTGACCACCTCGTGCCGCGACTCGCGCAGCACCTCGGCCACCGCGGTCCCGATCGTTCCCGTACCCACCACGATCACTCGCATGACGTTCCACCTCTTCCTCATTGGCAGTCACTGCCAATATAGGCGGCCGATGGCACCATTAGGGTGTGAGGCGTGACGCAATTGCGGGGACGAGCCCGGGAGCTGCAGCGAGACGCCGTGCGGCGGGCCATCGCCGAGGCCGCGACCACGCTGTTCCTCACGTCCGGCTACGACCGGACGACCATGGACGACATCGCCCGAGAGGTCGGCATCTCGGTGCGCAGCGCTTTCCGGTACGTCGAGACCAAGGAGGAGACGATCCTCGGGCCGATGGCCGAGATCGGCGACGCCATCGCCGCCCGGGTCCGGGCCGCCGACCAGCGGCAATCGGCGTGGGATGCGCTGGTGCACGCGGTGGCCCGGTTCGCCGACGAGCTGGCGGCCGAGGGTGAGAGCGGCAAGGCACGGTCCCGGTTGCTCGCGACCACACCCCAGCTACGCGGCGGGCTCGCCGACAAGCGGCGTCATTGGGCCGACGCCATCTCCCCGGCGGTCGAGCAGAGACTGGATGACGAGGTCGTCGCCCGGGCCATGGTCGCGGCCGTCCTCGCCGCACTCGACGTGGTCGTCGAGAAGTGGGCGTTCAGCGAGGAGCCGGTCGCGCTGAGCGATCTGTTCCACCGCGTGGCCGGCGCGGTCGGCGATCACTAGAGCGACGCCGCCAACGGCCGGCGATCACCGGAGCTGCGCCGGCAACCGTCGGCGATCACCGGAGCGACGCCGGCAACCGTCGGCGGTCACTGGAGCGACGCCGGCAACGGCCGGCGTAGCCCGAGATCAAACGGCGTGGCCGAGGGCGGCCCAGGCCGTGGCGGCGACCTCGAACGGGCCCGAGGCGGGGAAGAAGGAGGCGCAGCGCTCCTTCAGCGAGGACAGGCGCTGCGGGTCGAGCTGCTTGACGTAGTCACCGGCCGGGCCGACGCCGAGGGTGAACGGCGCCCACCACTCGTCGAAGGCGGCGAAGCTCACGCGTACGGTCAAGGCCGTGGACGTGATGTCCCGCAAGCCGGCCGCCGAGAGCAACTCGGCAAGATGCCCTTCCCGCGCCCCGGCCAGGCCCGCCTCGTCGTGGGCGCCCGGGTCGAGCGCGTTGACCGCGCGCCAGAAGTTGGCGAGCGGACTGCCGCCACCGGCCTGATCCCACACGCAGGCGGCGACCACTCCCCCGGGCCTGGTCACCCGCCCCATCTCGCGCAGCCCGGCGACCGGGTCGTCCATGAAGTGCACGACCAGCTGGGCCAGCGCGGCGTCGAAGGTGTGGTCGTCGAAGGGCAGCTTCTCGGCGACGGCCAGGCGGATGTCGACGTCGGGCAGCCGGGTGCGGGCCGCCGCGACGAACATCTCCGACGGGTCGACCGCGGCGACCGCGGCGGCGCCGACCAGCGAAACGAGCCGGCTGGCCAGAGCCCCGGGCCCGCAACCGACGTCCAGGACCCGCTGCCCCGGCCGCAGGGAGGAGAACGCGACGAAGGAGGCAGTGAGGGGTTCGGAGTAACGCCCCATGAACCGCCCATAGGCCTCAGCCACGACCTCGAAGCTCACCCACCGGATCCTAGTGCCTGGCCGGGGAAGCGTCCCTGGCCGAGCGCGGCCCGCATGGTCTCAACACACTGATCCCGAGCGGCGTCCACGCGCCGTCGGTCGTAGTGCTCCTCGAGGTTCATCTCCGCATCGGTGGTGCGCAACGGTTTCTGCCACGCCGCCCGCATCTGCTCACCGACCTCGGCCTTCGCCTCGTTCGCGAGCAGCCGGTAGGCCGCCGCGACCGCGGGCGTCTCGATGTCGAGCAGCGCCTGATGGAACGCGAGCCGCGAATAGATCCGGCTCACCTCCTCGGTGAGCTGCTGGCGCCCCTCAAGCGTGCCCGACCTCCGCCGGATGCGGTACGGCATCTCCGCGTAGTCCTCGACGACGCTGAGCGCCTCACCGAACGCCCGGGCACGGCGCTCCCGGCGTGCGGCGCGCCGGTTCAACGCGTAGGTCAGCAGCGCAGTGAGCGCGGCGCCGAAGATCGCGATGACCGGGGCGAGCACCGCCGTCGAACTCATGCCGCGGCCACCGCCCGGAAGTCTCAGATCTCGTGAAGGACATCGATGATTCTTCCAGCCGCGCCGGGCACCCACTGATCCGGGCCCGGGCCGAAGATGCGGTTGATGCCGTTCTGGCAGGGCAGCCCGGCGAGCTCGCACCCGCGCAGCCACCGCAGCGCGCCGTGATAGGCCTCCTCCACCGACGACGTCCGGTAGACGTGGTCGGGGACGTTGTAGAGCAGGCACTCGAGCAGGTACGACGGCGCGGCGCCGTCGGCGATCATCCGCTCCCGCTCGGCCCGCCTCTTGGCGCGTTTGGCCGTCCGGACGACCTCCTTGAAACGGCCACCGGTGCGCAGGTCCTTCGCGTCGCCGTTACGCCGGTGCTGCTTGGGGAAGTTGACGATCGGCCGGCCTTCGCGGTCGCGGAAGAAGACGCCCTGCTCGGCGCCGGCGTATTCCGTCGCCACCAGGATGTCGACCATCTCACCGAACAGCGAGTCGGGGTCGTCGACGTTGAGGCACCGGCGGCCCATGCGGACGGTGTAGGACTCACCCAGCGCGGCGAGAACGTCGTCGCGGAACTCCTCCCACCCGTAGCCGTTGGATTCGAACGGCGTCTTGAGCATGAGGACGAGATCGATGTCGCTCCCCTGCTCGAGATAGGTGTTGTTCACCCGCGAGCCCTGGCCGAAGATCTCGTACGGCCGAGCGGCGAGCAGGGGTGACCGGTACAGCGCCTCGCGCAGCACGCCCTCGGCCCAGGACAACAGGAACATGTCGGGCGCCATGGACGGCCGGACCACAGCCGTAGCCACCAGTTCGCCCCCGAGCCTGTTCATGACCCCAATCATGCATCATCTTCCACATGGAAGAGGTTCTGAGCAGAACGGCCGCGTCGAACGCGGTCAGCGAGCAGGGCTGGCGGTTCGTCCTCGGCACGCTGCGGGCCTCGGTCGCCGTGCGGTCGATGGCCCAGGCGGCCGACGTGGCCCAACGGGTGATCGCCGCCGGTGACGCCGACGGCCATCTGCGCGTCGACCTGCGTCCGGACCGCGTGATCCTGACCCTGCAGTCGCGCGCTCACGCCGCCGCGACCGACAAGGACGTCGAACTGGCCCACCAGATCTCGGCCGCGGTCCGCCAGATCGGCCTCTGGACCGGGCCCGACGCGACCCAACTGCTCGAGATCGCCATCGACGCGCTCGACATCCCGGCGATCCGCCCGTTCTGGAAGGCGGTCCTGGCCTACGCCGACGAGGCCGGCAACGACGGCCCGCGCGACCCGATCGTCGATCCGGACGGGCACGGCCCGGCCGTCTGGTTCCAGCAGATGGACGAGCCGCGCCCGCAGCGCAACCGGATCCACTTCGACGTCTCGGTCCCGCACGACCAGGCATCGCAACGGATCGCGGCCACGCTCGACAACGGCGGCCGACTGCTCAGCGACACCCGGGCGCCGGCCTTCTGGATCCTGGCCGACGCCGAGGGCAACGAAGCCTGCATCACGACCTGGCAGGGCCGCGAATAGGCATCAGTCCAGCTGGAGACTCACCGGATAACGGGTCATCCAGTCGTTCAACGACAGGGCCAGCTCCATCCCCCAGCGAGCGGCGCCGAAACTGCTGCCCTCGAACCCGCCTTGGATCAACCGCCGGGCACGCCCGTCGTCGAGAAGCGGCCTGAGCGGTGCATTCGCATCGGAAAGCATGTCGCGCACGCGGTCACGCAGCATTTTTTCGTACGCCGGATCCTGCGTGGACGGATACGGGCTCTTTCGCCGCTGCACCACCGAATCCGGAAGCACATCGGCCGTGGCCGCCCGGAGCAGGCTCTTCTCCCGCCCGTCGAAGGTCTTGAGCGACCACGGGGTGTTGTAGACGTACTCGACCAGGCGGTGATCGCAGAACGGGACCCGCACCTCGAGGCCGTGGGCCATGCTCATCCGGTCCTTGCGGTCGAGCAGGATCTGCACGAACCGGGTCAGGTGCAGGTACGAGATCTCCCGCATCCGGTACTCGGACGGCGACTCACCCGGCAGGTGGTCGACCTCGCTCAGCGCCTGCCGGTAGGCCGCGTCGCGGTATCCGGGCAGGTCGAGTTTGGCCTCGATGTCGGGCGCGAACAGGCCGCCGTCGGGCTCGGTGCGCGACCGGACGGCCGCGACCCACGGGAAAGTGTCGGCGGCGATCACGGAAGGGTCGTGGAACCAGCGGTAGCCGCCGAACACCTCGTCCGCCGACTCGCCCGACAGGGCCACGGTCGAGCGCTCACGGATCGCCCGGAACAGCAGGTACAGCGAGGTGTACATGTCGCCCAGCGCGGACGGCAGGTCGCTCGCCCCGAGCACGCCGAGGCGATGCAGCGGGTCCATCAGCTCGGCCGCATCGATGATGATGTCGTTGTGCTCCGTCCCGACATGGCGGGCCACGTCGTGCACGAACGGCGCGTCCGGGGTCTCGCGCATGTCGTCCTGCCGGAAGTTCTCGGTCTGCCCGGGAAAGTCGACGGCGAACGAACGAACCTCACCGACCGAACGGGCGGCCAGCGCGGTGATCGCCGACGAGTCGAGCCCGCCCGAGAGCAGCACGCACAGCGGCACGTCCGCGATCAGTTGCCGCTGCACGATGTCGTCGAGCAGCGCGCGCACCGTGCGTACGGTCGTAGCTTGATCGTCGGTGTGCTCGCGCGCCGTCAGCCGCCAGTACCGGCGGGGCCGCAGGCCCGCCCGACTGACCCGGACCACCTCGCCCGGCCGCACCTCGCGAATGTCGCGGTAGATGCCGTGGCCCGGGGTCTTGACCATGGCGAGCAGCTCGCGGAACCCGTCGCTGTCGACGACGGCCGGCACCAGCGGGTGGGCGAGCAGGCCCTTGAGCTCGGAGGCGAAGACGACGCCGTCGGCCATCGGGCGGTAGTAGAGCGGCTTGATGCCCATCCGGTCGCGGACCAGCAGCAGCGCCTGCTCGCGCGGGTCCCAGAGGCCGAAGGCGTACATCCCGTTGAGCCGGTCGACGAAGTCGTCACCCCACTCGAGGTAGGCGTGCAGCACCACCTCGGTGTCGCTGGCCGTACGGAATCGGTGTCCCCGGGAGCGCAACTCGTCGCGCAGCTCGCGGTAGTTGTAGACCTCGCCGCTGTAGGTGATCGCCGCGATCGTCGCGCCGTCGTGCTCGACGGTCATCGGCTGGGCGCCGGTCTCCAGGTCGATCACCGCGAGCCGGCGATGGCCGAGACCGGCGTGCGTGCTCAACCAGATCCCTTGGGCGTCCGGTCCGCGCAGGCTCATCGTCGCGGTCATGGCCCGTAGCACCGCACCCTCGTGCGACAGGTCGCGCCGGTAGCTGACCCAGCCCACAATTCCACACACGGCAAACCTCCTGGAATCGGCCCAATACCCCCAGCTCTACTCGCTGCGTAACACGTACGCAACATGGAGTGACATTCCAGGCAATCAATGTCATCCGGTTGCGCTACCGTGCCCGGGTGAGATTGTTCGTCGCGGCCTACCCGCCGCCGTCCGCCTGTGATGATCTTTCCTCGCGGCTCGACGGCCTGGCGGTGTCGAAGGCCCACGCCGACGGCATCAACGTCCGTCTCGCCCGCCGCGACACCTGGCACGTCACGCTCGCGTTCCTCGGCGAGGTCGCCGACGACCGGGCCCCCGACGCGGCGGCCGCTCTCGAACGCGCCGCGGTCGGGCCGCCGGTCACGCTCCGGCTGGCCGGCGGCGGCCGCTTCGGGCGCGGCGCCTCCACCGTCCTCTGGGTCGGCGTCGAGGGCGACGGCCTCGACGGCCTGGCCCGGCGGGTGCGCCACGAGCTGCGCAAAACCAAGATTTCGTACGACGACCGCCCGCTGCGTCCCCACCTGACCGTCGCGCGGCCGGGCGACCAGCTCGACGCCGAGGCGATCGAGGCCGACCGCGAGCAGCTGGCGGCGTACCGGGGCCCGTCCTGGCCGATCGCCGAGATCCGGCTGATGCGCAGCCACCTCGGCGCCCAGCCCACCTACGACCGCGTGGCCGGCTACCCCCTGGACTGAATCACTTCGCCGGCGGTGGTGCGACCGCCGCGTGACGCACACCACCGCAACTGCGGCCAGAAATTTACTTAACCGGTTCACCGACGGCTTCCTCGCGTGGACTATGTTCATCCTCGCGCGGGAGCGCTCCCACGCGACAGAGCACGCGGTAGAGGAGGGGTCGTGGGAAGTCGGATCAAACTCGACGTGATCGCCGCCGCGGCGCACGTGTCCACCCCGACAGTCTCGAAGGTTCTCAACGGGCGGCCCGACGTCGCGCCCAAGACCCGCCGGCACATCGAAAACGTGCTCAAGGAACTCGGCTACATCCACCGGCCGCCGCGGCCCCGCCGGGTCGGCCTGATCGACCTCATCTTCAACGACCTCAGCCCCTGGTCCACCGCCATCGTCCGGGGCGCCGAGGAGGCCAGCCTGGCCGCCCGCACCCGCCTCGCGGTCTCGGTGATCCCGACCGAGGCCGCGGTGGAACGCTGGCTGAGCAGCCTCGACCGCAGCCGCACGGACGGCGTCGTCCTGGTGACGGCCGACCTCGCCCCCTCGCACCGGGAACGGCTGGCCGAGCTGCAGGCCCCGATCGTCCTGGTCGACCCGGTGACCGACCCGATCGCCGACCTGCCGTCGATCGGCGCGGGCAACCGGGCCGGGGCGATGGCCGCGACCGAGCACCTGATCGGCTTCGGCCACCGCCGGATCGCCACGATCACCGGCCGGCTCTCCGCCCTCTGCAGCCACCAGCGGCTGGACGGCTACCGCGCCGCGCTCGCCCGGGCCGGCCTGCCGATCGACCCGTCCCTGATCGCCGAGGGCGACTTCGGCTACGAGACCGCCCACGCCTCGGCCGTAGCCATGCTCCGCCTGCCCGACCCGCCGACCGCGATCTTCGCCGCCTGCGACCAGCAGGCGATGGGCGTCTACGAGGCCGCCCGCGGCCTCGGCCTGCGCATCCCGGAGGACCTGAGCGTGGTCGGCTTCGACGACATCCCGACCACGGCCTGGATGTCCCCGCCCCTGACCACGGTCCGCCAGCCACTGGCCGAGATGGCGGCCCTGGCCGTCCGCACCGTCCTGAACGCCCACCCCACCGCCACCAGCCACCGCGCCGAGCTCCCGACCGAGCTGGTGATCCGCGGCAGCACCGCACCCCCGCGCTCCGCCTGAGGACGCCCGCCGATCAGCAACGCCCGAACCCGCAGCGGCACCAGGTGTCGCTGAGTTTGGGCACCAGCAAGATCTTGCCGATCTCGATGTTCGTGAGTTTCGGCTCCGCCTCTAGTCGGGTCGGCTCGCCGGCCGCCGAGTTCGCGAGCCGCTGACGCACGGTGACTGAGGCGAAGAGCCGGACGAGCGTTCTCTGCGGCGGATCCGCACGTTGGCCGTCCGCGCGTCCCGTCATCCGAATTCGGCCCGGGCGAGGAGGTCACGCATCAGTTCCTCCTCGCGACGGAACGTCTCCAGGTGGCCGCCCTCCCACAGCCGCAGCTCGACCGATGGCAGCCGGTCGACCACCCGCTGCGCGGCCGGCAGCGGCACGTTGGCGTCATGGCGGGAGTGGTACCAGACAACATGGACGCGCACCTCTTCGGGCGCGATGTCCCAATTGAACATCGCGAGCGCCTCGTCGCACCAGCCCTCCGCGCCGGCGCGGAGCGACTCGGTCAGGCCCTGGCGCTGTGTCTGCTGCCAGGCCGGGTCGCTCATCACCGCCTGGTCCTCGGCCGGCGCGTCGCTCAGCGCCGCACGGAAGCCGGCGAGCGGGTCGGCGAGCATCTTCTCGCGAAGCTCCTGCAGCAGCGGGTACAGCGCGTCCCAGCCACCGTCACGGATGCGCCGTTGACCGTCCGCATTGACGCCGATCAGCAGCGGGATCTCGGCATCGGTCAGCGGGGCCGCGCCAACGACCACCGTCGCGGCGCTGATCCGCTCCGGATGCCGAGCGCCCAGCGCGAGCACGTGCGGGCCGCCACCGCTGACACCGGTGACCGGCACCTGGTCGAGGCCCAGGTGGTCGAGCAGTTCAACCAAGTCGTCGGCGACCGAAGCGACGCCGCGGCCGGGCATCCGGGTCGAGGCGCCGTAGCCGGGGCGGTCAGCCATGATGACCCGTACCCCTAGCCGCTCCCAGATCTCCGGTTTCGGGTGCCGGGACAACCGTGAGCCGGGCGTGCCCTGCAGCCGCAGCACCGCGATCCCGTCGGGCACTCCCCATTCGTGCCAGGCCAGCGTCCGCCCGTCGCGAAGGGTCAACCGTCGGTCCACGTCCGCTGCTGAATCCATGACAGCTATCCTCGCAGCCGCGATCGAATCAGCCGCGAGTCAGTTGACGCGGCGATAGCGGATGTGGGTGGTCAGCGGTGAGTGAAGCACCTCGACCGGTTCGAAGCCGAAGGATTCAACCCCGTCGAAGAGGCGCTCGCCCGAACCGAGCAGGACCGGTGCGATGTCGAGGGTGAGCTCGTCGATCACGCCGGCGATCAGTGCCTGTCGGACGGTCGAGGCCCCACCGGCGATGTCCACGCCGTTGTCCCCGGCGGCCCGGCACGCCGCGGAGTAGGCCGCGTCGAAGCCCTCGGTGACGAAGTGGAAGGTCGTCCCGCCGTCCATCTGGATCGGGTCATGTGCGTGATGGGTCAGCACGAACACCGGCGCGTGATACGGCGGTTCGGGGCCCCACCACCCGGTCCATTCCTCGTTCCAGTCCCCGCGGATCGGGCCGAACATGTTCCGGCCCATCACGTACGCGCCGCGCGGGCGCATGAGCCACTCGGTCGCGACCTTGTCGGCATCGTTTGCTCGTGGGTCACCGATGTGCCAGCCGTGCAGCTCAAGCCCGCGCCGGCCCAGAGGATCCTCCCGGCTCTGGTCCGGCCCGGCGGCGAAGCCGTCCAGCGAGATCGACATATGGCAGGTGGTGTCCAGCACCGCGGACCTCCTAAGTGATTGCAACTTGCAATCGGTCGTGCGGACCATAGCAGATGACGCGTCCGCCACGCCGCGACCGAACGGGACCGGCTCAGCCGGTCTCCGGGAGGGGCTGGGGGCCGGCGGTCGGGCCGTGCACGACCGGGCGGCCGTCGGCCCAGTCGAGACGGTCCAGCCACAGTTGGCGGCCCGGTTCGGCGGTGCCGATGCCGTCCGGCGGCCAGGCGTGGTAGAGCACCCACGTGGTGCCGTCCGGGAGCGTGACCGGATAGCAGTGCCCGGGGCCGGCCGCGCCGGCCGAAGACTTGAGGATCGGGTTCTCGGGTGCGTCGTGGCACGGGCCCAGCGGCGAGTCGCAGGTCGCGTAGCCCACGGCGTAGCGGTCGGAGTCGAAGGCGTTGGCCGAGTAGAACAGGTAGAGCTTGCCCTCGTGGTGGACCATCTCGGGGGCCTCGACGACCGCGCCCTGCCACGGCTTGTCGTTGGTCAGGAGCCGGACCCGGTCGCCGGTCAGCGACGCGCCGTCGGCCGACAGGCGCTTGGCGTAGAGGTGGGTCGGCTGACCGATGTGGTTGCCGTCGTTCTTCCAGTAGAGGTAGAGCTGCCCGTCCTCGTGCCGGTAGGGGCTCGCGTCGATCGAGCCGCCCTCGTCGGCCTGGCAGACCAGCGGTTCCGGGGCCGGTGCGAAGGGGCCGTGGGGATCGTCGGCGACCGCGGTGCCGATGCACTGGCGGTCGGCCTTCGACCAGCGGGCCGTGTAGTAGAGGACGTACTTGCCGGCGTCGGTCCGCAGCACCTCGGGCGCCCACGTGTTGCCGGCGGTGGCCCAGCCGCCGACCGATGGCAGCACGTCACCTTGTGGCGTCCAGTGCACCAGGTCGGTCGAGGTGAGCAGCGGGATGTTGGCGTCCGGGTCGTTGGTGCCGTAGGCGAACCAGGTGTCGCCCACCCGCAGCACGCCCGGGTCGGGAAAGTTCTGGTCGTAGACCGGATTCGTGAAGGTCACGGGATCTCCCGGGGACGAGCAGGCGGTGGCCAGGCCGAGGAGCATGGCCACCGCCGGCAGGCGACGGATCACGGCTGGTAGATCCGGACGTAGTCGAACCGGGCGGTCACGGCCGGCGTCGCCCCGCCGTGCGCGTCCAGACCGATCTTCGGTGCGGTGCCGGCCGGGAAGGTCCAGACGCCACCGAGCGTCCAGGTGTGCCCGTCGGTGCTGGATTCCGAGCGGAACCGCTGCTCCCCGGTGACCGGGTCGACCCGGTGGACAAGACGGAGCCAGGTGGTGGTCGCGGGGGTGCCGACGGTCACGCCGCCATAGGCGAGGCCTCCGGCGTACGGGATCTCGCGGCCGAACTCGATCTGCCGCGTGTTCCAGATCGCGACCTTGTCGAGCCGCGCGAAGTCGTCGTCGGACACGTACGCGATCAACCCGGCCTGCTGATAGTTGCGCACGTCGTCGACGCCGAGGTCGAGCGTCAGCCGGGTCTCGACGGTGTAGTCGCCGGTCGGTGCCGTCCGCAGCAGCACGCTCGCGTTGCCGGACGTGCCGCTGAGGTCGCCGTCCTGCACCGGCCAGTTGAGGTTGCCCCCGCCGACCGTGACCGCGTCGTCGGGCCGCACCCAGCTCCAGCCCGCCGACAGCGAACCGGAGAACTCGTCCGACCAGGCCGGTCGACCCAGGGCCGGCGGCGGCACGGCGTGCGTGACCGGCCGGTAGAGCCGCTGGGCGCTGAAGTTGTCGATGTCACCGCGACCGGTGAATCCGACCGGCCCGGACGTCGACGCCGGCAGGGTCACGGTCGCGAGCGGCCCGCCCAGACGCGCCTCGGTCAGCGAAGCGGTGAGAACGCCGCCGCGCACCGAGACGGCCAGATTGTGCCAGTCGCCGAAGTCGAGGGCGGCCGGCAACGGGGCCGAAGAACGGCGGGATCCCGAAGCGGCGACCAACTGCCCGGCCGCACGGTCGATCGAGACCCGCGCCGAGCCGGCGACCAGGCCCAGCGAAGCACCCGCCGGCACGCGCAGGTCGGCCTCGACCCGCACGTCAGCGGCGGGACGCGGGCGCAGGACCGTGCCGCTCCCGGAGGCGTAACCGTCATGAGCCGGCCAACCGCGGCCCGGGGACCGGCTGAAGGTCTCCGCACCCGTGCCGATCGGCGCCGCCTGCGGCGTGTCCGACGCTCCCGCGCCGGCCCGGACCACCGGCCAGCCGTCGATCCAGTCGAGCCGGTCGAGCAGCATCGGGCGCCGGTTGACGCCGAACGGCGCGTCCAGGTAGGGCTGGTTCCGGTCGATCGCGTGGTAGAC
>DASWRZ010000099.1:0-3067 GCA_036402935.1 Actinoplanes sp.
CCTCCACCACGCAGCGCGGCCCGCCGTGCTCCCAGAGCAGCTGCCGGCAGCGCCCGCAGGGCATCAGCGGCGAGCCGTTGGCGTCCACGCAGGAGACGGCCACCAGCCGGCCGCCACCGGTCGCGATCAGCGAGCTGACCAATCCGCATTCGGCGCACAGCGTGACGCCGTACGAGGCGTTCTCCACGTTGCAGCCGACGACCACCCGGCCGTCGTCCACCAGCCCCGCCACTCCGACCGGGAAGTCGGAGTACGGGACGTACGCGTGCCGCATGGCCTCGATGGCCTGCGCACGCAACCCGGCCCAGTCGATCTCCATGCGCCGATTGTGCCCCAACCCGCGGGCGGCGGGTTCAGCTCTTGACGTACGGCACGCCGTCCGCCTTCGGGGCCCGCACCCGGCCGACCAGCCCGGCCACCGCGACGATGGTCGCCAGGTAGGGCAGCATGTTGAGGAACTGATTGGGCACCGGGCTGCCGATCACGCTCAGGTAGTTGGCCAGTTCCTGGGTGAAGCCGAAGAACAGGGCCGCGCCGAGCGCCCCGAACGGCGTCCACCGGCCGAAGATCAGCGCGGCCAGCGCGATGTAGCCGAGGCCGCCGGTCATGTTCTGGTTGAACGCGTCGCTGGAGATCAGCGTGAAGTACGACCCGCCCGCCCCGGCGATCAGGCCTCCGACCAGCACGTTGGTGTACCGCAGGCCACGCACCCGCACGCCGACCGTGTCGGCGGCGATCGGGTGCTCGCCGACCGCCCGGGTGCGCAGGCCCCAGCGGGTGCGCTTGAGCGCGAAGTGGATGACGAAGACCAGGATCAGCGCGAGCCAGACCAGCACGTTGGTGTGGAACAGCACCGGGCCGATCAGCGGGATGTCCGACAGGCCGGGCACCTTGATGTCGCTCAGGTGCGGCGGCTGGTTGTACTTGGCCGCGTCGGGCTGCATCAGCCGGTCGTAGAGGAAGCCGGTGATGCCGGCCGCGAAGAGGTTGAGCACCACGCCGACCACCACCTGGTCGACCAGGAACTTGATCGCCAGCACGGCCAGCAGCGCCGCGATCAGCACCCCGCCGAGCATGGCGCTGATGAGGCCCGCCCACAGGCTGGCGGCCAGCGTGCCGAACAGGGCGGCGCAGAACGCACCGGTCAGGAACTGGGCCTCGATGCCGACGTTGACCACGCCGGAGCGTTCGCCGAGCACGCCGGCGAGCGCGCCGAGGATCAGCGGCAGGGCCAGTTCGAGGGAGTACCGGGCGGTGGCGACCAGCGGCAGGAACTGCCCGGCCACCTGCCAGCAGAGGAACGCGAAGACGAAGGCGACGATGCCCAGCACGAGCAGCGCGTTGTAGCGCTTGCGCACCCGGGCGGTCAGCATCAGTACGCCGATCGCCAGCGTGATGATGCCGAACAGGATCGTGCCGAGCTGCCCGTTGATCTTTAGAGCGGCGCCGGTGGCGTCCTCGCTGAGCGTGAACTTCGCGGTCTTCGACTCGGCCAGCGGCCCGAAGACCACGACGGCGATCAGGCCGATCGCGGTGATGCCGGCGCCGAGGCGGCGCTGCCGGATCCAGAACGGATCCGGTGCGGCGACGACCTCGGTACGCTCGTCGACGGTTGCGGCGGTCACCTCGCTCACCAGCCCTTCGCCATCGAGGCGCCGAGCCGGGCGGACCGGGCGGCGCGGAGGTGGAAGATCGCTTTGACCAGGGCCGGCGCGGCGATGAAGACGACGATCAGGGCCTGGATCACGCTGACCAGCTGGATCGAGATGCTCAGGTCGCTCTGCAGGTAGTTGCCGCCGGCCCGCAGGCCGCCGTAGAGGATCGCCGCCAGCAGCGTGCCCCAGGGCTTGTTGCGCCCGAGCAGGGCGACCAGCAGGCCGTCGAAGCCGATGTTGCCGGCCACCTGCGGGGTGAGCCGGTCGGCGGTGCCCAGCACCTGTATCGCGCCGCCGAGGCCGGCGAGCGCGCCGGCGATCACCATCAACATCGTGTAGGTGCGGGCGACGCTCATGCCGGCGGTCCGCGCGGCGGGCGGGTTGGCGCCGACCGCGCGCAGCTCGAAGCCGAACGAGGACCGGTTGATCAGCCACGCCACCCCGGCCGTGGCCAGCACTGCCAGCACGATGCCCAGGTGCACCCGCAGCGGGGCGGGCAGGGCCGGGAGCTCGGCGGTCGACCGGATGGTCTTGCTGATCGCGTCGCTGCGGTTCGGGTCCTGGACTCCCTTGGTCAGGATCAGCCAGTTCAGGAACAGCCCGGCGGTGTAGTTGAGCATGATCGTGATGATCACCTCGTGGGCTCCGGTGCGGGCCTTCAGGAAGCCCGGGATGAAGCCCCAGATCGCCCCGCCGACCGCACCGGCGACCAGCGCCACGATCAGGTTGAGCACGATCGGCAGGCCGAGCGAGAAGCCGGCCACCGCGGAGAGGATGCAGCCCAGGATCGCCTGCCCCTGCCCGCCGATGTTGAACAGGCCGCCGCGGAAGGCGAGCGCGACCGAGAGGCCGGTGAAGACTAGCGGGGCCGCGTAGGTCAGCGTCTCGGAGATCGGGTTGAGCGCGTTCTGCCAGGTGCCGGTGCCGTCGAGCCATTTCTGCACGGACAGCGGGTCGAAGACCGCGCCCTTGAACAGGTCGTAGTAGGCGTTACTCACCAGGTTCCAGCTGGCGCTCAGGGCGTCGCTCGGCCGGGAGGTGAAGTACGAGTACATCGACAGCACGTGCGAGTCGGACACGATGACCAGCACCGCGCTGATCACCAGGGCCAGCACGATCGACAGGATCGTGACGGTGACCGTGTTGGCCGACCACAGGTTGCGCACGAACAGCGAGAGGAACGACTCCTGCTTCTTCTCCCCACCCTCCGCGGGCTCGGGTGGGGCCTCGGCGGTGGTGCTCACTTCGTTTCCTCTTCCTCTGAAACGACTTCCTCGGAAACGACTTCCTCGGAAACGACTTCCTGGGAAACGACGCCGGCTTCCGGGGCGACGACACCGGCCATGAGCAGGCCCAGCTCCTCGCGGGGCCGGTCCGGCGAGACCACCGCCAGGATGCGGCCGCGGTACATC
>DASWRZ010000100.1:0-5076 GCA_036402935.1 Actinoplanes sp.
GTTCTTCCGGCCCTACCGGCCGGCCCGGTGACGACGCCGGCCCGGTGACGACGCCGGCCCGGTGATGAGGCGGCCCCGGTGACGAGGCCGGCCCGGTGACGAGGCACTAGTTCCACAGGGTCAGCTTGTTCGGATTGAGCACCATCCGTACGGCGGTAATGGCGTCTCCGACGTCGAGCGTGATGATGCCGACGACGCGCCCGTCCTCCAGCATGGCAAGGCCCGGCCCCTCGCTGGTCGCCCGCTCCTCCAGTCGCAGGCCGGGCCGCTTGCCGACGATCCCGGCGAAGAACCGGGCGACACGGTCGGCGCCGGTTATCGGCTTCAACGCCGCCCGCGTGATGCCGCCGCCGTCCGAGCGCAGCACGACGCCGGGGTCCAGCGATCGGATCAGGGCCGTCAGATCGCCGGAACGCGCGGCGACACCGAAAGCACGGACGACCTTCTCGTGCTCGCCGCGGGGCACCAGCCGGCCGGCGAACGCCTGCGCTCGCCGGCGCGCCGAGGCCGCCAGCTGCCGGCACGCCGCCGGTGACCGGCCCACCGTCTGTGCGATCTCTGCGAACGGCACCGCGAAAACGTCATGCAGCACGAAGACCACCCGCTCGGCGGGAGTCATCGATTCCAGTACGACGAGCAGGGCCGAGCTCACGGTGTCGTCCAGAGCGACCTTGTCCAGCGGGTCGGCCGGCGTGGCGGCGAGAAACGCCGTAGGCGGTACCGGCTCCGGCAGCCAGGGGCCGACATAGTTTTCATGTCGCGCCCGGGCGGAGCCCAGCATGTCGAGGCAGATGCGGCTGGTGACGCGGGTCAGCCACCCCGCCGGAGCCCCGACCGCTTCGCGGTCCGCCTCCGAGAGGCGATACCAGCGGGCGTACGCCTCCTGCACGGCGTCCTCGGCCTCCGCGACCGTTCCGAGCATCCGGAAGGCGACCGACAGCAGATGGCGGCGTTCGCCGGCCACGTCGACCAGGGCCGCCTCGTTGTCCGTGCTCACGACGTTTCTTCACCGGTCCAACCGTTGCCGACTGTGATGCACGACGCGCCACCTCACAACCCGCGACGCCGCGTCGTCTAACGACCGTAACGTCAAAGGAAAGGGATCAGCGTGAAAGCCGTCGTCGTCACTGACCGAAACGCGGGCACCGCCGGGATGACCCTCAGCGATCAGCCCGCCCCGCACGCATCCGAGAACGACGTCATCGTCCGCGTGCACGCGTCGGGCTTCACCACGGGCGAGTTGTCCTGGCCGGCGAGCTGGACCGACCGGGCCGGTCGCGACCGCACTCCCTCCGTACCCGGGCACGAGCTCTCCGGAGTCGTCACCGAGCTCGGTTACGGCACGACCGGGCTCACCGTCGGCCAGCGCGTGTTCGGGTTCGCGGACTGGACCCGCAACGGCTCGCTGGCCGAACTGGTCGCCGTCGAAGCCCGGAACCTCGCACCGTTGCCGGCCGACATCGAACACGGCATCGCGGCGAGCCTGCCGATCTCCGGCCTCACCGCCTGGCAGGGCCTGTTCGAGCACGGTGACCTGCGCACCGGGCAGACCGTTCTGGTCCACGGTGCGGCGGGCGGCGTCGGATCGTTCGTCACGCAACTCGCGCGGGAGCACGGCGCGTACGTGATCGGCACCGGCCGCGCCCGGCATCGCGAAGCCGCCGTCGAGCTCGGTGCGCACGAGTTCCTCGACCTCGGTTCCGACGGTCTCGACGAGGTGGGCCCGGTCGATGTGGTGTTCGACATCTTCGGCGGCGACATCGCCAAACGGTCCGCTCCACTCGTTCGTCCCGGCGGAGTCCTGGTCTCGGTCGCCGAGCCGGTCGCCGAGACGCCGGAGCGGGGCCGCGCGGTCTTCTTCGTCGTCGAGCCGAACCGGCCGCAGTTGGTCGAGATCGCCGAACGCGTCCGGACCGGACGGCTCCGCACGATCATCGGACAGACCGTGACACTCGACGACGCCCCGGCCGCCTTCAACGCGACCACCCGGCCGACCGGCCGCACGATCGTCCGGGTCACCGACTGATCCTCGGCGCGATTCGTGGCCGCACCCGGGTGCGGCCCGGCCGGCGACCGGCTCGCTGCGGTTAACCTGGGGCGACATGGACGTGGGGCGCCTGACGGCGCTGATCGAGAGGCCCGGGGTGGCCGCCCAGCTGTGCGTGCTGCGCGACGGTGAGACGGTCCTCGAGCGCTCGATCAACGCCGAGCCCGACCAGCCTTTCCTGCTCTTCTCGGCCGGCAAACCGCTGACCGCGATGCTCGTGCACCGGCTCGCCGCCCAGGGGGCGCTGGGCCTCGACGACCCGGTCGCCCGGCACTGGCCCGAGTTCGGCGAGCAGGGAAAGGGCACGATCACGATACGGCAGGTGCTGCAGCATCGCTCGGGTCTCCCGTACGGGAAGAACCTGCCGTTCGACGCCGTGCTCGCACCGAACTGGGACCGCTCGGTGCGGGCGCTCGCCGGGGCGCGCCCCCGCTACGCGGCCGGTGCCGTGCCCGCCTACCACGTGCTCAGCTTCGGCTTCCTGCTCGGTGAGGTCGTCCAGCGGGTGACCGGAGAACCGTTCCGCGAGGTGCTGCGGCGCGAGGTGCTCACGCCGTACGGAATGAGCCGCACCCGCCTCGGCGGGCCGGGCCCCTCGGTGTTTCTCGTCGGGGGGATCCGGCGGGTCCTCTTCAACCAGGGGTTTTTCCGGCAGGCGGCGATCCCGGCCGCGACCGTCCTCGGCACCGCGCGCGACCTCGCCCAGTTCTATCAGGCCATGCTCGACGACCCGGCCGCCGCCGAGGCCCGCACCCCGTCGTCCGGCGACGGCGAGGTCGACCGGGTGCTCGGGCTGCCGATCCGCTGGTCGCAGGGGTTCCAGCTGGGCGGGCTGTCCCGGAGCCGGGCGATGGGTA
This sequence comes from Actinoplanes sp., assembly GCA_036402935.1. Classification (GTDB taxonomy): domain Bacteria; phylum Actinomycetota; class Actinomycetes; order Mycobacteriales; family Micromonosporaceae; genus Actinoplanes. The sequence goes on from DASWRZ010000100.1 coordinate 2,905, forward strand.
GGCTCAGCGGTCCGCTCACGTTCGGTCACAATGGCTCCAACGCGTGCGTGGGCTGGGCCGACCCGGCCCGGCGGCTGGTCGTCGCCTACCTGACCAACCGCCTGGAGGGGCCGGTGGCGGGTTCGCCGCACCAATCGGAGGTGAGCGATGCCATCCTCTCGTGAAGCCGTGCCCGGCGAACTTGACGAGATGCGCGGTGAGTTGGTCGGCTTCTCCTACCGGATGCTCGGCTCGCCCTTCGAAGCGGAGGACGCCGTACAGGAGACCCTGCTGCGCGCCTGGCAGCACGGCGACCGCTTCGACCCGGCGAAAGGCTCGCTGCGCACCTGGGTCTACCGCATCGCCACCAACGTCTGCCTCGACATGCTGCGTTCGGCGCGGCGCCGGGGGCTGGAGACCGCCGGGCCGCCCGGCGAGATGGGAAGCCCGCTTCCGGAAGACGCCTGGGTCCTGCCGATGCGGGACGACCCGGCCGAGGTCGCGGCGCGGCGGGACACCGTACGCCTGGCCTTTGTCGCCGCCCTGCAGCACCTGCCGCCGAGGCAGCGTGCCGTTCTGATCCTGCGCGACGTACTCTGCTGGCGGGCCGACGAGGTGGCCGCCCTGCTCGATGTCAGCGTCGCCGCCGTGACCAGCGCCCTGCAGCGCGCCCGCGAGGGCATCCGCCGCGCCGACCTCGACCGGCCGAGCCCGCTCGACGACGCCGCCAAGCTCGACCTGGTCGCCCGCTACACCGACGCCTTCCACCGGCACGACGTCGCCGCGATGGTCGCCCTCCTGCAGGAGGACGCCATCTTCACGATGCCGCCGTTCACCTGGTGGATCCGGGGCCGGGCCGAGATCGGCGCGGTCATGGCCGCGTCCGACTCGTGCGTCGGCGCGCGCCTGACCACCGACTCCTACAACGGCACTCCGGCCTCCTGGCAGTGGCGTGAGGGCGAGCCGTTCGCGCTGGTCGTCTACGAGTTCGGCGACAGCCTGATCAGATCGACCACGACCTTTCTCACCCCGGCGCTGCCGCGGCTTTCGCGGTTCGCTTCCGCTTTCCCGGCGTACGCCGTAAGCCCGGCCGCCAATCCGACCCCGTGACCGAACTGCTCGTGGCGACGGCGGCCGGCTTCCCGGTGGTCGCCGCCGCTACCGTCGCCGGTCCCGCGAGCACCTCGGAGGGCAAGCCGGCGACGCTGGTCCGGATGAGCTCGCGCGGCCGCAGAGCCCCCAGGGTCCAGCTATTCCCCCGCGGCGATCTCCGAGTCCACAGTTTCCGCTTCGAGAACCGGCGAAGCCGTGAGCAGCTCAACCTCCCAGTGCTCGATCAACCCTTCCCCGTCCTCGTCAGCCTCGAGGTAGCTGCGCACCCGAACCCCCAACCCGAGCTGGTTGGCGGCCCGAAGATGCTCGGTAACCTCGTCGACGCTGGTCAGATAGTGAGTAGCGATCAGGTCAGGCTGCACGATGGTCTCGTCGAGATCAGTCACCGCCCCAGCGTAGGAGGCGGCCGACGACCGTCGCTCGGCGGCCCTGTGCGCCCACGCCACCCGTCCGCCCGGCGTTCGAGCGCGAGTTCCTTCGCCCGGGCGGTCTTCCCGGCCCCGGGCGGCCGACCATAATCAGGCCCCGGCCAGCCAGCGCCGGACCACGTCGAAGTCGGCCTCGGTCAGCCCCGACCGCGGATCGACCCGATGGGCCAGCGCGGGCGCCGGGTGATGCGCGGCGATCCAGCGCCGGTCGCCGTCGAAGATCTCGTCGTCGAGCCACGCGAACGGGCGCCCGGCGGCCCACCGGACCAGCGTCGGCGTCTTCCGGTGCACCCCCGTCGGCAGGTCCTCCTCGTCGTCCGACCAGTCCAGGCACGGCAGGCACGGCAGGCCGAGGCGAGGGCTCAGGACCTGATTGGCGTCGTTCATCCAGGTCGTCGCCCAGACCAGCGAACAGCCCAGAGCCCGCAGCCGGGACCCGTCGGCCGGGTCGAGGCGGTCCAGCAGGGGGTTGCCGCTGGGTGGGGAGGTGCGTACGAGCGGGGCGAACGGCAGGAGCGTTCCGTCGACGTCCAGGAAGAGAAGGGTCTCGCTCAAATGCCGGTGATTCTGCCTCGCGGAGCGCGGCCGCGGGGGCCTGGGGTGCGCTGTGGTTGCCCTGTGGGTTGCTATGACCGCGCTGTCAAAGCCGAAG
>DASWRZ010000101.1:0-20498 GCA_036402935.1 Actinoplanes sp.
CGCAGCGTGCTCATGGAGGGCATGGAGGCGTTCCGCCAGCTCGACGACAATCCGTTCGCCGGGGTGGAGAACGTCGAGGACCTGCCCTTCGGCCACGCCGACGACGAGATCGCGGCCCGCGTCGACGGCACCGACCACTACGACCACAAGATGGCCGCGATGAAGGCCCACGCGACCCAGATCCCCGACAACTCGTGGCTCTACGGCATCGCGGGCGACTTCGGCGGCGAGTTCATGGGCGTCGAGTTCTTCGTGCTCGCGCAGGGGGAGCGGGGACCCGGCGACGGCCCGCACCGCTGGGAGAGCGACCTGTTCAGCGGCCTCGACCTCGAGCAGCCGGCCGCCGCCGGCGAGTCGGCCGCGCGATGAGCAAGGCCGGAGCACGCCCCACCGACGGGCGCCCGCCGTCGACACCCGCTCAGCCCACCGGCGATCCGGCCGCGTCCCAGCGCCCGGCCACCGACTCGGCCTCCGCCCAGGCCACCGGCCTCGACCCCGCGTCGGCCGGCTTCGCTTCCGGATCCGGCCCGGCTTCCGGATCCGGCCCGGCTTCCGGATCCGGCTCGGCTTCCGAGTCCGGTTCGGCGGCGGCCTCGGCGGCGGCCGGTCGGGCTGCGGAGCTGGGCGAGCCGTGGTCCGGGTGGGAGCCGATCGTCCGAGCCGGCGGCGTTGTGGTGTCGATCGTCTTCGCGTTCGTCAGCGCCGTCTTCGAGCTGCTGCTGTCGACGCTGCGGGCGGGCGACTTCGTGTCGGTGTGGCGGGGCGACCCGATCGGCTCCGGCCACGGGCCGCTGATCCCGCTCGCGGTCGTGCTGGCGGTCGCGGGCAACGTCGGCATCGCCTGGTTCGCGGTCGGCACCACCGGACGCCGGTGGGCGCTCGGCCCGCCGTGGGCCCTCTGGACGATCGTCATGCTGATCGCCGCCGGAGTTCGCACCCACGAGGGCGACTACCTGCTGAGCGGCACCAACTACGTCGCCCTGGCGATGATCCTGATCGGTAGCCTGACCTTCGCGATCTACGCGTATCGGATGATCCTCCAGCGGATCCCGCCCGCGGTGTCCACTTCGGCCGCCGGCCCCACGAAGGCCGCCGGCCCGAGGAAGGCGGTCGGCCCGAGGAAGGCGGTCGGCCCGACGAAGGCCGCAGCGCCGGAGAAGCCGCCGAACAACTGACAGCAGACTCCCAGCCTTCCTCCAGGGACGCGGGCCGCGTCATCCGCAAAGATGGCCGGCAGGCAAGGACAAGAAACACACCTGGCGTTACGATCCCGACCCACCGAGTGTGCGGCGCAGCCGTCACCGCCAGGTCCCCGGGAGGAATGATGAGGCAGCAGCGCTGGTTCCCGATCGCGGCGCTGGCGGTCGGGCTGTTCGCGATCAATGTGGTGACCCGTCTGGTCATCCGCTTCGCGTTCAAGAACGACGACGGGGTCGAGAGCGGGGCGTCGATCGTCATGTTCGCCCTGATCGGTCTCACCCTGGCCGTCTGGACGTTCCGCGCCGCCCAGCGCCGCAAACCGCTCGACTGGCTGGTCCCCGACTGGTTCCTCGGCGCGGTCGGAGCCCTGGTGCTGACCGTCCTGATCGGACCGTTCGTCAGTGGCAGCAAGCCGTTCGACGACGGCGCGGGCAACTTCTTCCTGCAGGTCTGGCTCTATGCCGGCTTCGCCATCGTCGGCACGCTGCTGGGCTACTGGATCGCGGTCATGCTGGGCACCGACTACCGGTCGCGCTCGCTCAAGGCGTACACCCAACGGAGCGCGGCCAAGCCGCGCAAGGTCGTCCGCCGCTGACCCGCCCGGCCCGGAACGGCGAGGAGCCAGTGGGCGGAGAGGTGGTCGGGGGCTCGGCCGGGGTCGGGGGCGACGGCGGCCGGACGAGCGCGAGTCTCAGGCCGGAGCCTCGCGGACCTCGGGCCGGAGCCTTGCCGGGCGTCGCGGATCTCCGGCCTGGTGGCTCGCGGGGCGTCGTGGATCTCAGGCCGGAGCCTCGCGGGTCAGATAGGTGTGGTGGGTCGTGAAACCGACCTTGCCATAAAGCGTGACCGCGGCCGCGTTGCGCTCCTCGACCTGCAGATAGGCCCGGTGGCTGCCGTGCTGCACGCCCCACTGCAGCAGCCCGCGCAGCATGTGCTGGGCCAGCCCCTGCCGGCGGGCGGCCGGCGCGCTCTGCACCAGCGAGACGCCGAGCCAGCGGTCGGGGTCGGTCACCGCGCCCCGGGCCACCCCGATCAGGGCGCCGTCGCCGTCGTGCACGTGAACGAAGACCACTTCCGGCGGCCCGGTGAGGATGCGCACCGCCGCCTCCGGCAGCGTGCCCTCCCGCTGTGCTCCCTTGTGTCGGGCCACCATGGCGAACCAGTCGTCGGAGGGCGCATCGGCCAGATCGGCCGGTGGCAGGTCGTGGCGCGCCGGCAGGGAGTGGAGCAGCGGGGCGATCAGCGCGGTCTGCACGAGGGTCAGCGGCCGGGCACCCCAGCCGCGCTCGTCGAGGGCCGCGTTGACCGGTGCGGCGAGCGGCATCGGGGCGTTGATCAGGGGCTGCTGGCCGTGATCCGCGTACCAGTCGACGACGCCGTCGATCGCGGCCTCGAGGGTGCGATCGGGGTCGCCCACCGCGAGCGCCGAGTTGGCGCGACCGGTCCAGTTGCCGGCGGCGCGCAGGATCCAGCGGCCGAGCCGGGCCTGGGTCGGGGCGGGCCACGCCTCGTTGGCCGCGAGTTCGAGCGAGATGACCTCGGACGCCGGTGGCCGGCGGGCGGCCGGCACCCGTTTGGCCCGGTGCACCTCGCGGAGCGGAACCCTCAGCGTGCCCTTGTCGGTGGCGATTGTGAGATCCGTCTCGGTGAGGTCGACCAGCTCTCCCAGAGCGTCCGTGAACAGCGGGCGATCCTGGGAAACCCCTACAATCCGGCGTACGACCACCCGGTGTCCCACATCCTGCCGACGGAGCACGTGTCACCTCCTCCGGCGGAGATACTAGGCTCTGCAACTGTCGTCGGCGGTCCCGGCGGCAAGTCTTGAAGGGAAAGACCCGTGACCTACATCATCGCCGAGCCGTGCGTCGATGTGCTCGACAAGGCATGCATCGAGGAGTGCCCGGTCGACTGCATCTACGAGGGCAACCGGATGCTCTACATCCACCCCGATGAGTGCGTCGACTGCGGGGCCTGTGAGCCGGTCTGCCCGGTGGAAGCGATCTTCTACGAGGACGACGTCCCGGAGCAGTGGAAGGACTACACGAACGCGAACTACGAGTTCTTCGAGGATCTCGGTTCGCCCGGTGGCGCGTCCAAGGTCGGCAAGATCGACAAGGACACCCCGTTCGTGGTCTCCCAGCCGCCGCGCGGCGAGGAGAGCTGAGCACGCTGTCGTCGGCTCTGCCGGACTTCCCCTGGGATCTGCTGGAGCCGGCGAAGGCCAAGGCCGCCGCGCATCCCGACGGCATCGTCGACCTGTCGGTCGGCACTCCGGTCGACCCGGTCCCGGCGTTCATCCGGCAGGCCCTCACCGATGCCTCCGACGCGCCGGGTTACCCGCTCACCGCGGGCACCCCGGCGCTCCGGGCGGCGATCGCGGCCTGGTTCCGGCGGTCCTGCAACGCCTCGGGTGAGCTGGGCGTCCTGCCGACCATCGGCTCCAAGGAGCTGGTGGCCTGGCTGCCGACCCTGCTCGGGGTCCGCGCCGGCGACACCGTGGTGATCCCCTCGGTCTGCTACCCGACCTACGAGGTCGGCGTTCGGTTGTCCGGGGCCACCGTGGTGCGATCCGACTCGCTGACCGCGCTGGGTCCGGCGCCGGTCAAGCTGATCTGGATCAACTCGCCGTCCAACCCGACCGGCAAGGTGTTGCCCGCGGCGCATCTGCGCAAGGTCGTCGAGTGGGCGCGTGAGCGTGGCGCGATCGTGGTCAGCGACGAGTGCTACCACTCGCTGGGCTGGGAGACCCGCCCGGTGTCGGTGCTCGACGACGAGGTGACCGGCGGCGACTACACCGGCGTCCTGGCCGTCCACTCACTGTCCAAGCGCTCCAATCTGGCCGGTTACCGCGCCGGTTACCTCGGCGGCGATCCGGCCCTGGTGGCCGAGCTGCTGACCGTCCGCAAGCACGCCGGCATGATCGTTCCGGCTCCGGTGCAGGCCGCGATGGTGGCCGCGCTCGGCGACGAGACCCACGTGGCCGCCCAGCGCGAGCTCTACGCGGCCCGCCGCGACCTGCTGCGCACCGCGCTGACCAAGGCGGGCTTCGAGATCAGCCAGTCCGAGGCCGGGCTCTATCTGTGGTCGACCCGCGGGGAGGACTGCTGGCAGAGCGTGGGCTGGCTGGCCGAGCGCGGCATCCTGGCCGCACCCGGCGCCTTTTACGGCCCGGCCGCGGACCAGCACGTGCGGGTGGCGCTGACCGCCACCGACGAGCGTGTGGCCGCGGCCGTCTCGCGCCTGACCTAGCGGGGAATCCAGTCCATGGTGTCGGGGTGACCGCCGATGCGGCCCTTCTCGCCCCGATCCAGGTCGGTGATCGACGCCATCGAGGGCTCGTCGAGCTCGAAATCGAAGAGCGCGAAGTTCTCGCGTACGCGGTCCTCGGTCTTTGATTTGGGAATGACGATGTCGCCGCGCTGAAGGTGCCAGCGAAGCACGACCTGGGCGGGCGTCCGCCCGACCTGCCCGGCGATGGCGACGATCGCCGGGTCGCTCAGCACGGCACCCTGGGCGATCGGCGAATACGCCTCGTTGGCGATCTCGTTGTCCGCGTCATAGGCGCGGGTCACGTCGTTCGTCAGGTACGGGTGGATCTCGATCTGGTTGACCGCCGGCCGGATCTCGGTCTCCGCCCGCAGCCGCCCGAGCTGGTGCGGGGTGAAGTTGGAGACCCCGATCGAGCGGGCCCGCCCCTCCCGATAGAACTCCTCCAGCGTGCGCCAGGTCGGCACGAAGTCGCCGTCGTAGCGGGTCGGCAGCGGCCAGTGGATCAGGAAGAGATCGATGTAGTCGGTGCCCAGCGCCTTCAGCGTGCCCTCGAAGGCCTGCCGGGCGTCGTCCGGCCGGTGCGCCGCGTTGCTGAGCTTGCTGGTGATGAAGACGTCGCCGCGTTCGAGCCCGGACGCGTCGATCGCCTCGCCGACCCCGCTTTCGTTGCGGTACATCTGCGCGGTGTCGATGTGCCGGTAGCCGACCCGCAACGCCGTCTCGACCGCGGTCCGGGTCTCGTCGGGCGGTACCTGGAAGACACCGAAGCCGAGCTGCGGAATGGTACGGCCGTCGTTGAGTCTCAGTTCCGGAATCGCAGAATCCATGCTGTTCACCTACCCAGCTCACCACTGATTACGGATTTTGCGCACGGATACCGGTGTGATCGGCGAGACTCGGCAACATGCCGAAGGGTCGCCGAGACACGCTGTTGAGGGTGGCGAACGTCAACCCCGAAAGCGTGACCACGCACACCGATCGCGTTCTGTACTCCGCGATCGGCATGTTCGTGTTGCTCTACTTCGTCTACGCCACGATCGGTGGCGCCGCCTTCATCGACGCCAGCTCGAACTACACCCACCCGTGGTATCGGTGGATGGTCGGGCCGCTGGTCGCGGCCGGTGTGGTGGCGTACGACCGGGCGGTCGTCGGCCGGGTGTCCATCAGCTACGACAAGCTGGACTCGACCGACCCGAAGGACTTCCTGAAACGTCCCACCCTCAGCCTCTACGCGGGTCGGCTCGCGCTCGCCCTGCTCTTCGCGGTGCTGATCACCGAGCCGCTGATGCTCGCGCGCTACCAGGGCGAGATCGACGCGCGGCTCAACCAGGTGCACAACGAGCAGCTCAGCTCGATCGACACCAGCGGAGCGATCGCCACGTACACCGCCCGGCTCGACCAGCTGAAGAAGGACGAGGCGGCGGACGACGCGGCGGTGCAGGACCTGACCGACCGGGCCGCGCAGAAGCGGCACGATTCCCGCGCGCTCTACCAGCAGGCGCTCGCCGACTCGTCGGGCAAGGGCGTGACCCACTCGGGCGGCTGCCCGGCGGGCGGCTACTGCTACAACCTCGTGCTCCAGTCGCGCGCGCTCAACCAGCAGGCGGCCGTGCTCGACGCCCAGGCCGGGCAGCTGCTCGCCACCCAGCGCACGGACCGCGAGGCGCGGGCCCGCGAGCAGTCCGACCTGTCGCAGCGCATCAGCAACCAGCGCTCCGACAACTCGGACGCGGTCAAGGCGGACGCCGGGTTCGGTGCGCGTACGGCGGCCATGTGGCATCTGGTGAGCAGCGACTTCTGGGGCGTCGGTGTCTTCTACATGGGCATCACGCTGCTGCTGGTCGCCCTGGACTGTGCGGCGGTCGCGCTCAAGTTCGCCTCGCGGGGCAATGCCTACGAGCGCAACGAGGCCCGGGTCGCCCGGCGGCGCGAGCACGAGGCGGCGCTGATCCACGAGCGGGAGATCCACGACGCGCGTAACTACGGCGAGGCGATGGCCAAGGTGGTCGCTTCCGGCATCGAAGCGGCGGCTCACGACGAGCAGGTCGCCCGGGCATCGGCGGCGCGGGCCAGCGCGGTGCTGCGGACCGCGGTGGTGACCGGCGACGAGACGCCCGGCCTGCACAAAGGCAATGGGGTCACGGGTGAGAAGCCGGCGCTGCACGCCGCTCGGGAGGAAGAGCCGGCTCCGGCGGAGCCCAATCCGGGACAACTGCGCAACGGCCGGCATCGTCGTCCGCTGCGGCTTCCGGTCATCGACGCTTCCGACGTACGGTCGTTGCCGCCCCACAACGGCCGGCCCCACGGCCCGGTCAACCCGGGCTCTGATCGAATTCGTAGCAAGTAGGGTCTGCCGAGATCGATCCGTCGGGCGGTACGATCATCGGCGGTGCTTTTCGTAGCCCACGCTCTGTTGAATCGGGCCCCTCGCCTCGTGCGAGGGGCCCGATGCGTCTTCGGCGCTTCGCTGGTCTGATCTACCGCTTGCTGTTTTACCGCTTGCTGCCTACCGCTTCCTGGTCGCCGCCCAGGCGAGGCCGGTCGCGAGCGCGCCGCCGGCCGCCGCCAGCAGGCCGTGGTGCTGAGAAGCCCAGAGCTGGAAGCTGCGGTTCTTGGACTTGTCGTCGAACTCGCCGTGCGCACCGGCGTCGGGTTCCCGCCGGCCGTCCGCCGGCTCCCACAGGTTGGCCGGCTGGTCCCGGTCGCGCTGCTCGTCGGTCTGCTGGCTGTCGAAGCCCGTGCGGGCCAGATAGCGGTCGAGAATGCCGGGCGCGAGCGCGTTGGCGGCCAGAGTCGCGGCGGTCGAGCCGCCGACCCAGTACTCGCGGCGCTTCGGGTGATCGGCCGCGTAGAGGACGGCCTTCGCCGCCACCTCGGGCTGATAGATGGGAGGCACCGGCTGCGCCTTCCTCGGCAGCCGGGACAGCACCCAGCTGAACTGCGGCGTGTTCACGGCCGGCATCTGCACCATGGTCACGTGCACGTTCCGGCGGTCGTGCAGCAGTTCGACCCGTAGCGACTCGTGGAAGCCCTGGATCGCGTGCTTGGCCCCGCAGTAGGCGCTCTGCAGCGGGATGCCGCGGTAGGCGAGCGCCGAGCCGACCTGCACGATCACGCCGCGGTCACGCGGAAGCATCCGGCTGAGGGCCGCCTTGGTGCCGTACACGTAGCCCAGGTACGAGACCTCGGTGGTGCGCCGGAACTCGGCCATGTCGATGTCGACGAACCGCGCGAAGACCGAGCTGAAGGCGTCGTTCACCCACAGGTCGATCGGGCCCAGATCCTTCTCGACCTGTTCCGCGGCCTCGTCGACCGCGGCGAAATCGGCCATGTCGACCGGTAGCGGCAGGGGAGTGCCGCCGGCCCGGCGTACGTCCTCGGCCGCGGCCGCCAGGCCGTCCTCGCCCCGCGCGATCAGCGCCACCGCGTCGCCGCGCGCGGCGAGCGCGCGTGCCGTCGCCCGGCCGATGCCGCCGCTCGCACCCGTCACCACCGAAACTCGTGTCATAGGGGTGAAGTTCCGCGAACGCGGCGGCCGGAAACATCCGGCTCAGGCCGGATCGGTGCTGTAGCCGGTGACCTGCACCGGCACGGTGTAGGTGGCGCCCTTGCAGGCGTGCTGCGAGCCGCGGCTCATGAACAGCCCGCCCGGGATCGTGAACGCCCCGACAGTGTTGCGCGGCACGTCCCACGACACGTCGAACCGCGGCCGCGTCAGCGACACCCCCGGCGCCGTGCACCCGGCGTCCCGATGCTCGTCGTCGGCGACGATGTTGCCGCTACCGGGCGTCACCAGCTTGATCCGGATCGGAAAATCGTATTCGTTGGCCACCGTCACGGTCAGGTTGCCGGCGCCGCCCGGCGTGAGCGGCCGGTTGAGGTCGTTGCGGGCGCGCAGCGTCAGCTCGACCGCGGTGCCGGTGCTCCGGCCGCCGGGCTTCGACTCGGTGATGCGCCAGTAGGTCCAGGCGGCCCCCGCATTCACCACGATCGCCGCGGCGGCGGCCACGCTGAGGATCGTGCGGGTCCGCCCGTCGATCCGCCTCCTTCGTGCCTGACCGGCCGGGCGAACCTCCCAGGTCGGCTCCTCGTGATCGGCCGGCTCGAGCTCGATGCGAATATCTTTGTTGTTATCGTCGTGCTCGCGTTTTCCTTCGCCGGAAAGGAGATCCCGGCGGATCACGACGGGGCCTCAGGGGTGAGCCGTCTGCCAACGTTTCGCATGCGGCGCTTTCCTCCTCAAGGACCGGATGGGGACTGGTCATATAACGTTCCCCGAACGAGCCGGATCCTGTGATCGGGATTTAGTCCGCCCTTGTGCGCGCATAAATCGCACAGGAGCGGCTGTCCGGCTTAACTCTCCCGGGGGAACCCCCGGGCGTGGCGACGGGGGTGGCCATGACCTGCGGTTTCCCGCGGAGCCGCTCCACCCTGCGGCGACGGCGGCGTAGCAGCGCGGCCCGTCGGCCACAAATCCGCGCCGGTCGAGGTAGAAGATTACCGACGGCGCCAGGCCATTCTCCTGTACGCCTGCACGTGCATCCTACGATCGCCCGCGTCGGTTGAGGAGTTACCTAATCCGTTCGGGTTGCCGCCGCTATTCGGCGGCGCTCCCGGCCGGCGAGGGATCAATCGCGGAAGGAATTTCCGAAGACGTCGGACCAGCCTCCGGAGTTCCGGACTTCTCCGGCGCGGGATCCTTGTCGGCCGCCGGTGTCGTGGGGCCGGTCTCCGGCTTCTTCACCGGCGCCTCAGTTGTCGAGCCCGACGTCGGCGTCGGATCAACCGCCGCGGTAGCCGACAAGGCCGCTGCCGCTGGGACGCGAGGGGTCTTGGCGGCGAGGACGTTGATCCGGTCCTGGCTGAGTTTGCTTTCCTCGCCGGTCCACAGTTCAAATCGCGGAGTAACCCCGAACTGCCATTTGCCGCCGGTGAGCTCGGCGGCGGTGAAGGCTACGGACTCGGAGTTGCCGCCCGAGGCCGTCACGGTGTGCACAACATCTGCCAATGGATTGGTCTTGGTGGCGTCATGAGCCGTCACGATGTATTGCTGCATCAGGACACCCGGGCCGATCTCCTGAGCACTCCAGCTCACGACGGCGTTTCCGTCCCGCGGCGATGCGCTCGGCGAGACGCCCGGGGGCATCTTTACGGACTTGACCCGTAACGAAACTGGGGTCTTCGGCACGAACCACGTCGAAGACGCGATCGCTGTTCCACCTGCGGCGATGGCGAGCGCCGCGCCGACCGACATCAACGCGACGACGTTTCTTTTGCGCATCAGCGTGTCCCGGTGCCATAGGTGCGCCAGTCGATCATGGAATCTCACCCCTCAACTGGTCGAACCCTGGTCGGAACGGGCTGGATGGTTGACGCCCTGGCGCGACGCGTCAGGATGCCCGGACGTCGCCGGTCATCACGAAGTGGATCTTGAAGATTTTGTTCGCACAGTTCACCGGCGCGTTCTGACCCATCGACACGAAGTTCGAGAAGGTCGGGGTCGCCCAGGCGCCGGCGTCGACATCGACCGAGGAGAAGGTGCCGAGGTGGATATCGGCGGAATTGCCGTCGCAGGTCTGGCTCAAGGTGTTGGCGGCAGCATCGGTGGCATTGTCGTAGGCCGACACGGCGATCGAGCCGTCCTGGATTCCGTTGGCCGTCACCGGGTAGCTGTTGTAGTTGCCGATCGAGAGTGTGGCGTTGACGGTGCGCTTGGGCCAGAGTGCGTCGGCGACGCTTGCGGTCGCCGTGACTTGCTTGACCTCGGCGCTCTGCGCGGTCACGTCTCCGGTTCCGTTGAACCATCCAGACGTGGCCGCCCAAGCGGCGCCGCCGCCGAGGGCGACGACGGTTGCGCCGATGATGGCAGCCGAGCGCTTGGTGATCTTGCGCATGGGGGTCCTCCTGGAACGGGTGGGGTATCACGAATGGGGCCTAGGAATGAGGGCCGGATTTCCACGGAACCGTTCCGGCTCCGGGACCAAAGATGACCGACGGCGTCGGGCCCGGCGATAGTGCTTCCGCATGTCCTGTTCGGAACTGTGCGGCAGCCGCTGGGGCCGACGGGAGGACCCTGAAAGGGTTACTTCGCCCCGGGCCATCAAGCGCATTCGCCTGGGTCTGAGCAGCGGAGACAGGGCGCGCAAGGGCCGCGGGCTGGTAAAACGCCGGTGCCTAACAGGCCCGGGCAAGTTGTTCAAGCCAAGGATCGATCAAGCTCACCGAAATCGGCGTCCAAACAGGGCCTTACGTGAATACCGAGCGCGTTTTCTCGGAATAAACTCAACACCGGAAAGCCGAACGGGTTAGGCTATTCGTTTGAAATATGCATGAGGCCGACGATTCTGTCTGGCGGAAAGATCACCGGGCGGCCAGTGCGGCGACCGCCTCGATTTCGATGCGGAAGGCCGGGTGGACCAGGGCGCTCACCTGGACCAGGGAGCTCGCGGGTGGCCGCCACGGGTCGACGAACTCGTCGCGGACCTCGCGGAAGTCGGCCAGGTCGGCCATGTTGGTCAGGAACACCGTCAGCTTCACCAGGTCGGCCATGCGGGCACCGGCCGCGGCCAGCGCCATCTGCAGGTTGCGGAAGACCTGCCGGGTCTGCGCCCGCGTGTCGTCGGGGCCGACCAGGCGGCCGTCGGCGTCCAGCGGCACCTGACCGCTCACCATGACGATCGTGCCGGTGAAGGCGACGACGTGGCTGTAACCGTTCGTCGGCGGCATGCCCTCGGGCTGGATCAGGTGCTGCGGCATGCCGAGAGCGTATCCATATCCCCACGAACGATGAGTCGGGGCGATCCAGGTGGTCAAACAAGAAAAAGAACAGAGAGGAGCACGAGGCATGTTGCTGGACGGACGGAACGCGATCGTCTACGGCGGTGGCGGCTCGATCGGTGGGGCGATGGCGCGGGCGTTCGCGAAACAGGGCGCGCACGTCTTCCTGGCCGGGCGCACCCAGGCGAGTCTCGACGAGGTCGCGGCGGAGATCACGGCGCAGGGCGGCCGGGTCGACACCGCGATCGTCGACGCGCGGGACGAGGAAGCGGTCGACGCGCACGCCGACGAGGTCGCGCGGGTGGCGGGCGGCATTCAGATCTCGGTCAACGTCGTCGCGGACAACGACGTACAGGGAAAGCCCGCCGCCGACATGGCGGTGACCGACTATCTTGCCCCGGTCGAGACCGGTCTGCGGTCGCGGTTTCTGACCGCCCGGGCGGCGGCGCGGCACATGAAGCGGCAGCGGGACGGCGTGATCCTGATGTTCGGCGGGGATGGCGACCGATCGGCCCACCGGCGGAATCACCAGCTCGGTGGGCTGGTCACCGGGTTCTCGGCGATCGAGGCGCTGCGCCGGCAGCTCGCCTGTGAGCTGGGCGAGTACGGCATTCGCGTGATCACCCTGCAGACCGGAGGCGTGCCCGAGTCGATCCCGGCCGAGCTCGAGTGGCGTGGCCCGATCGAGAAGAGTCTGGTCGAGAGCACCCTGCTGGGCCGCGCCGCGACGTTGGAGGACGTCGGCAACGTGGCCGTCTTCGCCGCGTCGGACTGGGCCCGCACGATCACCGGTGCCGCCATCAACATGACCTGCGGAGCCTTCGTCGACTAGGGCCGGGCCGCCACCACGAGAAAGCGGTGCGCGGTCACCGTGAACGACCCCCGCGCCCGGATCACCGCGTCGAGCCGTCGCAGCTCCTTGGCGTAGCGCTCCGGCGTGAAGTCGCGCACCTGCCAAGGCGACGCCCCGAGCTGCCGCACCACTTCTTCGATCGAGCGGAACGTGACCGACGGGCGCTCCTCGCGTACGTCGGTCACCGTCAGGCCCGCGGCGGCGAGAGCCGCCGTCGCGAGCTCGGCATTCCACCGCTGCATGCGGGGCGGTGTCGCGCCCAGCGCGTCGTTGAGGGCGACCAGGTCGTCGCTGCCCACCTGCTGGCTCAGCACCCGGCCGCCGCGCCGCAGCAGGCGGGCGATGTCGGCCGCCGGGAGGCGTCCGTGCCGGCTGAGCACGACGTCGAACTCTTCCTCGCCGCCCGGCAGCTCGGTGAGGACGGGCACGCCGAACGGCATCAGCCGATCGCGGGCGACCGGGATGTTGCGGGCCCAGCTCTCCACGGCGACCGTGTGCGGCGGGAGCGGGGCCAGCTCGGCCAGCAACTCGCCGCTGCCGGTGTCGAGGTCGAGCAGACTGGCGGCGTGACGCAGCTCGGCGTGGGCGAGATCAGGGTATGACCAGCTGGGCTCGGACCCGAGGGCACGGCCGTCCAGCCAGGCGAACTCCCAGCCGGTGCCGTGCACGCCCGAGGCCTCGCCGACCAGATCGTCGTACCGCCCGCTGCGCACACCGGAACGGTAGCCACGAACGCTGTGTGCCGGCCGTCTCTCTCCAGCCGCCGTTAACGGTCCTGAGCTGGGCAAACTGGCCTAGATAGACCCCTGTGAGGGCGGAATCGTTGGCCATCCGTTACCGACCATGTGCCACTAAAGGAGTCGTGCGAACGTCTCGCCGATGAACGCCGGGCTATGCCGCAGGGTGGCGCTGCCCACGGTCAGCTCGATTATCACCATATCCGGCAAGTCGGTCCGGACCGCGCGCGGCGAAACCCACAGCTTGTCGGTCTCGGCCAGAAGCTTTGCGTGCTCCGCGTATCGCTCGGCCGTCGTCGGCAGCCAGATGTGCATCATCGGCGTCTGCGGCGGCGAGGGCAGCACCCGGATGCCCGGCACCGCCTCCAGCGCGGCCGCCACCGCGTGCGCATGCTCCATCCGGGCCGGCATCTCGGCCAGCGCCCCCGGCAGCCGGTTGCGGGCCGACGCGGCGCCCGGCCAGAGCGCGAAGAGCGTGCCGCCGAGCCGGCGGCGCCACTCCTTGACCTGGGCCACGTCGGCCTCCGAGCCGGCCACGCAGCAGCCGGGCAGCGCGCCGATGCCCTTGTAGAACGACACATAGACGGTGTCGAACAGCGCGGCGACCTCGGCCGGTGTCTTGCGATAACCGGCGGCGGCCTCCCAGAGCCGGGCCCCGTCCATGTGGACCGCGGCCCCCCGGTCGCGGGCCCACGCGGTCTGCGCGATCAGGTCGTCGAAGGGCGGCAGCCGGCCGCCCAGGTCGCGCTGCGGCAGTTCGAGCAGGAGCGCCGCGACCGGCTCGGCGACCGATTGGAGATCGTCGAGCGTGATCAGCCGGGTGAGGTCGCCGATCGCACGCCCGACCAGGCCGTGCATTCGGGCGAAGCCCTCCAGCTCGTGCCGGGCGACGTGACAGTAGGGGTGCCACAACACGGTCCGCAGGCCACGGGCGTCGGCGTGCACACGCAGCGCGGCGGCCTGGGCCATCGTGCCGCTGGGCAGGAAGACGGCGGCCGGCTTGCCGAGCAGGGCGGCGACCTCACGTTCGAGATCGGCGACGACGCCGCCCTCGCCGTACAGGTCGGGTTCGACGTCGTCGCCGATCAAGGCGATCATCTCGGCCGGGCGGCCGAAGCCGTTGCCGAAAAAGGTGTCGGTGCAGGCGGCGCGGCGTGCGGCGATCTCGTCCACCGCGCCAGTCTCGCAGAGCCGGCTAGTGCCGCACGGGCATGAGGATCGAGAATCGCGAATCGTCGCCCGGCACCCGGAACGCCAGCGGCTTGATCGGGCCGTCCAGCTCCAGCACGAGTTGGCCGGCCGCGCCGGCGTCCAGCGCCTCGAGCAGGAACTCGCGCCGCACCGCGACGTGCGAGGCGGCATCCGCCGCCCACTCACTCTCGGCGACGAGACGCACGCTTCCGGCCGGGCCGAGGCCGAGGACCGAGATCTCGTACGCCGTACCTTCGTGTTCCCGCGTCGTCACCGGAGCGGCCGCGACCGCCTCCCGCAGCGCCGCGGTGTCGATCGTGAACCGTTTCTGCTGGTCGCCGGTCGGCAGCAAGCGCCGGAAGTCGGGAAAGTCGAACGGCAACGGCTCGGCCTCGACCACACCGTCTTTTGTCTCCGCCCGGGCGGAACCGGTGGTGAGGTCCAGCGTCACCTGTCCGGCGCGCACCGCCCGCAGCTGATCGACAAAGGTCAGCGGCAGGAACAGCCGGGCCGGTGGCCCCTCGATCGCGGCCACCGCCGACGCCACCGCGAGCCGGAAACGATCGGTTGCCACCAGCGTCAACGTCGTCCCCTCGGCCTCGGCGTGGACGCCGCGAGGGATCGGCCCGGCGGCGTCGGCCGGGGCGGCGAAGCGGACGGCGTCGAGGGCGGCGGCCAGAGCGGCCGCCGGAAGCGAGATGCGGGTCATGAGATCTTCCTCCAGGTCGAGCAAGGCGTGGATGCGCAGGAGCTCACGCTTGGCGCCGGCCAGCCCGTCCTCGAGACGGCGGCGGTGCCGATCGAGCCGACGGCGTACGGAATCGGGGTCACCCAGCTCGCAGACCGCCTGCGCGATCTCCGCGACCGGCATGCCCACCCGCCGCAACCCGGCGATCAGCCGCGCCGCCCGCACCTGGTCGTCGGCGTACCGGCGATAGCCGGTCGCCGGGTCGACCTCGGCCGGCACCAGGACCCGGGCGCCGTCGTAGAACCGCAGCGCGCTGACGCTGAGCCCACTGGCCCGCGCCACCTCGCCGATGCCTCGCATGTCTCCTGCCACCCCGCCGACCTTGGTGCCTCAACCTGCTGGAGGGTCAAGTCTGCCCGCTCGCTCGGCCGCCGCCCGAGTTATCCACAGCGCCGCCGTTGTCCACAGGCCCCAGACGCGATCTCCTCACTCTCCGGAAGAATGGAAAACGGGGGAGGGCCCCGCGCGGGGGCGCGGACGGGCCGGGCGGGCGGCGCGGCCAGTTCAGTAGGCGAAGATCAGGTTCAGTACGCGAAGACCAGGTTCAGTAGGCGAAGACCAGGCTCGCGGCGACGGCCAGCATGACTACGGCGATCAGGGCGTCGAGGAAGCGCCAGGCAGCCGGCCGGGCCAGCAGCGGGGCCAGCCGGTGAGCGCCGGCGCCCAGGGCGGTGAACCAGGCCAGGCTGGCGGCCGCCGCGCCGAGGCCGAAGAGCCAGTGGTGCGGGTGCTGCTGGGCGATCGAGCCGAGCAGCAGCACGGTGTCGAGATAGACGTGCGGGTTCAGGTAGGTGAAGGCCAGGCACGCCAGCAGGGTGGCGCGCAGGGTGGCCGGGGCGCGCTCGGCCGGGTTCAGCGCCGAGGGCCGCAGCGCGCGGCGGCCGGCCAGGATCGCGTACGAGACGAGGAAGACCGCACCGACCCAGCGGACGACCGTGACCGCGTCCGGCCGAGCCGTCACCACCGCGCCGAGGCCGCCGATGCCGGCCAGGATCAGGATCAGGTCGGAGAACGCGCAGGTCAGAACCACCGGCACCACATGTTCGCGGCGGAGGCCCTGGCGGAGGACGAACGCGTTCTGGGCGCCGATCGCGATGATCAGGACGGCGGAGGCGGCGAAGCCGGCGAGGACGGAGGTGAACACGCCTTCGACCGTAAGCGGCCACCGTGGCTTAAGACAGCTAATGATTCTTACGATGGATTAGCATCGCTTATGTGGATGCGGTGCAGCTGGCCACCTTCCAGGCGGTCGTCGATACCGGCAGCTTCGAGGCGGCGGCCCGGCAGCTGCACGTCACGCCGTCCGCGGTCAGTCAGCGCATCAAGGCGCTCGAGCGTTCGGTCGGCCAGGTGCTGGTGCGCCGGGCCAAGCCGTGCGTGGCGACGACGGCCGGCGAGGCCCTGGTGCGGTTCGCCGGGCAGGTCGCGTTGCTGGAGCGCGAGGCCCTCGACCAGGCCCGCGACGGCACCCGCGTCTCGATCGTGGTGAACGCCGACTCGCTGCACACCTGGTTCCTGCCCGCGCTGGCCCGGGTGCCCGGCCCGCGCTACGAGCTGCACACCGACGACCAGGACTACACGGCCGACCTGCTGCGGGCCGGCACCGCGATGGCCGCCGTCACCGCCCAGCACGTGGTGGTGCAGGGCTGCCGCCTCGAGAAGCTCGGCGCGATGCGTTATCTGCCGGTCGGCCAGCCAAAATTCGCCGGCGACCTGCCGAACGCGCCGATGATCGTCTACAACCGCAAGGACCGGCTGCAGCACCGCTTCCTGGGGAGCCGCGCACAAGATCCGCCGGTGCACTATGTGCCGGCTGCTTCGGCCTTCGTCGACGCAATCCGGCTCGGCCTGGGCTGGGGCATGGTGCCCGAGCAGATCGCCCTCCCCGACATCGCGGAGGGACGATATGTCCGGCTGGCCGGCGAGGCCTATCTCGACGTCCCGCTCTACTGGCAGTACTGGAAGGTCGAGTCGACCGTGCTCGGCGAGCTGACGGCCGCGGTGAAGGAAGCCTTCAGTCGTTGGCGTGCAGAGCCGTGTTGAGCTCGATGCCGGTGCCCTTGCGCGGCCGGGCCTCGAGCACGCCGGTCACCGAGTTGCGCCAGAACAGCAGGTTGGGCACGCCGGAGAGCTCACGCGCCTTGACCACCCGGCCGTCGGGCAGGGTCAGCTTGGAGCCGGCGGTGATGTAGCAGCCCGCTTCGACCACGCTGTCGTCGCCGAGCGAGATGCCGGTGCCCGCGTTGGCGCCGAGCAGGCAGCGCTCGCCGATCCAGACCTTGTCGGTGCCGCCGCCCGAGAGCGTGCCCATGATGGACGACCCGGCGCCGATGTCGGTGTGGTCGCCGACCACCACGCCCTGCACGATGCGGCCCTCGACCATCGCGGTGCCGAGCGTGCCCGCGTTGAAGTTGATGAAGCCCTCGTGCATCACGGTGGTGCCGGAGGCGACGTGGGCGCCGAGCCGCACCCGGTCGGCGTCGGCGATGCGTACGCCCGAGGGCACCACGTAATCGGTCATGCGCGGGAACTTGTCGACGCCGTAGACGGCCAGGTGCCGGCCGGCCGCGCGCTCGATCAGGCGCAACTCGTCGACCCGGTCGGCCGGGCACGGCCCGGCCGAGGTCCAGGCGACGTTGGCCAGCTTGCCGAAGATGCCGTCCAGGTTGATCGAGTTGGGCCGGACCAGCCGGTGCGACAGCAGGTGGAGTCGCAGGTAGGCGTCCGACGCGTCGACGATCGGCTCGGCCAGCGACTTGACCGTGACCCGCACCTCGACCGTGGACAGGCCGGGCAGCGTCCTGCTGCCGGTCAGCCCGGCCGGCAGCACCGGCGGCTCGGCCGGCTCGTCGCCCAGTCCGAGGAAGCCCTCCGGAAACCAGGTGTCGAGCACCTGACCCTCGGCGGTGACGGTGGCGAGGCCGATGCCCCAGGCGGGCGAGGTCGAGATCGCGATTTCCACGCTCGCACCCTACTAAAGGGGCTCCCTCGAAGTCGCGCCACCAGGCCACGGCATAGGGGCGGGTGCCGCAGATCGCATCGGGGCCGGCGGTTCACCCGGCGCAGGTATGGTGCGGCCTATGGCCAACCCGCTGTCTCCGGACGTGCTGGTCGACCCGGTCGTGTTGACCCGCGCCCTGGTCGACGTGCAGTCGGTGTCCCGCAACGAATCGGCGATCGCCGACTTCGTCGCCGAGGTGCTCCGGACGGCTCCCTATCTGAGTGTCGACCGGCTCGGCAACACGGTGATGGCGCGCACCGATCTGGGGCGCAAACAGCGCGTGGTGCTGGCCGGTCATCTCGACACCGTCCCGCTGAACGACAACTATCCCTCCACCGTCGTCGACGATCTCATCTACGGCTGCGGGGCGTCGGACATGAAGTCCGGCGTCGCTCTCGCGCTCCACCTCGCGGCGACACTGCCCGACCCGGTGTACGACATCACCTACCTCTTCTACGAGGCCGAGGAGATCGACTCGCACTACAACGGGCTCCGCCATGTCGCCGAGGTGCGGCCGGAGTGGCTGGTGGCCGACTTCGCGGTGCTGCTCGAACCGACGTACGGGGTCGTCGAGGCCGGTTGCCAGGGCACCCTTCAGGCGTCGGTGCACGTCGGGGGCCGGCGGGCGCACACCGCGCGGGCCTGGCGCGGGATCAACGCGATCCACGCGGCGGGCGAGGTGCTGCGGCGGCTCGACGACTATCGCCCACGTACGGTCACCATCGATGGCTGCACGTACCGTGAGGGCGTGAACGCGGTCCGGATCTCCGGCGGCGTGGCCGGCAACGTCGTGCCGGACCAGTGCACGGTGCAGGTCAACATGCGGTTCGCGCCCGACCGCACCGAGAAGCAGGCCCTCGAACACCTGCACCAGGTCTTCGAGGGCTATGAGGTGGAGCTGACCGACTCGGCGCCCGGCGCGATGCCCGGGCTCGACGCGGCGCCGGCCCGCGAGTTCCTGGCCGCGGTCGGTGAGGCGCCGGCGGCCAAGCTGGGCTGGACCGACGTGGCCCGGTTCGCGGCGCTCGGCATCCCGGCGCTCAACTACGGGCCCGGCGATCCGCTGCTCGCGCACGCCCCGGACGAGCACGTCGAGATCGGCAAGATCCGGGACGGCGCGGCCACGCTGCACCGCTGGCTCGCCTCGTACGCGATCTGAACCCGTACGGATGCTCACCGGGTACGGGAACAGAGCGCAAGCGGAACGCTCAGGCCGACCGCACCGCGAACCGCCCGATCGCCCGCTCCGCGGGCGGAGCCGGAACCGGGTGCAGCAGCCCGACCGGGATCTCGATGGTGACCTCGCCCGGGTCGGCGGGTTCGGCATGGCTGTCGGGGCGGGACAGCGACATGCGCCGTTCCTCGACCACCAGCTGGATGCGCCGCTGCATGCGGCGCTGCATCTTCATTCTTTCGTAGCGGTTCGTCACGGTGGCTCCCTTGCCTAGCGCCGTGCCATGCCGTAGAGGTTCGGTAACTGTACAGACGCTGCAGAGCTACCGTCCGTTGCTTCAATCTGGCAAAAAGGTCGCCGGCCCGCAATCCTCTTACGGAAACCCACCCGGTTGTTCACCGGGTTACTGACCGTCCGCACTACCTTTTACGCATGACGGAGAGCACCAACGGGCGACGTAACGGCGGCGAGCGCCACCGCGGGGCGGTCACGCTGCGCCATGACTCGATCCCGCCGAGTACGGCCGATGAGAAGCTGCTGGATTCGCACCACCGGCGCGAATGGAAGACCAAGGACGCGTGGCGGTCGCTGCGGATCCTCTCCGAGTTCGTGGAGGGCTTCGACACACTGGCCGACCTGCCGCCCGCGGTGAGCGTCTTCGGTTCGGCCCGCAGCACGCCCGAGAGCCCCGAGTGCGAGATGGCCGCCGCGCTGGGCGCCGCCCTCGCCGAGGCGGGCTACGCCGTGATCACCGGCGGCGGACCGGGCGTGATGGAGGCGGCCAACCGCGGCGCCACCGAGGCCGGTGGCATGTCGGTCGGGCTCGGCATCGAGCTGCCGTTCGAGCAGGGCCTCAACGACTGGGTCGACGTCGGCATCGACTTCCGCTACTTCTTCGTCCGCAAGACCATGTTCGTCAAGTACGCCCAGGCCTTCGTCGTGCTGCCGGGCGGCTTCGGCACCCTCGACGAGCTGTTCGAGGCGATCACCCTGGTGCAGACGAAGAAGGTCACCCGCTTCCCGGTGATCCTGATGGGCGTCGACTACTGGTCCGGCCTGATCGAGTGGATCCGCAAGACGCTGCTCTCCGACGGCAAGGTCAGCGAGTCCGACCTGGACCTGATGCTGCTCACCGACGACGTGGAGGAGGCCGTGCAGATCATCGTGGGGGCCGACGCCGCGCTCGCCCAGGAAGCGCTGAGCAAGGAACAGGGGAAGCGCTGATGGCGGCGATCGGCGTCTTCTGCGCGTCGTCGTCCACCCTCGAACAGAAGTGGCTCGACCTGGCCACCGACACCGGCCGCGAGATCGCCGCCCGCGGGCACAGCCTGGTCTCCGGCGGCGGCTGCGTCGGGATGATGGGCGCGGTCGCCGCCGGGGCCCGTTCCGGCGGCGCGCACACCCTCGGCGTGATTCCGCAGTCGCTGGTGGACCTCGAGGTGGCCGACGTCCACTCGGACGAGCTGATCGTCACCGAGGACATGGGCAGCCGGAAGAACGTGCTGATCGAGAGGTCGGACGCGTTCGTCACCTTGCCGGGTGGGCTG
>DASWRZ010000102.1:0-24658 GCA_036402935.1 Actinoplanes sp.
ACGCTCTCCGAGTCGATCAGACCGGCTCGAATGTTCCGGTCCGGCACGGGCGCCCCGGACCTTTCCCGGGCCGGCGCCCCACCCGCACCTCGCGGCGGCCGACGCGCTCGACAACTACTCGACCACGCTGGCGTGGGCGCAAGGCCAGGCGGCACAGGCGATATCTCTTTGGACGCACGGTAGGAAGAACAAGCGGCGAACCTGGGTTGTCACCAGTCACCGGCGATTCGAGGCGCTCGACGAGGCGGTCGAGGCGCTACAGGAAGCGGGCGAGCTGGCCGATGGGCCGCTGGGCGTTCGTGATCGGTGGGAGCTGAGGCCGGACCGGGGCAGAATTTACGTTTGTCTAGACAGGCACGTCATGCCCGGTTTAACAATTGATTTACCAAAGTAGATATTTTCGTGCGTCAATTTCTGTCCTATGGTGGCGATCAACCCCTCACGCCTCGCGAAGGAGCCATCATGCGACTGCGCTCAGCCCACCGGCTGGCCACCGTACTGGCCACTGCCGCCCTGCTCAGCCCGGTTTCCGCCGGCACGGCAACCGCCGCCACCGGCGGCTTCGGGCCCGCCCACCACCCCGCCGGTGCGGCCGCCCTGCGCACGGTCGGCGGCACGTACAACATCAACGGATACAACTGGGGCGGCTACGCGGCCACGGGCACCTTCAGCTCGGTCTCGGCCACCTGGTCCGAGCCCACCGTGAAGTGCAACTCCCGGAGCGACCTGTACGCGCCCTGGGTCGGCATCGACGGATACTCGTCCTCGACCGTCGAGCAGACCGGCGTCGCGACCGACTGCTCCTCCGGCTCGGCGGTCTACCAGGCCTGGTACGAGATGTACCCGGCCGCGCCGGTCTACCTGAGCTCGTCGTCCTACCCGGTCCGGGCCGGCGACAGCATCCACGCCTCGGTGACCCACACCAGCGGCAGCAGCTACACGCTGGCGATCAGCGACACGACCCGCGGCTGGAGCTACTCGACCAACAAGTCGCTCTCCGGCGCCCGCAACGCCAACGCCGAGGCGATCATCGAGTCGCCCCCCGGCAAGTACCCGAACTTCGGCACGCTCAAGTTCACCTCGGTGACCGCGAACGGCTCGCCGATCGGCAACTTCAACCCGGTCGCGATGGACCCCAGCGTCAACGGGACCTACGAGGCTCACGCGAGTGCGCTTTCCGGCGGCAACAGCTTCACCATGACCTACTCACACGAATGACCTGCTAAAACGAGCGACGTGCCGGCACCGACCACGTACTGGCACGACTGACGTACAGCCGACGCGCCCCGAGGTATCTCGGGGCGCGTCGCACGCTCTGCCTTGCATGGACCTGACCGAACAGCTCAACGCCGACCTGGTTCTCGAAGGCGGCGGAGTCAAAGGCATCGCACTGGCGGGCGCCGTGTCGGTGCTCGAGGAACACGGTTACCACTTCCGCCGGGTGGCCGGAACATCGGCGGGATCCCTGGTCGGCTGCCTCGTCGCCGCCGGAGTGCCGGGGTCTCGGCTACGCGACATGATGCAGTCGCTCGACTACCTCCGGTTCCGCGATCCGCCCGCTCTCGTCCACCGATTCGGGCGGGCCGGTGCGTTCGCGGCCGTCCTGGCGTACAAGGGTTGGTGCAAGGGCGACGCCCTGCGCGACTGGGTGGCCGGGTGCCTGCGGGAAGCCGGCGTCCAGACCTTCGCCGACCTGGCTCTGGACGACGACGGCGCCGCGCCCGACCTGCAGGGCGACCCGGACCGGCGGTTCCGGTTCGTCGCGATGGTCTCCGACCTGTCGCAGGGCCGCCTGGTCCGGCTGCCGTGGGAGTACCGCGAGCGGTTCGGCGAAGACCCGCGCGCGGCGTCGGTGGCCGACGCCGTACGGGCATCGACCGCCATCCCGTACTACTTCCGTCCCGCCCGGTACCCGGACCTCGTCTCGGGCCGGGAGGCCTGGCTGGTCGACGGCGGCCTGCTGTCGAACTTCCCGATCGGCGTGTTCGACCGGTCCGACGTCGAGCCGCGCTGGCCCACCTTCGGCATCAAGCTGTCCGGTGATCCGGCGGTGTCCACGACGAACGACATCGACGGCGTCATCTCGCTGTCGCGGGCGATGCTGTCGACGATGACCGGCTTCTACGACCGGATGCAGACCGCACGGCCGGACGTCGTCGCTCGCACGATCGTGGTCGACACCAAGGGCGTGAGCGCCACCGACTTCAGCCTGAGCCCGGACACCGCCGGGACCCTGTTCGAGAGCGGCCGGGCGGCGGCCGCCCGCTTCCTGGCCGGCTGGAACTTCGACGACTACAAGCGCCGATTCCGCGGCGTCACCGACAAGACCCCTGAGACGACGTCGGCGGGGCGGGACGCGCGCTAGATTTCTGGCGTGACGATTGCCGATCTTGACGTCGCCCCGCGGTCGGTCGGCCGGCCGCTCCGGATGGTGCCGTCACGGTCGGTGGCGTTGTTCGTCATCGGGCTGTTCACGCTGGTCCTGGTCACCGGGTCGGTCCGGTCGGCCGCGCACTTCAGCGGCCTGCTGTGGTCGGGCCCGTACGACCCGGACAACGACACCGTGACCCTGACGCCGACCACGCTGTTCGTGTCGCACCACGCGACGCTGAAGGCGTACGACCTGGCCGGCGGTGCGGTGCGGTGGTCGGCTCCGGCACCCGCCGTCGTGGCGACGCCGGCGTCCGTCGCCGACGGGGTGGTCGTGGCGCCGGACGCCTTCGAGAGGTACTTCCAACGCCCCGACCTGCTCCTGACCCGCACCACCCGCACGATCGCCCGGGACGCCCGGACCGGCGCGGAGCTGTGGCGGGCGCCGGGTGCCCCGCAGGACGTCACCGCCCGGTCGGTGCTTCTGCTCGACGACACCGGCGACGTTCCGCAGCTGCGCGATGTCGCACCGCTTGACGGTCGCACGCTGTGGAGCCGTGCGGCACCGGGCCTCGTGAGCGTCGTCGTGGTGGGTGGCGCGGTGGTCACGGCCGGCGCGGACGGCCGGCTCACGGTTCTGCGGTACGCCGACGGCACCGTTACCCGTACGGAAAAAGTGCCGTGGCCGGGCAGCGCCCGGCTGTCGGTCGCCGCCGGACGTCTGGTCGTCACCAGCCAGGGGCCGTCCGGTCAGACCAACACCGTGTACCGGCCCGACACGCTCGCCGAGTTGTGGCAGGCCGGCGGCGCTCTCACCGACTGCCGCGCGGTGGTGTGCGGCACCGTGCCGGGCTTCCTGGTCGGCTACGACCCGGACACCGGCGCACGACGCTGGCGGCTGGCCGGCATGACCGTCGCCTGGCCGGTCGGCGACCGGATCGTCGCCTCGTCCGAGCTCAACCGCCGGTTTCAGCTGCTCGACCCGGCGACCGGCCGCCCGCTCGGCGCCGCCGGCACCGGCCTGGGCAGCTGGCCGCTCGACGGGCGGACCGATGTGGCCGGCGCACCCGTGGCGTCGTCCGCCTACGTGATCGGCGACGGGACCACGGTCGTCCGCCTCGACCTGCGAACCGGCGCCCGGTACCTCGCGGGCATGGTGTCCGGAACCGGGTGGACCGGGTGCCGCAACGTCACGGCGTACCTGGTCTGTCTCCAGGAATCCCGCCTCAGCGTTACCGCGGTCGACTGATCTCTTTGCCCGGAGGGTAGATCACCAGCTGTCGTCGTGACATGACGCCAGGTGTTGTCTATGCTCGCAACGGTCGCATCTTAGCGACCGTTTGGGGGACAAGACGTGGAAAGCAGCACCACCCCGGACTCACCGACGCCACTCGACCAAGCACGCAACAGTCCGATCGACCGCATCGACCGAGTCGTATCGGCGCAGATCGTGCGCCGGATCGTGCGAGACGACCGGTCCGAGGTGACTGCCTCCTTCGGCTCCGGGATCTGACCCCGGTGGACGTCCCGTGGCGTCCGCTCCGCCATTTCGTGCTCAAGGTCGCGAGCCGCTGTGACCTGGCGTGCGATCACTGCTACATCTACGAGCACCGTGACCAGTCCTGGCGCGGCCGTCCACCGGTGATCGGCATGGCCACGGTGCGGGCCGCCGCCCGGCGGATCGCCGAGCACGCGCGAGCGCACGACGTCGCCCGGGTCGCGGTGGTCCTGCACGGCGGAGAACCACTCCTGCTCGGCGCCGCGCGCCTGCGCGAGGTCACCCGCGAGCTGCGCGCGACCGTCGGCGCGGCCTGCGAGCTGGACCTGCGGATGCAGACCAACGGCGTACGCCTGGACGCCGCCACCGCCGAGGTGCTCCTCGAGGCCGGGGTACGGGTGGGAGTCTCGCTCGACGGCGACCGCACCGCGAACGACCGGCACCGCGTGTTCCGTAACGGCGCCACCAGCCACCCGCAGACGTTGCGTGCCCTGGCCCTGCTGCGGCAGCCCCGGTTCCGGTCCCTCTACGCGGGCCTGCTGTGC
Source organism: Actinoplanes sp. (assembly GCA_036402935.1). GTDB lineage: Bacteria > Actinomycetota > Actinomycetes > Mycobacteriales > Micromonosporaceae > Actinoplanes. The sequence goes on from DASWRZ010000102.1 coordinate 4,414, forward strand.
ACGGTGGACCTGGCCAACGACCCGGTCGCCGCCTACCAGGCCCTGATCGCCGAGGAGCCGCCCCGCATCGACCTGCTCCTGCCCCATGCCACCTGGGAGGACCCGCCGCCCGGGCGGTACGCGCCGTGGCTGCTCGCCGTACACCAACGGTGGTCGGCCGACGGCCGGCCGGTGCCGATCCGGCTGTTCGACTCCATCCGGGTCCTCGGTGCCGGCGGGCCCAGCGGCACCGAGGCGGTCGGCATCGACGCCGGTGACATCGTGGTGATCGAGACCGACGGCGCCTGGGAGGAACCCGACTCGATGAAGACGACGGTGGACGGGGGCGGCGCCACCGGCCTCACGGTCTTCAGCTCCTCGGCCGACGAGGTCACCGAGCAGCCCGCGATGCGCCGCCGCCGGGGCGGGCTGGCCGTGCTGTCCGACAGCTGTCAGGTGTGCGCCGTAGTGCGGCAGTGCGGTGGCGGCATGACCGCGCACCGGTACCGAGCAGCGAACGGGTTCGGCAATCCGTCCGTCTACTGTGAAGACCTCAAGGAGCTCATCATCACCATCAACCAGCGGGGCGCGCCGACGGATGAGCTGAGTTCCCTGCCGCCGGACGTCTTCGACCAGTTGGCCTACGGCTACGGCGACGCCGCCGCGGTGGCATTCCTGGCCGGCGCCGAACTGGCGATCAACCGCGCCCTGGTGAGCGAGGTGGCGTCCCGGGCCGGCGAATGGAGGACGCTGCCGGAGATCGAACGGCGCTCGCCGGACCGGTTCAACCAGGTCATCGCCGGGCCCTTCGTACGAGCTTGGGCCGTGACCTGTCTGCGCCCGGGCAACGACGAACCCGACTTCGGACGCCTCGACATGTTGGCCGCCGAGGTGGAGAGGCCCGCCGCCGGCCGGTTCGTCGAGCTCGGCGGGATGCCGGTGCGGCTGGAGGACGCCGACCCGTACCGGAACCGATTCGGGTACGCGGCGGCCGGCCCGGTCGGTGACGTGTCGGCCTGGGCGAGCGTCCTGCGGCGGGCCTGGCCCTTGGTGGAACGGGATGCGCCCGACCAGGCGGACGGGTTGCGCCGAGGCGTCCGGGCGATCACGCCGCTGGAACCCGCCCCGGACGGCACCCTGCGCAGTGCCACCACGCGGGACGCGTTCGGCGCGGTCGGCATCGCCTACACCGACGATCCGGCGGCCATGGCGGTGATGCTGGTGCACGAGTTCCAGCACACCAAGCTGGGCGCCGTCCTCGACCTGATCGACCTGGTCGACGAGCGGGCCGCGGGGGACCGGCTCCGGGTCGGCTGGCGGCCGGACCCGCGCCCGGTCCCGGCCGCGCTGCAGGGAACGTACGCTCACCTGGCGATCGCCGACATCTGGCGACGCCGGGCCGAGCTGGGCATCGCGGGCGCCCGCGAGAACTATGTGATGTATCGCGACTGGACAGTCGCTGCGCTCGCGAGTCTGCGGAGCGCGGATCGGCTCACCCGGGCGGGCCGCCTGTTCGTGGACCGGATGGCCGCCACCGTGGACAGCTGGTCCTGACATGGTTGACTGAAATCACGGCACGGGGAGGCGGGGGCACAACGGGTGACTTCGGAGTTCGAGAACGAGGATCCGGCCGCGCCGATCTTCTTCCTGAGCTACTGGCGCCCGAAGCCGGCGCAGGGTGTCGGCCCGCCGCGCGAGGCCACCCGGTTCGTCACCCGGTTCTTCGACGATCTCACCGCCGACGTCAACGATCTGATCGGTTCGGTGCCCGGTCGCGACCCCGGTTTCCTCGACGTCGCCGGGGACGGCGGCGTGCTGTGGCGGCGCCGGCTGTTGCACGCGGTCGGCACCTGCCATGTGTTCATCTGCCTGCTCTCGGCGCCCTACCTGCACCAGAGCGAGTGGTGCGCCCGCGAGTGGGACCTGTTCGCCCGCCGCTCGGTCAAGCCGCGGGTGTCGGACGCCGATCCGGCCGAGAGCGCGATCGTCCCGGTGCTGTGGACCCCGCTCACCGGTGACGTCCCCGAGGTGGTCGCCGACGTCAACTATTTCGTCCCGGCCCGTCTGCCGCCGGACGACCGTGCCGCCTACCGGGCCGAGGGCATGCTGGGCCTGCTCAAGACCGGCCAGGAGAACGTCTATCAGGCGATCGTGTGGCGGCTGGCGCAGCACGTGGAGCGGATCCGCCGCACCTACCGGGTGGAACCGCTGTACCTCCAGAGCGAGGACGACCTGCGCACCACGTTCGAGAGGGGCGGCTCGTGACCACGCGCTACTACTTCTACCTCTCGTACGGCCACTCGGTTCGGTTGCGCGCCGACGACCGCCCGGACACCGACTACTGGGCCGGTCAGCTTTTCGAGGAACTGTCCGACGAGGTCAGCAGGCTGGTCGATGCCGAGCCGGGCACCCCGGTCGGCTACTACGACGACCTGGTCGGGGCGATCAGTGACTGGAAGGCGACGCTGACCGGGGTGCTCAGCGCGACCGACGTGTTCGTCGCGCTCTACTCGCCCGGCTATTTCAACAAGTCGTGGCCGTTGCGCGAGCGGGCCGCGTTCGCCGGCCGCTTCGCCGGTGAGGGCTCCGAGCGCTTCCTGCTTCCGGTGCTCTGGGTGCCGTGGCCCCGGTGGGAACACGAGGCCGAGCGGGGCGCGGCGCTGCGGCTGGGTGCCGGAGTCCCGGAGTACGCCGAGGAGGGTCTGCAGGCGATGGCCCGCCTGGAGATGTACCGCCGGCAGTACCGCACCGTGGTGCGGCGGATGGCCCGGCAGATCGTCACGGCCGCCGCCGAGGCGCCCCGGACCGGGCCGCCCGCGGTCGCGATCGACGAGGTCGAGGTCGAACCCACCGGCTCCACCGAGATCCAGTTCACGGTCGTGGTGCTCGGCGGACACGCCCGGCCGCCGCGCAGCTGGAACCCGTACGCCGGGGTGCAGAGGTTCCCGATCGCCGAATACGTGGCCAACGTGGCCGAACGCCTCGGCCAGCCGGCCCGCATCGCCGACCGGCCCACCGACCTGGGCCGGCTCGGTGACGGTGCCGTCGTCGTGCTGGTCGATCCCGCTCTGGCCGGCACCACCGCGGGCAGGCGGCGGCTGCGCGACCTGGCGAAGCGGCTGCCCGACTGGGCCACGGTGCTGCTGATCGCCGACCAGGAGGACCCCCGGGACGCCGTGCGCGGCGCGGGCCGGTACGAGGCGGTCACCGCTACGCTGACTGCCGCGGGAGTGGCAACGAGCCGGATCACGCTTGTCGTGGACGCCGACCGGCTGGTCGACCGGCTTCCGTCGATCATCGACAACGCCTGCACCGCGTACCGGAAGAACGCGCCGGTCTTCCTGCCGAAGGGCGCGGACTCCGCCCTGCCGAGGATCGCCGGGGGAGAGGGATCGCATGCTTGAGGACTCCGGCGGGAAAGTCGTCACGTTCTACTCCTACAAGGGCGGGACGGGCCGCACGATGGCCCTGGCCAACGTGGCGTGGATCCTGGCGGCGGCGGGAAAGCGCGTGCTCGTGGCCGACTGGGACCTCGACTCGCCCGGCCTGCACCGCTTCTTCCGCCCGTTCATCGACCCGGGCGCGCTCGCCTCGTCCGGCGGCGTCGTGGAGATGGTCCGCCGCTACGAGCAGGCGACCATGCAGGACGTGGAACGGCCCGGCGACTGGCACCGGGACTTCGCCCGGGTGAGCCGGCACGCGTTCACCATCGACTGGCCGCACTTCCCGCGCAACGGCATGATCGATTTCCTGGCCGCCGGCAGCCAGGACCAAAACTACGCGCGCAGCATCTACGAGCGCGACTGGGACGAGTTCTACGAACGCTACGGCGGCGGCCAGCTGTTCGACGCGCTGCGCGCCGACATGAAGCGGCACTACGACTACGCGCTGATCGACAGCCGCACCGGGTGGAGCGACGTGGCCGGCATCTGCACCGTGCACATGCCGGACGTCCTGGTCGACTGCTTCACGTTCAGCGAGCAGGGCATCGAGGGGGCCGCCGAGGTGGCCACGAACGTGTCCCGGCTGACCGGCCGGCGCCCGATCCGGATCCTGCCGGTGCCGATGCGCGTCGACCTGGCCGAGAAGAAGCGTGCGGACGCGGGCCGGCTCGCGGCCCGGCAGCGCTTCCCCGACCTGCCCAGCGGCATGTCAGGGTCCGAACGGGACACCTACTGGGCCACCGTGGAGGTGCCCTACCAGCCCTACTACGCGTACGAGGAGACCCTCGCGACGTTCGGCGACCGGCCCGGTTCGCGCACCTCGATGCTGGCCGCGTACGAGACCCTGACCGGCTATCTGACCGACGGTGAGGTGACCAGGCTGCCGCCCATGGAGGAGTCGCTGCGCGAGCGGATCGCGGCCCGGTTCGTGCGCCCGACCGTGCTGCCGGAGACCACGGTCGCGCTGCGGTACGCCTCCGACGACCGGCTGTGGGCCGAGTGGATCGCCCGGGTCCTGGAGACCGCCGGGATCACGGTCAACATGGCCGCGACCGGTGGGGAGACGGACGCCGTCACGACCCTGGAGGGTCGCCCGGTCACCGTCATCTCACCGGCCAACGCGGCCGCCGAGGAGTCGCGGGTGCGCGGCAACCACGGCGCCACGCGGTCGCCGCTGGGCATCTACGTCGCCGACGTACGCCCGCTGCCCGGCCTGGGTGAGGCCGAGTCCGCGTTCCTGGTCGGACAGTCCGAAGAGGAGGCGATCAACCGCCTGCTCAGGCTGGTCGGCCACCCGAGCGAGGAGTTCGACCGGGCCCGGATCGGCCTGCGCTACCCGGGGCGGCCCACGACGCTGTTCAACGCGCCGATCCGCAACGTGCAGTTCACCGGCCGCGAGGACGACCTGGTCGAGCTGCGCACCCGGCTGGCGACCACCGGCAGCCCGGTCGTGCTGTCCGGCGCGTCACCGGTGGCGTTGCAGGGCATGGGCGGCATCGGCAAGACCCAGCTGGCGATGGAGTACGCCCACCGCTTCCGCAATGCCTACGACTTCGTCTGGTGGATCAACTCCGACCCGGTCACGTTCGTCGACACCCAGCTGTCCGACCTGGGGCGGGAACTCAACCTGACCGCGGGCGCGGCGATCGCCGAGGACGCCCGGGCGGTGCTGTCGGCGCTCGGCCGGGGCGAGGCGGCCCAGCGCTGGCTGGTGATCTTCGACAACGCCGAGGACGCCGAGACCGTCACCCGGTTCCTGCCGCGAGGCCCCGGCGGCCACGTGATCATTACGTCCCGGGACACCGGCTGGGACGGTCGTGCCGAGACCATCCAGGTCGACGTGTTCGACCGCCGGGAGAGCATCGCGCACCTCCGGCGGCGGGTGCCCAGCATGCGCACCGGCGACGCCGCGCGGCTCGCCGAGGCGCTCGGTGACCTGCCGATCGCGGTCGCCGCCGCCGGCGCCTGGCTGGCCGACACCGGAAAGTCGGTCGCCGAATACCTCGGCCACCTCGAGGAGTACGGCCCGTCCGACCTGCAACCGATCTGGGACCTGTCGCTGCGGCGCCTCGAGGAACGGTCGCGGGCCGCGTACCGGCTGCTGCAACTGTGCTCGGTGATGGCCCCCGAGGTGGCACTCGACCTGATCTACGGCGACCGGATGGCCGAGCTGCTGCGCGATCTCGACCCGCTGGTCATCGAGACCATGTATCGGGGCGCGCTGGTCCAGCAGATCAACCGGCTCGCGCTGCTGAAGGTCGATGTCGGCGGCGGCCAGATCCGCGTGCACCGGATCGTGCAGCACGTGGTGCGCCAGCGGATGACCAGCGAGGAACAGGATCAGGCCCGCCGTGAGGTGCACCTGGTGCTGGCCGCCGCTCGCCCGACCGGCGAGGTCGACGACACGGCGAACTGGCGCCGGTTCCAGATGATCTGGCCGCACCTCGAGGTGGCCCGTGTCCACGATTCGATGGAGGAACCGGTACGCCGGCTCATCGTCGACCGGCTGCGCTACATCTGGCTCTCGGGCGGGTTCAACGACGGGCGTCGTGCCGGTGAGGACTACGTCCGCCGCTGGGAACACCTCCGCGACACGCTCACCGACCAGCGCGAGCGGGACGCGCTGAGCCGGCAGCTGCTCCAGTTGCGGTTCAACCTCGCCAACATCGTGCGCGACCAGGCCGAGTTCGAGACGTCGCGGCAGATGGACGAGGCCATTCTCGCCGAGCAGCAGGCCCTGCTCGGCGACCACCACCCGCACACCCTGATCACCGCGGGCGGGCTCGGCGGCGACCTGCGGGCCCTGGGCCGGTACGCCGACGCCCGCAAGCTGGACGAGCAGACCACCGCGGCCTGGGTCGAGTCGTTCGGCGAGGATCATCAGCGCAGCCTGCTCGCCCTGAACAACCTGGCCGCCTCGCTGCGGGCGGCCGGCGACTTCCGGGCCGCCCGCGACCGCACGCGCCAGGCGTACAACCGCGCCACCCTGGTCCTCGGCGACCAGCACACCGTCACCCTGCTCACCGGCGGCAACCTGGGCCGCGACCTGCGCGAGGCCGGTGACTACGAGGAGTCGGCGACGCTGCTGCGCGAAATCCTCGCCCGCCACCGTCAGGCGTACGGTGACGAGGCGCCGCGGACGCTGGGCGCCATGACCAACCTGGCCGTCTCGGAACGCAGCGCCGGGCGTGCGCTGGAAGCGGCCGAGCACCTGGAGATCGCCTACGAGAACCTGAACCAGGTGCTGGGGCCGTCCGGTCCGGAGACTCTCGTCTGCCGGCTCAGCCGGGCCGTGAACCTGCTCGCGGTCGGCGAACTCGCCAGCGCCCAGGCCGAACTGACGCAGGTGGAACGGCGCTACCGGGAACGGTTCGGAGACACCCACCCGTACACCCTGGCCTGCGTGAACAACCTGGCGGCGGTGGCTCGCGCGGCCGGCGACCTGCCGGCGGCGCAGCAACTGGCCGGGCACGCGGCCGACTCGTTCGAGTCGGTGCTGGGGCTGGAACACCCGTACACGATGGCCGCGCGGATGAACCAGGCGATCTTCCTGGCCGAATGGGGCGCCGTCCCGCGGGGGTACGAGCTGCTGACCGGGGTCGCCGACCGTGTCGTCCGGGTGATCGGCCCGGAGCACCCGGACGCGCTGCGCTGCGCCGCCAACCTGGCGCTGATGCGCCGTGACGTGCAGGGGCCCGCACCCGACGAGGAGAACGCGGCGCTTCAGCGGCTCAGCTGGGCGCTGGGCGCCGGCCACCCGGCAGTGGAGGCGATGCGCGAGCGGCGCTACCTGCACCGGACCCTCGACCCGCACCCCTACTGAGGGACGAGCGACGGCTCCTCGATCAGCCAAGACAGCATCGACGGCAGGATGCCCATCGCGCCGAAATGGGCGGTGTCGGTCTGAACGTGCAGCTCGGCGCCGCGGATGCGCTCGGCCAGCCATCGGGTGTGGCTGGCCGGCACGACGTTGTCCTCGGCGCCGTGCCACAGCCGCACCCGCTGCTGGACCTCGGACAGCGAGAAACCCCAGCCGCGGCGCAGGGCCAGGACGTCGTCGATCCAGCCGTACGGTCCGGGGCGGGTGGCCTCCGCGTACGCCTCCAGCAGCAGCCGCTCGATCGTCGGGTCGTTGACCACCGTCCGGTCGGGACCGCTGATCTGGCCGCGCAACGATTCGAGGAGGCTCACCGGGCGCCGCCGGGTGCGGTCGGCCTGTAACCGCAGGCTCTCCACGAGCTTCTGCTCCTCGGCCGGGTCGGTGGCGAAACCGCGCACGTTGGCGTCGTTCATTCCCTCGTACCAGTCGAGGTCGTCGCCGGCCTCGTTGGGTGCGAAGCTGACCAGCACCGCGGCGCGGGTGACCCGGTCGGGCAGCCGCGCGGCGCAGGCCAGCGCGTGCGGCCCGCCGCCGGAGCGGCCGACCACGGCGAACGTGTCGAGACCCAGGTGATCGGCGATGCCGGCGACGTCGGCCGCGCAGTCGGCGACGCTGCGGCCTTGGTGACGGCCGGAGCCGCCGTAGCCGGGCCGGTCGTAGCTGATCAGCCGGACGCCGAGGCGGTAGAGGACGCTGGTGCGGGGCCGGGGACCGATCCGGCTGCCGGGAGTGCCGTGCATGAGGAAGATCGGGGTGCCCCGCGGGGCGCCGACGGCCTGGTAACGCAGGGTGCGACCATCGGCTGTCTTGACGTCCGCGTCTGTCGATCCCTCTGGGGACACTCTTCGTCACTCCCGAGTCCGCAAGGCCGCACGTTGCGACCCAAGGTATGTGGCCACGGGATGCGCCGGTCGGGGGCTACGTTACTGACGCTCTCGAGGCTTCACCAGTATCGGCGTCCCGTGCACGTCGAGTGTTGCGAATGGTGAACACCCGACCGACCGAACCAACACCGCGAGAGTCCGGCCGGTTACCGTCGGTAGCCTCCGGGTCTTCCGCTCCCGAGGGGCTCTCCGGAGAGACGGAAGCGGTAGAGGCCGGCCGCGCCGGCGACGGCCAGGGTGCGGGGAGAGGTCCAGGTGCAGGCGTACGCCACCTGGTCGACCCGCATCATGGCGACCGCCCCGGCGGTCTCGTGCCAGATCTGGATGCCCCGCCTGCTGTCGACGGTGGCCAGATGACGGCCGTCGGGCGCGACCGCCAGCGATCGGATCAGGCCGCCGGCCGCGGTGCGGAAGCGTGCCTTCCGCTGCCCGTCCGGGTCGACGAGGTCGAGGACCGGGCCCCGCGCGACCGCGACCCACGAGCCGGACGGGGCGACCGCGACGGCCCCGACCACGCCACCCGCCCCGACACTGCGCCGCCCGACGGCGCCGGTTGCGGCGTCGAGCAGCAGGAACATCCCGTCGTCGTCGGCCGCCACGACGGTGTCGCCGTCGGCCGAGAACGCGGCCGCCACCACACCCCGCCGCTGCCACATCGCGCGGCCGTCGGCGGCGGCCCACAGCTGCAGCGGCGCGTCCGGGCCCCAGGTAGCCAGCCGGGCGCAGCCCGGCGCGATCAGCACCGAGGCCGCGTCGCCCTGGTGGCCCCGCAGGATCGCCCGGATGGTGCCGGTCCGGGTGTCGCGGACGGTGCGGTCGTCGCCGAGCACGAACCACGAACCGTCGTCGGCGACCGCGGCGGCCGAGACCGGGCCGGGTGCCACGACGAAGTGGGAACCGATGTGGATCGCCTGGTCGGTCGCGGTCAGCAGGGTCCGGCCGTCGGGGGAGAGCGAGACCGCCCGCAGCGGGCCGCCGGCCGGCACCGACCGCGGCCCGTAGTCCGCCTCCCAGATCCGCACGAGCTCGTCCTGACCGCCGGTGGCCAGCCAGCGGCCGCCGGGCGCCACCGCGAGCGCGTCGACCCGCCCGTCCACCCAGGTCAGTGCGTCGGTGCTGCCCCGGTGACCGGGATAGCGGCGAAGCTCCCGGCCCTCGGCCGACCACAGAAGGACCCGGTTGCCGGTCTCGCCGGCCGCGAGCCAGCTGCCGTCCGGCGCCCAGGCCACGCACTGCGCCGGGCCGCCGAGCCGGGTCTCGTCGAGAGTGCGCAGATCCCACACGAGAAGCGGGGAGGACCAGTGGGCGGCCGCCAACGCGAAGCCGTCGGGACTGATCGCCAGCTCCGAGACGACCCCGCCGGTCGAGAAGTGCAGCGCCTTGCGGCCGGAATCGGCGTTCCAGACGCGCACCTCGCCGGTGAAGTCACCGGCGGCCACGAAGCTGCCGTCCGGCGCGATCGCCAGCGACCGTACGGCCGCTCCCGGCCCACGCAGCTGGCGTTTCGGCCGCCCGCCGCCGGCCTCCCACAGCCGCACCGAGCCGTCCTCGCCGCCGGTCGCCAGCCAGCCCCCGTCCGGTGAGATCGCGACCGCCCGGACCGGCCCGGTGCCGCAGTCCAGTTCGGCGAGCGCCTCGCCGGTGGTGGCGTCCCACAGGCGTACGAGATGGTTGTCGCCGGCGGTGGCCAGCCACCCACCGCTCGGGGCGATGGCCAGCGCATGGACCGCCTGCGGATGGGCGTCGATGCGCAGTCGCAGCGAGCCGTCGGCGAGATGCCACGCGCGCACCTCACCGGTCGCCGTCCCCGCGGCCAGCCAGCTGCCGTCCGGCGCGACGCCCAGCGTCCGGGTCCACGCGCCGGCGACCAGCGTGCGGATCAGCGCCGGGTCGAGCGGATCGGGCAACTCGCCGTCGACGACCAGAACCGGCCGGTCGGAGGGCTCGTGAGACCAGGGCAGCCGGCTGTGCAGGATGTCGGTCACGGCCCGCGGCGGGTCGGTCGGCGCCAGCAGGTGCGCGGCCCGGGTGAGCTGCCGCCGCCGACCCGCGGCGGGCATCAGGGCAAGGTCGGCGAGCGGTCCGGCGAGGCCGTCCCGCTCCAGGCGTACGGCGAGCCAGTCGAGTCCCGGCGGTTCCCGGTCGGCGGCCAGCGCGTGTTCGACGTAGTGGTGCCGCAGGTAGCGCGAGTCGGCCGGGACCGCGGTGCTGTTCAACAGCGCGGCATGCAGGCCCGGAGCGCCGGCCGCGGCTCCCGGCGACCGTACGGTGTCGCCCGCGCCCGTCGAAGCCCGGGCGATCAGCCGCAGATCGGCCAGTCGCGCGAGCAACGCGTCGCCGGCCGCCGGCGTCAGCCGGGCGGTCTCCCACCAGAACGCCAGCACCAGCTCGACCGGCACGGCGTCGTCGGCGAACACCGCCAGCTCGGCCCACCGGTCCCGCTCGTCCGGCTCGAGCAGGTCGGCCAGCGCGGTCACCGCACCGTCGCGTTCGAGCGCGAAGGCGACCGCCCGCGGGTCGGGCCGGTCGGCGAGCAGCCGATTGGCCCGGCGCAGGGAACGCGCCAGCCCGTCCCCGAGCGCGGCCAGCGCGGCGACCGTCCCGTTGGGCAGCACCGTCGCGTCGAGCGGCAGGGTGCGCCCGGCCATCAGCACGGACCGGGCCACCTCGGGCGGCATGCGGCCGAGCGCGATCGACCGGCCGGGCCCGGCGGCCAGCGACGCCTCGTGGGTCGTGATGAGCCGGGCCGAGCGGCCGGTGACCGGGAACGCGGCCAGCTGCTCGGCCGACCGCACGTCGTCGAGGATGAGCAGGTGGGGCGGCCGGTGGGCGAGCACGGTGGCGAGCTGCCCGGCGGCCTCGGCCACATCGGACGCCGGGTGGGCGCGGGCCGGCTCCCACCCGCGTACGAGATGGGTGACCCTGCCTGCCAAGGCACCCAGCCGGGCGTGCGGTCCCAGGGTGACCCAGTGAATGCCGCGGAAGCGGCGCTCGATGCGCGGGTCGGCGCGCACGAGCCGGGCGAGCGTGGTCGTCCCGGAACCGGCCGGCCCGTGCACCGTGACCGTGCTGCCCGGTTCGCGCAGCGCCTCGGCGATGCGCGCCACCTCGGCCGAGCGGCCCAACATCCCGCGGCCCGAAATGATGGTGGACGGCGCCGGCTGCGAGGTCGCGGTCCGCGCACCTAGCAGACGCGCGGCGGCCTGGCGAAAGTCCATGATCAGCTCTTGCGGCCGACTCCCGCGTAGAGGCCGACCGCGGCCCGGTCGGGGATCTCGGCGCCCGGGTCGGCGCGCCACTCGCCGGCCGGCACGATGCCCGGCTCGACCAGCGTGAGCCCGGCGAAGACGTGCTCGAACTCCGCGCGGGTGGTCGGCCAGACGTCGGACCGGCCGGTGTCGAGCATCCGCCGGTATTCCGCGACCGCCTCCGGCGAGGCGTAGTCCTGCGTCGCGTGGGTGGCCAGCAGGAAACTGCCGCTGGGCAGGGCGTCCATGAGCTCGTGTACGACCTCGGCCGCCCGCTCCCGCGACGGCAGGAAGTGCAGCACGGCCAGCAGCACCAGCGCGACCGGCCGGTCGAGGTCGAGGATGGTGCGCAGGGCCGGGTGCCGCAGGATCGACTGCGGGTCGCGCAGGTCGGCCTCGAGGTAGTCGGTGCGGCCCTCCGGCGAGCTGGTCAGCAGGGCCCGCGCGTGCACCAGCACCAGCGGGTCGTTGTCGACGTAGAGCACCCGGCTGGCCGGGGCGGCCCGCTGGGCGACCTCGTGCGTGTTGTCGGCGGTCGGCAGGCCGGTGCCGATGTCGAGGAACTGCCGGATGCCGGCCTCGCCGGCCAGGTAGCCGACGGCGCGCCGGAGCAGACGCCGATTTTCCACCGCCATGGTGCGGATCGTCGGGAAGAACTGGGCGATCTCGTCGCCCGACTTCCGGTCGGCCGCGAAGTGGTCCTTGCCGCCGAGCCAGTAGTTGTATCTTCGCGCGGGGTGGGCGACCGACGTATCGAGCTGAGTCCCGAGCTGATCCATGAGCGACATCATTTCGTTCCGGGCGTCCGTGCGAAACCCCGCTTCGCGGACTAAGGTCTGTCCTCGTGGGCGTACGAACCTGGATCGAAGGCTGGCCGGTCTATCGCCAGCTGACCGGGACCGACCCTCTGGGCCGGGGCGCCGCCGCGCAGTCCGATCACTCCAAGTCGCTGACCGCCCGCACCGAGACCGCCGACTCCGTCGCCCGGTCCGTGTGCCCCTACTGCGCGGTCGGTTGCGGGCAGAACGTCTTCGTCAAGGACGGCAAGGTCGTCCAGATCGAGGGCGACCCCGACAGTCCGATCTCGCGCGGCCGGCTCTGCCCCAAGGGCTCGGCGAGCTTGAGCCTGGTGACCAGCGACCGGCGCCAGCAGAAGGTGCTCTACCGGCGGCCGTACGGCACCGACTGGGAGACGCTCGACCTCGAGACGGCGATGGACATGATCGCCGACCGGGTGCTGGCCGCGCGCGAACAGACCTGGGCCGGCCACGACGAGAACGGCAAGCCGCTCAACCGCACGCTGGGCATCTCGAGCCTGGGCGGCGCCACGCTGGACAACGAAGAGAACTATCTGATCAAGAAGCTCTTCACGGCGATCGGCGCCATCCAGATCGAAAATCAGGCCCGCATTTGACACTCCTCCACCGTCCCCGGTCTGGGGACCTCCTTCGGCCGTGGCGGGGCCACCAGCTTCCTCCAGGATCTGGCTAACGCCGACTGCATCGTGATTCAGGGTTCCAACATGGCGGAGGCCCACCCGGTGGGCTTCCAGTGGGTGATGGAGGCCAAGAACCGCGGTGCCAAGATCATCCACATCGACCCGCGGTTCACGCGGACGAGCGCGCTGGCCCACACCTATCTGCCGGTGCGGGCGGGTGCCGACATCGCTTTCCTCGGCGGGGTGATCAACTACATCCTGACCAACGAGAAGGACTTCCGCGACTACGTGCTCGCGTACACCAACGCGTCCATGATCGTCAGCGAGGACTTCCGCGACACCGAGGACCTCGACGGGCTGTTCTCCGGTTACGACCCCTCGACGAACACGTACGACCAGTCCAGCTGGATGTACGCGGGGTCCGAGCCGGACGCGGCCAGCTCCGGCGAGTCGCACGCCGGCCGGGAGACCGCGTCCGGGCTGCGGAACGAGTCGCACGGCGTACCGGTGCCGTCCGACGTGCCGCGCGACCCGACGCTGCAGGACCCGCGCTGCGTCTACCAGATCCTCAAGCGGCACTACGCCCGCTACACGCCCGAGGTCGTCGAGCGGCTCTGCGGCGTTCCCCAGGACAAGTTCCTCGAGGTCTGCGAGGCGTGGACGGCCAACTCGGGCCGCGAACGCACCACCGCGCTGGTCTACTCGGTCGGCTGGACCCAGCACAGCGTCGGCGTGCAGTACATCCGCACCGGCGCGATCATCCAGTTGCTGCTCGGCAACATGGGCCGGCCGGGCGGCGGCGTGATGGCCCTGCGCGGGCACGCCAGCATCCAGGGCTCGACCGACATCCCGACCCTGTTCAACCTGCTGCCCGGCTACCTGCCGATGCCGCACCACACCCAGCACGAGTCGTTCCGCGACTGGGTCGACGAGATCCGCCATCCGGGCCAGAAGGGCTTCTGGGCCAACGCCGACTCGTACGCGGTCAGCCTGCTCAAGGCCTACTTCGGCGACGCCGCGACCAAGGACAACGACTGGGGCTTCGGCTGGCTGCCGAAGATCACCGGCGACCACGGTACGTATCGGCAGACGCTCGACATGATCGACGGGAAGATCAAGGGGTTCTTCCTGCTCGGCCAGAACCCGGCCGTCGGGTCGGCGCACGGCCGGGCCCAGCGGATGGGCATGGCCAATCTCGACTGGCTCGTGGTCCGCGACCTCTACATGATCGAGAGCGCCACGTTCTGGAAGAACGGCCCCGAGGTCGCGACCGGCGAGATGAGTCCCGAATCGGTCAAGACCGAGGTCTTCTTCATGCCCGCCGCCTCGCACGTCGAGAAGGAGGGCACCTTCACCCAGACCCAGCGCATGCTGCAGTGGCGCGAGAAGGCGGTCGAGCCGCCGGGCGACGCACGCAGCGACCTGTGGTTCTTCTACCACCTCGGCCGCCGCATCAAGTCACGCCTGGCCGGGTCGTCCCTGGAACGGGACCGCGGCATCCAGGCGCTGACCTGGTCTTACGGCGACGACGAACCGGACGCCGCGGCCGTGCTGCGCGAGATCAACGGGTACGACCTGACCACCGGCAAGCTGCTGTCCACGTTCAACGAGATGAAGCCCGACGGCAGCACCTCGGGCGGCTGCTGGATCTACACCGGAGTCTTCGCCGACGGGGTCAACCAGGCCGCGCGCCGCAAACCGGGCCGCGAGCAGAATTACGTGGCCGGCGAGTGGGGCTGGGCGTGGCCGGCCAACCGGCGCACGCTCTACAACCGCGCCTCGGCCGACCCCGACGGCAATCCGTGGTCGGAACGCAAGAAGTACGTCTGGTGGGACCCGTCGAAGAACGAATGGGCCGGCGAGGACGTGCCCGACTTCGAGAAGACCAAGCCGCCGTCCTACCGCCCGCCCGAAGGCGCCACCGGCGTGGAGGCGATCTCCGGCGACGACCCGTTCATCATGCAGGGCGACGGCAAAGGCTGGCTCTTTGCCCCGAGCGGCCTGATCGACGGCCCGATGCCGACCCACTACGAGCCGGCCGAGTCGATGGTCCGCAACCCGCTCTACACCCAGCAGGCCAACCCGACCCGCAAGGTCTACGACCGGTCGGACAACCCGACCAACCCGAGCCCGCCCGAACCGCACACCGACGTCTTCCCGTTCGTCTTCAGCACCAGCCGGCTCACCGAGCACCACACCGCCGGCGGCATGAGCCGCCAGCTGGCGTACCTCTCGGAGCTGCAACCGGAGATGTTCGTCGAGGTCTCGCCCGAGCTGGCCGCGCTTCGCGGCATCAGTCACCTCGGCTGGGCCCACGTGGTGACGGCACGGGCCGCGATCGAGGCGAGGGTGCTGGTCACCGACCGGTTGACGCCGCTGCGCATCGAGGGCCGCATCGTCCACCAGATCTGGCTGCCCTATCACTGGGGCGGCGAGGGCCTGGTCACCGGCGACTCGGCCAACGACCTGATCGGCATCACCCTCGACCCCAACGTGCTCATTCAGGAGAGCAAGGTCGGCACCTGCGACATCCAGCCCGGGCGCCGGCCCACCGGTCCGGCGCTCCTGACGTACGTTGAGGACTACCGTCGGCGCGCGGGCCTGACACCCGACCACCACACGCCGGTCGTCACCAAAGATGAGGCCCCGGATGCCCAATAGCCTGTACGGCCCGCTCGACCCGGCGCCCGACGCGGGCTATGTGGACGCGCCGCCCAGGGTCGGCTTCTTCACCGACACTTCGGTCTGCATCGGCTGCAAGGCGTGCGAGGTGGCGTGCAAGGAGTGGAACGCCATCCCGGACGACGGCTTCACCCTGCTCGGCCAGTCCTACGACAACACGGGCGGGCTGTCGGCCAACTCGTGGCGGCACGTGGCGTTCATCGAGCAGCCGCGGGCCGCGAGCGGGGCCGCCACCGACGTACCGGGCGCCTTCGCGGGCCAGCCCGTCGGGCCATCGGCCAGTGCACAGACCGCGGTGGTGGCGGCGACCACGACCGTGCCGACCGGCACCGAGCCGGGCATCCCGCCTGCCGTCGACGCCCTAGCGGCAGCGGCCATGATCGGCGACCCGTCCACCGGCTCGAGCGATCAACGGTCCGCGCCGGGTCCGGAGTTTCTGGGCATGCCGATGTCCGACCTGCCCGGCCGCACGATGGACGCGCCGCGCAGCGACTTCCGCTGGCTGATGATGTCCAACGTGTGCAAGCACTGCACGCACGCCGGCTGCCTCGACGTCTGCCCGACCGGGGCGCTGATCCGCACCGAGTTCGGCACGGTCGTCGTGCAGGACGACATCTGCAACGGCTGCGGCTATTGCATCCCGGCGTGCCCGTTCGGCGTGATCGACCGCCGCCAGGACGACGGCCGGGCCTGGAAGTGCACGATGTGCTACGACCGGATCGGCGACGGCTTGCAGCCGGCCTGCGCGACCGCCTGCCCGACCGAGTCCATTCAGTACGGCGAACTCGACGAGTTGCGGGAGCGGGCCGAGGCCCGGGTCGCCGCGCTGCACGAGCAGGGCGTCGAGTCGGCCCGGCTCTACGGCCACGACCCTTCCGACGGCGTTGGTGGAGACGGCGCGTTCTTCCTGCTGCTCGACGAGCCCGAGGTCTACGGCCTGCCGCCCGACCCGATCGTGCCGACCCGCGACCTGCCGAAGATGTGGAAGAAGGCCGGCCTGGCCGCCCTGACCATCGCCGCCGCCGTGGTGGTCTCCTTCTCGGGAAGGCGCCGATGACCGATCACCAGCCGAGCACCGGGCCGCAGCCGAGCACTGGGCCGCAGCCGGACGACGGGCCGCAGCCGGACGACGGGCCGCAGCGCGGAGGCGGCCCGCGTTCTGAGAGCGGCGCACGTTCTGAGGGCGGCCGGCGTGGCGGCGATCCCGGCGAGCGGCGGCGCCGAGGTGCGGGCGACCGGGCCATGGTGCCGCCGGCCACGTTCCGGTCGTACTACGGGCGGCCGATCGTGCGGGCCGCGCCCTGGGAGAGGGAAATCCCGGCGTACCTCTTCACCGGCGGCCTCGCCGCCGGATCGGCCCTGCTCGCGGCCGGTGGCCAGCTGACCCGTCGGAAGGCGCTGCGCCGGGCCGGGCGGCTGACCGCGCTCGGCGCGGTCGGCCTGAGCACGTACTTCCTGGTCAACGACCTCGGCCGGCCCGAGCGCTTCGTCAACATGCTGCGGGTGGCCAAGCCGACCTCGGCGATGTCGATGGGCACCTGGATCCTGTCCGGCTTCGGTGGAGTGGCCGCCGCCGCCGCGGCGGCCGAGGCGGCCCCGCTGCTGCCCAGGCGCGGCCTGCTCGGACTGGTCCGCAAGGTGCTGCCGCCGGTCGGGGCGGCCGCCGGCCTCGGGGCGGCGGCGCTCGCACCCGCTCTGGCGACCTACACGGCCGTGCTGCTGTCCGACACGGCGACGCCGAGCTGGCACGTGGCGTACCCGGAGCTGCCGTTCGTCTTCGCCGGGAGCGCGATGGCCAGCGGTGCCGCGGTCGGCCTGATCGCCGCGCCGACCGGCCAGGCGGGTCCGGCCCGTCGCATGGCCGTGCTCGGTGCGGGGCTGGAGCTCTACCACGCGCACCGGGTCGAGACCGGGAAGGGCCTGCTCAGCGAGCCGTACCACGAGGGGAAGCCCGGGTCGTGGCTGCGCGCCGCGCGTACGCTCACCGCCGCAGGCGCCCTCGGGGCGCTCGCCGGGCGACGCAGCCGGGTGATCTCCGCGCTGTCCGGGGTTGCCCTTCTCGGCGGTTCGGCGTTGACGCGGTTCGGCGTCTACGAGGCCGGCATCGCGTCGGCCAAGGATCCGAAGTACACCGTCGTCCCGCAGCGCGAACGACTCTCCGGCGAACCTGGCTGATCAAACGTCGGGGGCAGGCGGCGATCGATGGGGCCGGCTGCCGGTCGGCGTTTCGGCCGGCTAGCGGACCTGGAGAGTGATGCCGTCGCCGTGCGGGGGCAGGAGTTCGCCGATGATCGGGTGGCCGGGGATCTCGCCGGCGATCAGCAGGCCACCCGAGGTCTGGGCGTCGGCGAGCAGAAGCAGCTCGTCCTCGGAGAACGAGCCCGGGTCGAGGTGCGGGCGCACCCAGTCCAGGTTGCGGCGGGTGCCACCACTGACGTACCCGTCGCGAAGCGCCTCCCGGGCGCCCTGCAGATAGGGGACCGCGGCCGCGTCGATGCGGGCCGTCAGGCCGCTCGCGCGGGCGAGTTTGTGCAGGTGGCCGAGGAGGCCGAAGCCGGTGACGTCGGTCGCGCACACCGCGCCGGCCTTCAGAGCGGCCTCGGAGGCGTCGCGGTTGAGGGCGCTCATCGTGGCGATCGCCTGCGCGAAGACCTCACCGGTCGCCTTGTGCCGGCTGTTGAGCACGCCGATGCCGAGCGGCTTGGTCAGCGTGAGCGGCATGCCGGCCGCACCCTGATCATTGCGCAACAGGCGGGAGGGGTCGGCCACGCCGGTGACCGCCATGCCGTACTTCGGTTCCGGGTCGTCGACGCTGTGCCCGCCGGCGACGTGGCAGGCGGCCTGCCGCGCCACGGCGAGACCACCGCGCAGCACCTCGGCGGCCAGCTCCATCGGCAGCAGCTCGCGCGGCCAGGCGAGCAGGTTGACACCGACGACGGGCGTTCCGCCCATCGCATAGACATCGGAGAGGGCGTTAGCGGCCGCGATGCGGCCCCAGTCGTACGCGTCGTCGACCACCGGCGTGAAGAAGTCGGCCGTGGCGACGATCGCCGTGCCGCGCTCGATCTTCACGACCGCCGCGTCGTCGCCGTCGTCGAGACCGACCAGCAGCTCGCCGGGCCCGTTCGGTGTCTCGGTGCCGACCAGGCCCGCGACCACCGCCTCGAGCTCCCCGGGCGGGATCTTGCAGGCACAGCCACCGCCGTGCGCGTACTGGGTGAGCCGAGTGACCGTCATGCGTCCACTTTTACACCGTGGACCTCGGATAGGGTGATCCACGGAGGCGTTCAGGTGGCTGGTGCCCCTCCCGGTCTTCAAAACCGGTGTGACTCGGTACCCGAGTCAGGCGGGTTCGATTCCCGTCCGCCTCCGTTCATCGACGTATCCGGATACGATCCGTCGATGGGTCTCCATTCCGCGGTGACGATCCGGCCCGGCGGTCCGGCCGATGTGAAGGCCGTGCTGGCGATACTCGACGGTGCCGTGCGCTGGCTCGTGGAGCGAGGACAGACCGGGCAGTGGGGGAGCACGCCGTTCTCCGAGGTCCCGCGGACGGTCGCGCTGGCCGAGAGGTACGCGGCATCGAACGACTTCTATGTCGCGGTCAACGCCGGCCGGCCGGTGGGAGCCCTGGTCGTCGGGGAGTCGTCCGAGCCCGTGCCGGCGCCCGCCGAACCCGAGCTGTTCGTCAAGCTGCTGGTGACCGACCATTCGGACCAGGCCCGGGGAGTCGGCTCGTTGCTGCTCGAACATGCGGGGGTCCTGGCCGTCGCGCGTGGCGTCGGGCTGCTGCGCCTGGACTGCTACCGGGGCAACGGCGGCGGCCTCGTCCGGTACTACGAGGGGCAGGGCTTCACGGCCACCGCGACGTTCAGCGTCGCGCAGCCGGACGGCCCGTGGCCCGGCCAGGTGCTGGAGAGGCGTCTGCCCGGGCGGCAGTGACGCGTGGTCCGGGCGGCGATGCGGGCGTCGCCGGCTGCGGGGCGGAGGTCCCCCCGATTACGGTGGGGGAGTGACGACGGATGGGCGACGGCTGGTACCGCGTACGGATGTGGTGTTGAACGATCCGCGCCTGAAGGAAGCCGCGGAGCGGCTGGGGCGGCCCGTCGTCAAGG
Source organism: Actinoplanes sp. (assembly GCA_036402935.1). Taxonomy (GTDB): domain Bacteria; phylum Actinomycetota; class Actinomycetes; order Mycobacteriales; family Micromonosporaceae; genus Actinoplanes. Next base: position 24,083 of record DASWRZ010000102.1, read on the forward strand.
CGGCCGTGACGGCGGCCCAGCAGCGGGTCCGCGAGGGTGAGCTGGCGCCCGACGCGGTCGCCGAGGCGGCCGTCGCCGGCTTGCCGGACACCGCCGGCGGCCTGCATCCGGTGCTCAACGCGACCGGCGTCGTGCTGCACACCAACCTGGGGCGGGCGGCGCTGTCCGGCGCGGCCCGTGAGGCGATCGTGGCGGCGAGCGGGCACACCGACGTCGAGCTCGACCTGGGGACCGGCCGGCGGGCGAGGAGGGGCCGTGGCGCGATGGCGGCGCTGGAACGAGCCGTGCCCGAGGCGGGCGGGGTGCACGTGGTCAACAACGGTGCGGCCGCCCTGGTGCTGGCGGCGACCGCGCTGGCCCGGGACCGGGAGATCATCGTCAGCCGCGGCGAGATGGTGGAGATCGGCGACGGCTTCCGCCTGCCCGACCTGCTGGCCTCGACCGGAGCCCGGCTGCGGGAGGTCGGCACCACGAACCGGACATCCGTCGAAGACTATGTGGAAGCGATCGGTCCGGCGACGGGGTTCGTCCTCAAGGTTCATCCGTCGAACTTCGTGATGAGCGGGTTCACCAGCG
>DASWRZ010000103.1:0-8841 GCA_036402935.1 Actinoplanes sp.
CCCGGCTTCACGCCGACCGACCTCAAGCCGCTCGCGCAGAGCCCGATCGTCGTCGGCATGCCCGAGCCGGTCGCGCAGACCATCGGCTGGCCCGACAAGAAGCTCGGGTGGAAGGACCTGCTCGGTCTGCTGACCACCAACACCCAGCTCCGCACCGGCATCACCGACCCGATCCGCGACGCCACCGGCCTGTCCGGCCTGCTCGCGCTCGGTCAGGCGGCCGGCGCCGGCAGCCAGGCCCAGGCGCTCAAGGTCGGTGCCCTGCGGGCGCTCGCCCAGGGCAGTTCCAACCTGCGGGCCGACCTGCTGCAGAAGTTCCCGCAGTCGACCGACCCCAACGACGTCGCGACCAGCCTGAGTGCGGCGCCGCTGTCCGAGGCCGACGTGGTCTCGTACAACGCCCAGAGGCCGCCGGTGCCGCTCGTCGCGCTCTACATGGACCCCAACCCGCCGCCGCTCGACTACCCCTACGCGGTGATGCCCGAGATCGACATCACCAAGGCGAGCGCGGCCGAGGCCCTGCGCGTCCAGCTCGGGTCCAGCGCGTTCAAGGACGCGCTGGCCACGGCCGGTCTGCGGGCGGCCGACGGCTCGGTCGGCACCGGCTTCGCCAAGCCGGTCGGCGCTCCGGCGGCCTCTCCGGCGGTCACCGCCTCGGCCGACTCGGCCGGTTCGGCCGCCGCGGGTCTCGACGCCAGCACGCTCAGCCAGGCTCTCGGCAGCTGGGCCGCGATCACGCTGCCGGGCCGGGCGCTCGCCGTCTTCGACGTCTCCGGTTCGATGGCCGAACCGGTGCCCACCGCGGGCGGCCTGACCCGGGCCAAGGTGACCCAGGGCGCCGCGACGCAGGGCCTCGCCCTGTTCGATGACAAGTGGGCGGTCGGCACCTGGCTGTTCTCGACCGACATGGACGGCACTAAGCCGTACAAGGAGATCGTGCCGATCAGCCCGCTGGCGACCCGGCGCACCGACCTGCAGAACGCGATCACCAAGATCGTGCCGAAGAAGGACGGCAACACCGGCCTCTACGACACGGTGCTCGCGGCCTACAAGAACGTGGAAAGCACCTGGCAGCGCGGCAAGATCAACTCGGTGCTCCTGTTCACCGACGGCAAGAACGACAACCCCGAGGGCATCACCCAGGCCACCCTGATCGCCCAGCTGAAGAAGCTGAACGATCCCAAGCGCCCGGTCCGTCTGGTGATCATCGGCATCGGCAACGAGGTCGACCGCAACGAGCTCCAGGCGATCACCAGCGCGACGCCGGCCGGCGGCGTGTTCATCGCCGAGGACCCGGCCAAGATCGGTGACATCTTCCTCGAGGCGATCGCCAACCGCACCGGAGCCCAGAACTGATCCGGGAGTCCAGAACTGATCCGGGAGTCCGGAACCGATCCGGCAGCCCGGAACTGATCCGGCGCTGATCATGCAACGACCCGGGGCCGTCTGTTCTCAGACGGCCCCGGTCCAGTCCAGGCACACCGCCACGGCGTCGTCCTCCAACTCGCCGGAGGCGAGGAAACTGCGAAGATCGCCCAGGAGCGAACGGACCGCTTGCAGCGGTGCCATCACCCGCGTACGCCGTACGAAGCGGATCAGCGCCGCATCGCCGTACCGCCCCGCGGCCGCGGCCGCCCCGGCCACCCCGTCGCTGACGATGAACAACCGATCCGCCGTACGCAGCGGGAACGTCTGGGCCACGTAGTCCGACCCCTCGAACATGCCGAGCGGGAACTGGGCCTCCAGCGACAGGTCCTCGACCGCGCCGTCGCGGAGCAGCAGCAGGCGCGGCGACCCGGCGTCGATCACCGTCAGCTCTCCGCCGGCCAGGTCGAGCTCCAGCAGCAGGCCCGACACGTGCCGCTCGCCCCGGTGCTCGCCGAACACCGCCTGATCGGCCAGCGCGGCCTGGTCGGCGAGCGGGACGCCGGCCCGCCGGGCGTTGCGCAGCGCGTGGGTGGCCAGCGCGGTCAGCAGCGACGCCGACACGCCCTCACCCATGCCGTTGAGCACCGACAGAAAGATCCGGTCCTCCTGCTCGGCCCAGTCGAAGCTGTCCCCGTTCACCGAATACGAGGGCTCCAACTGCCCGGCCAGGCTGTATCCCGGACGGCTCCGGCTGCGCCCGGGCAGCAGCTCCCACTGCATCTCGGCGGCGAGCGTGAGCCGCCGGGTGCGGGCCGCGATCCGGTAGCGGTCGGTGCCCGCCGCGGCCGCCTGAAGCTCGTGCGCCAGCAGCGTCGCCACCTCGGCCAGCTCGCCCCGCATGTCCATGTCGTCCGGAACGGGCGAGCAGCGCAGCACCCCGAGGCGCTCACCTCGCGCGGTCACCGGCAGATAGAGGTCGGTGCCGTCGATCACCTCGGCCTGGTGGTCGAAGCAGTGCCAGGGCGACTCCCCGGCCCTGGTCACAGGCTCGCCGCCGGTGACCGGCAGCAGGGCGGCCAGACGGTAGTCCACCAGCAGCAACTCGCTGCCGGTGAGCGCGTACTCCTTGCCCAGCGCCTCGGCCAGCTGCTCGGGCAGCGCATCGGCCGCCGAGCCGGTCAAGATCCGCCGGACGGCGAGAAGCCGCTCGATCACGGGCCAACCTCCTCGAACACGCGCCGCCCTACCGGTAGTGTCTGCTGCACCATGGCCGTTCACCATGGGCCGGATGGGCCGGACCCGATGCATGCCGCGGCGATCGATGACGCCGCGCAAACCCTGCTGGTCGCGTTCGACATCGCGCGTGAGCAGGTCAGTCCCCGCCTCTCCTGGCCCCAGCTCAACGCATTGCTCGCCGTCGAGCGGGCCGAAGGCATAAATCTCGGTGGTCTGGCCGCCGAACTCAAGATGCTTCTCTCCTCGGCCAGCCGGCTCTGCGACCGCCTGGTCGCCTCGGGCCTGGTCGAACGGGCGCCGGGCCGGGCCGACCGCCGCGAGATCGCCCTCTATCTGACGCCGTCGTCACGAATGCTGCTGGGCGAGCTCCGGGCGATCCGCCGGCACGCGCTCGGGGCCGTTCTCGAGCGTATGTCGGCGTCCGGCCGGGCGGCCCTGTTGCGGGGTCTGACCGAGTTCGCCGGCGCCGCCGCCGACTCGAGCGAGTCCTCGGCCAGGTCCGCCTAGCGGCTCAGCCAGGCGGCCGGGTTCTCGCGCACCTCACGCACGACGGTGTCGGCCGCTCCGCGCATGGCCGCGTCCGCACCCAGCGCCGCCGGCCGCAGCAGCACCGGCGACAGCTCCGCCGTCAGCACCCGCCGCCGCAGCTCGGTCTCGATCCCCTCTCGCAGCTGGTCGAACACGGGCGCGTAGGCGCCACCGAGCACGACTACCCCGATATCGAGAAGATTCACGACCGCCGACAACGCAATGCCGAGCGCCGACGCCGCCAGCGCCGGATCGGCCGCCACCTGCTCCTGCCCGGCGTACTGCTCGAGGCACCCGTCGGCTCCGCACCGGCAGGGCCGGCCGTCCGGATAGACCGTGACATGCCCGATCTCGCCGCTCCACCCGCGCACGCCGCGATAGAGCGCCCCGTCGAGAACGATTCCCGCGCCGATGCCGATCTCACCCGAGACGTACAGGAACGTCGGCTCGTCCCCGCCCGCCCGCAACTCGCTCAGCGCGGCCAGGTTGGCCTCGTTGTCGACCGAGATCGGCAGCCCGGCCAGCTCCGGCGTGGCCCCGAGCAGGGCCGGCACGTCGACGTCCTGCCAGCCCAGGTTGGGCGCGACCCGGACGATGCCCGCCGGGGTGACCAGACCGGGCACCGCCAGCGTGGCCCCGGCCAGGGTGAGCCCGTCGGCCGAAGCCGCGGCCGCGACCTCGCCGGCCAGCCGACTCAGATCACCCAGCCGGCTCAGATCACTGAGCGCGACGGAAGGGTGGGTCGCGCGTACCGCCCGGTGCCGCACGGTGCCGGTGAGGTCGACCACGCACGCGGCCAGATAGTCGACGTTGATCTCGAGCCCGAGCCCGGCCGGGCCGTCGGGGGAGAGGGCCAGGCCGGCCGCGGGCCGGCCGGCTCCGGTACGCGGCGGCGGGTCCAGCTCGACCAGCAGACCGCCGGCGATCAGGTCGTCGACCAGCGCGGAAACGGTGGCCCGGGTGAGTCCGGTGAGCGTCGAGATGGCCGCCCGAGACGGCTGATCTGCCCGGTTCGCCACGGTCCGCAGCACCAGCGCGAGATTATGAGCGCGCACGCTCGATTGCCGGACGGGTGCGCTGGAAGCAGTCATGATTCGGCCCGTCACGCCCTTGACAATGCCACACCGTCCTCAAATAATTCAACCAATAAACAAATCCGATCTGTTACGTGGAGGTAACCGTGCCGGTCCAACCCACGCGCGATGACAAGTTCTCCTTCGGCATGTGGACCGTCGGATGGCAGGCGCGCGACCCGTTCGGCGACGCGACCCGTCCCGCCCTCGACCCGGTCGAGGCGGTGCACAAGCTGTCCGAGATCGGTGCCTACGGCATCACGTTCCACGATGACGACGTGGTCCCGTTCGGGTCCGACGCGCACACCCGCGACGGCATCATCGCCAACTTCAAGAAGGCCCTCGACGAGACCGGCATGATCGTGCCGATGGTGACCACCAACCTGTTCACCCACCCGGTGTTCAAGGACGGCGGCTTCACCAGCAACGACCGCAACGTCCGGCGCTACGCGATCCGCAAGGTCATGCGCCAGATGGACCTCGGCGCCGAGCTGGGCGCCAAGACCCTGGTGCTCTGGGGCGGCCGCGAGGGCTCGGAGTACGACGTGGCCAAGGACATCCAGGCCGCTCTCGACCGCTACGCCGAGGCGCTCAACCTGCTCGCGCAGTACTCCGAGGACAAGAACTACGGCCTGCGCTTCGCGATCGAGCCCAAGCCCAACGAGCCCCGCGGCGACATCCTGCTGCCGACCGCCGGCCACGCCATCGCGTTCGTCAACGACCTCGAGCGGCCGGAGTTGTTCGGCATCAACCCCGAGGTCGGCCACGAGCAGATGTCCAACCTCAACTTCGCCCACGGCATCGCCCAGGCGCTGTGGCACGGCAAGCTGTTCCACATCGACCTCAATGGGCAGCACGGCCCCAAGTTCGACCAGGACCTGGTGTTCGGTCACGGCGACCTGCTCAACGCGTTCGCCCTGGTCGACCTGCTCGAGCACGGCAACCCCGAGGGCGGCCAGGCGTACGAGGGCCCGCGCCACTTCGACTACAAGCCGTCCCGCACCGAGGACATGGACGGCGTCTGGGAGTCGGCCAAGGCCAACATCCGGATGTACCTGCTGCTCAAGGAGCGGGCGCAGGCGTTCCGCGCCGACCCGGTCGTGCAGGAGGCGCTGGCTGCCAGCAAGGTCGCCGAGCTGCGCAAGCCGACCCTCAACGAGGGCGAGACCTACCAGGACCTCCTCAACGACCGGTCGGCATTCGAAGATTTCGATGCTGACGCGGCGGGCGCGCCGGGCTACGGTTTCGTGAAGCTGCACCAGCTCGCCATCGACCACGTCCTGAAGGCCAACTGACAATGACTCTTGTCGCCGGGATCGACAGCTCCACCCAGTCCTGCAAGGTGGTCATCCGCGACGCGGAGACCGGCAAGCTGGTCCGCCAGGGCCGGGCGAGCCATCCGGACGGCACCGAGGTGCATCCGGACGCCTGGTGGGCGGCCCTGCAGTCGGCGATCGCCGAGGCCGGCGGGCTCGACGACGTCGCCGCCGTCTCGGTCGCCGGGCAGCAGCACGGCATGGTGGTGCTGGATGAGAACGGCGAGGTGGTCCGGCCGGCGCTGCTGTGGAACGACACCCGCAGCGCCGGCGCGGCCGCCGACCTGACCGCCGAGCTGGGCGGTCCGGAGAAGTGGGTCGAGGCGGTCGGCATCGTGCCGGTCGCCAGCTTCACCCTGACCAAGCTGCGCTGGCTCGCCCGCAACGAGCCGGAGAACGCGGCCCGGGTCGCCGCGGTCTGCCTGCCGCACGACTGGCTGACCTGGAAGCTCTCCGGCTCGACCAGCATCGACGACATCAAGACCGACCGCAGCGACGCCAGCGGCACCATGTATTGGTCGGCCGCCAGCAACCAATACCGCCCCGACCTGCTCGAACTCGGCTTCGGTCGCCTGATCAAGACCCCCGAGGTGCTCGGCCCGACCGGCACCGCCGGGCGCATCAACGAGAAGATCCCGCTCGGCCCGGGCGCGGGCGACAACGCCGCGGCCGCCCTCGGCACCGGCGCGCTGCCCGGCGACGTGATCGTCTCGATCGGCACCTCGGGCACCGTCTTCGTCTCGTCCGACGTGGCGCCCCAGGACCCGAGCGGCACCGTCGCCGGGTTCGCCGACACGACCGGCCGGTTCCTGCCGATCGTGGTCACGCTCAACGCCGCCCGGGTGCTCGACGCCGCGGCCAAACTGCTCGGCGTCGACCACGACGAGCTGTCCCGGCTCGCGCTCTCCGCCCCGGCCGGCGCCGACGGCCTGGTCCTGGTGCCCTACCTTCAGGGTGAGCGGACCCCCAACCGTCCCGACGCGACCGGCGCGATCCACGGCCTCACGCTCAAGACCTCCGATCCGGCGCACCTGGCCCGGGCCGCGGTCGAGGGCATGCTGTGCGCGCTGGCCGACGGCCTCGACGCGCTGGTCGCGCACGGTGCCCAGGCCAACCGCATCGTGCTGGTCGGCGGGGGCGCCCGCAGCGAGGCGGTCCGGCACATCGCACCGGCCCTGTTCGGCAAGCCGGTCCTGGTGCCGCCGCCGGGCGAATACGTCGCCGACGGCGCCGCCCGACAGGCCGCGTGGGTCACCCTGGGCGGAGAGGTCGCGCCGACCTGGTCGGCCGAGGTCCCCGAGACGTACGAGGACGAGCCCGTCCCGTTGATCCGGCAGCAGTACAAGGCCGCGCAGAACAGCGTGATCGACCGGGTTCGCTGAGCTGATCCCTCATGATCGGGGGACTACCCTCTCCTGCGTGAACAGAGGCGGCACCGCCCACCGCGTCTACAGCGTCGTGGTCTTCGTGATCCTCGCGTCGCTGGACAACGTCGCGATCGGGCTGGTGCCGCCCCTCTACGGCAGCATCGGCGACTCGTTCGGGGTCGGCGAGGGCCACATCGCGCTGGCGACCACGGTGATGTTCCTGATCAGCGCGGTCGCCGCGATCGCCTGGGCGTACGCCGGAGACCGCACCGACCGCAAGCCGGTCCTGATCATCGGCACCGCGATCTGGGTCGCCGGCACCGCCTGGTCCGGCCTGTCCGGCGGCTACGCGTCCTTCCTGGCCTCGCAGGTGGTGGCCGCGTTCGGGCTCGGCGCGGTCGCGTCGGTCAGCTTCGCCGTGGTCAGCGACCTGATCTCGCCCCGGCGCCGCGGCCTGGTGATGAGCTTCTGGGGCCTCTCGCAGGGCGTCGGCACGCTGGCCGGCACCCTGGTCGGCGGCCTGCTCGGGCACACCGACTGGCGCGAGCCGTTCCTGGTCACCGCGGCCGCCGGCGTCGTGGCCACGCTGGCCTACGTCTTCACCTACAACGTGCCCCGCGGCGACAGCCAGCCCGAACTGGCCGGTGTCGACTACGACGAGCGCATCCACCCCAGGGACCTGCCGGTGATCTTCGACCGGCGCACCAACATCTGGCTGATCCTGCAGGGCGGCACCGCGCAGATCGCGTTCGGATCGCTGGTCTGGCTGCCGGTGCTGTTCCGGTCGCGGGCCGAGCACCAGGGCTACTCGACCGGCACCGCGGTGCTGGTCGGCAGCATCTTCGCGACCCTGTTCCAGCTGGGCGGCGCGCTGAGCATCGTGGGCGGCCTGGTTGGCGACCGGCTGCAACGGCGTACGCCAAGAGGCCGCGCCCTGGTCGCGGCCGTCGGCGTCCTCGCCGCCGTGCCGTTCTACGTCGTTCTGTTCTTCGTGCCGATGAAGATCGAGGTGCCCGACGGCGGCAGTTCCGGCCAGGTGATCAAGGCCGTGCTGTCCGACGTCTTCACCGAGCCGACGGTCGGGTTCTGCCTGGCCACCGCGATCTTCGCGCTGATGCTGACCTCGGCCAACTCGCCGAACTGGTTCGCCCTGCTGGCCGACGTCAACCCGCCCGAGCACCGCGGCACCGTCTACAGCCTCGGCAACCTGGTCAACGGGTTCGGCCGGGCGGGCGGGAACGCGGTGGTCGCGGTGGTGTTCCGCGGCCTGTCCGGTGCGTTCCCGCCGCCCCTCAACTACGCGGTCGGCCTGGCCGGCTTCCAGTTCTTCTTCGTCCCGACCGGCATCATGTACTGGCTGGCCAGCCGGACCGTCGCGAAGGACCTGGCCGGCACCCACGCGGCCCTGCTGGCGGCCGCGTCAGAGCGCCACAAGTCAGAGCTCCACGAGTCAGAGCTCCACGAGTCAGGGCTCCACGAGTCAGAGCTCCACGAGTCAGAGCTGGGCCCAGACGGTGACATCCCCGGGGACCTGCCCGTCGACGAGCGGCTCGCTGCTGAGCAGGACCCGAGCCCCGGCCGGTAGAGCCACCGGGGAATCGCCGAAGTTGGTCAGCACCAGCACGTCCCCGACGCGGAAGGCGAGCACGTCCTCCGACGACTGTTCCCACGCCAGAGAAGATGTGCCGAGCCGGTGCGAGCGCCGCAGCGCAAGCGCCGCCCGGTAGAGCTCCCAGGTCGACCCCGGCACGTCCCGCTGCCGGTCCAGGGCGTATTCGGCCCACGAGGCCGGCTGCGGCAGCCAGCTGGCGTCGGACGGGCCGAAACCGTACGAGGGTCCGTCGGCCTCCCACGGGATCGGCACCCGGCACCCGTCCCGCCCGCGTTCGGTGTGCCCGGAACGTTCCCAGGTCGGGTCCTGCCGATACTCGTCGGGCAGCGTGGTGTGCTCCG
>DASWRZ010000104.1:0-12762 GCA_036402935.1 Actinoplanes sp.
CCCTGATCGGGTTGCGAGATGCAGATAGCCCGTCGAGCCCCAGGGAGGCCTGAGGTTCGTCAAGCCAAGTCGGCAGCGTTGCCGGGCCCGGGGCGGGCCGCAAGCCGCACTTTAGTCGGCGTCACAGGCGCGGACGAAAGCACCTCCCCCTACCGGGTCAGCCTAAACGCCCCCGCCGTGAGGCCAGGCCTGGTTAGCCGAAAGCACGTCCCAGCGGGCCAGGTTGTGCCGGGCGTCGACCAGGGCGTCGTGCCGGCCGGCCATCGTGGGCAGCTTGGGGCGGCCGCGGTCGTCCCAGAGCTGGCGCAGGTCCTTGGTGAAGCGCGGGATCTCGCGGGGCAGCGCCGGCATCGCGCCCCAGAGCTGGGCCAGGGCGACGTGGTCGTACGCCGCGTACCAGGCCCAGAGCTCGATCTCCTCGTCGCGGCCGCGGACCGGCTCCATGAGGAACTCGTACAGGTCGTCGCGGATGCGCTCGCGGGAGCGCCACGCCTTGTCCGAGGGGGAGGGAAGTTTGTCGAGCACGTTGCGCCGGACCCACGGGATCGCCCGGGAGTCGTCGAACTCGGTGCTGATCGCATAGAACTCGCGACCGTTCTCGTCGACCACGCCGATCGACACCAGGTCGACCAGGCGGCCGTCCTCGATGAACTCGCAGTCGTAGAAATAGCGGTAGGCCCCCATCCACCCTCCCCAACCACCGCCCTCGAGCGGACCGAAGACTGTCTCCCGCCCATCCTCACTCATGGTCAACCGGCCGCTGACTCCAGGGCCTGCCGCGCGGCCTGGAGCGACTCCTCGCAGCCGTGCCGGGCGGCGTGGAAGGCCCGCACGGCCCAGCCGAGCCGCAGCAGGACCGGCAGTGCCGCCTCGAGCTCGTCCGCGCCGACCGGGCCGGCGGCCAGGTAACCGTCGACCAGCTCGGCCGCCCGCTCGGTGCCGCCGGCGTAGACGGTCGCCGCGGCCACGTCGTAGACCAGCGGGCCGGTGCCGCTCGCCCCGCAGTCGAGCAGCCCCGCCCGGCCGGTCGCGGGGTCGACCACGAAGGTGCCGGGGGCCGGGTCGCCGAGCAGTACGCCGTACGTCAGCCGGTCGGTGACGGTCAGCCGCGTCGTGGCGGTCATCGCGCCGGTCACCGCGGCCCTCAGCCAGGGTTCGCGGGCCAGGTGCGGCGCGTCCGCGTCGAGCGCCTGCCACGGCCGCAGCCCGGGGTGGTGGAACCCCTCGAGCGCCCGGTGCACCGCACCCAGCCGGTCGCCCCACCACTGCTGGTCGACCGGGTCACCGCCGTCCAGCCGCCGGCCGGGCACCCGGCGCAGCACCGCCAGCACGCCCTCCTCGGTCCGGACGGTCAGCTTGCCGCCGAGTGTCCGCACCGGATCGCCGGCCGCGATGCCCCGGCCCCGGAGGTGACCGGCGGCGGCCAGGCCGGCCTCGACCGGGTGGCGTACCCGCGGATCGCTGAGCCGGCAGACGTACCGGTCGACGCCGGCGGTCACCTCCCAGGCGCGGGAGAGCAGGGTGCCCCGCAGGGCGGTGATCTCCTGAGGGACGAGATGCCACTCATCGCGCAGGGTCGATTGAACGAGGTCGTCATCCGGCACGGCGGGATTATCGCGGCACACAGGCCAAATGCGACGGACAGCCTGGGCGACAATCACGCAAGGCGATGGAACGGTTTACAGATAGCCACGATCGCGACATGATCGTACGAGCCGTTCCGGCTACCGGGCCTGGAAAATAGCGCCCGGGGCTTGCTTCGTGCTAATAGTGATCGTTCGCGTCGTGGGGCCGGCGCCGGCTGCGTCGTCGACGCGAGTCCCCACCGGGGGAGGGATAGCGCCGTGGACCATCGTCTGCCGGACAACGGCGACGCGCTCACCGGCGTGGAGATGTTCGCCGGGCTGGAGGCCGACGTCCGGCACCGGGTCATCGCCACGGCCGTTCCGCGCAACTACCGCAAGGGCCAGATCATCTTCGTCGAGCACGATCCCGGCGAATCACTCATCATCCTCAAACGAGGCGCGGTCGCGATCTTCCGCACCGCGCCGACCGGCGAGCGCGCGGTGCTCACCGTGGTGCGCCCGCCCGACGTGCTGGGCGAGGTGTCCCTCCTGGACGCTTCGGCCCGCAGTGCCTCGGCCGAGGCCATCGAGGACTGCCAGGCGCTCACGCTGTCGCGGGCCGCGTTCATGGATCTCGTGCATTCGAATCCACGGATCCTCGACGCGGTGATGCGCTCGGTCGGCGCGCTGATCCGCCGGCTCACCGAGCAGAACACCGACCACGTCTTCCTCGACCTGCCCGGCCGGGTGGCCAAGACGCTGGTGCGGCTGGCCGGCGAGAGTCAGGCGCCGATGATCACGATCGAGCTCAACCAGAGCCAGCTGGCCGAGATGGCCGGCGGCTCCCGGCAAAGCGTCAACCAGGCAATCGGCTCGTTCGCCAGCCGGGGCTGGCTGCGCACCGAGGGTCGCCGGATCGTGGTCACCGACCTGCAGGCGTTGCGGCGGCGGGCGGGGATGGCTGTTTCTTGACCGCGTAAACGTCTACATATGGGCGGCCGGTCATCGTCATCAGCTCGTACATGATCTCGTCGGTGATGGTGCGCTCGACGAACCGGTCGCCTCTTCCGCCCCCTCTTGTCGAATTTCGGGTTGCGGCTGAAACGTACCGGGAGAAGTCAAGCGGTGCGCCGAACCGCATCCGCACTCTTTTGATCTTGGGCACGAGAGTGCCGGTGGGCTGGATCTCGTCGGTGTTGAGCAGCGCGACCGGCACCACCACCGCGCCGCTCTCGAGGACGAGCCGGGCCACCCCGGTCTTGCCGCGATAGAGACGGCCGTCGGGCGACCGGGTGCCCTCGGGATAGATGCCGGCGATCCCGCCCTCGCCCAGGACCCTCAGCAGGGTGTCGAGGGCCGCCTGGGCGGCCTGCCCACCCGATCGGTCGACCGGAATCGTCCCGGTGGCGAGGAAGAACCGCCGCATCAGACGACCTTTGATGCCCCGGCCGGTGAAGTACTCCGCTTTGGCGACGAACGTCACCCTGCGGGCGACCAGAAGCGGTGTGAAGATCGAGTCGGAGAACGACAGGTGATTGCAGGCCAGGATCACCGGCCCGGTGGCGGGCACGTTGGCCAGGCCCCGCACGTCGGGGCGAAAGAGCAGTCTCAGCAGAGGTCCGAGAACCACGTACTTGAGCAGCCAGTAGAACACGGTGTCCTTTCCGGCACTTCCGGGACATCGGGCGCGAAGGGAAGACTAGAGCCTTCAGCCCGGTTAAGGGTGGTGGGCGGGGCGGTCGGATGGGAAGCGGGACGGCGCGCCACAACGCACTCCCGCAACCGGTACCTGTCGTGTCACCATTCAAGGCACGGTCGGCGAGGGAGTGTGCAGGGGTGACAGCGGGTGGCGCCCGTCGCGGGCGGCGGGACAACGGGATCGACGCGGCCGACTACGCGGTCGCGGGCGACGTCGATCCGCGCGTCGGCGAGCACCTGCTCGACGTGCTCGGGGCCAGCGGCATCGCGGCCTATCTCCAGCCCACCGCCGATCTCAACCCGATCCTGCGGGCCACCACTCTGCCCGCCCGGCCCACCGACCGTCTCTACGTCGACCGCACCCAGCTCGAGACCGCGCGCGACTTCCTCAACAAGGTCACCGGCGGCGAGCTGCCCACTCCCCCGCCGCCCGCCGACCCCACCGCCGACCCGATCACCGGGCCCGGGCCGGCCCCGCAGGCCGACGTCGACGCCGCCTGGGCCGAGATCATCGCCGGCTTCCACACCGCGCCCGACCCGACCGCCGACCCGCCGTGGCCGGCCTCCGAGAGCATCGAGGACGCCGCCGCCAAGCCGCCGACGGCTCCTCCGCGTCTGCAGTCGGCGGCCGACTTCTCGGGCATCACGCTCAACCGCCGGCGCACCGACCAGCCCGACCCGCCGTCCCTGCTCGACGGCCTCGAGGACCTTGACGGGCTGGAGGAGGACGACGACGAGCGTTATGTCCCGCCGCCGCCCCCGCCCCTGCCCCGCATCTCGAAGTACGCGGTGATGGGCATCCTCGGCGTCGTGCTCGGTTTCGTGCTGTTCCTCTTTCCGACGCTGCTGCCGATCGACACCAATTACGTGACGCTGCTCGGCTTCGCGGCGATCGTCTCCGGCGCCGTCATGCTGGTCTGGCGGCTCCGTTCAGGTGACGACGAGGACGACGACTTCGACGACGGCGCGGTCGTATAGATCACGATCTGTATATATCAGGGTAGCTATGCAGTAACCTTCGGTGATGCGTCAGAGCTCGCTGGTCGTCGTCGCCAATCGGCTCCCGCTCGATGACAATGCGGCGCCCGACGGCGCCTGCGAGTGGCGGCGAAGCCCCGGCGGTCTCGCCAGCGCCCTGCACGCGATCCTGAAGAAAACCCCGGCCACCTGGGTCGGCTGGGCCGGCGGCGTCGGCGCGGCCCCGCAACTGCCCGACATCGGCACGCTGCGCCTGCGGCCGGTCCCGCTCTCCGAGCCCGAGCTGCGCGGCTACTACGAGGGCTTCGCCAACTCGACGCTGTGGCCGCTCTACCACGACGCGGTCGAGCCACCGGTCTTCGACCGCGGCTGGTGGGAGACCTATCGCGCGGTCAACCGAAAGTTCGCCGAGGCGGCGGCCGAGGTGGCCGAGCCGGGCGCCGCGGTCTGGGTGCAGGACTACCACCTGCAGCTCGTGCCCCAGCTGCTCCGGGAGCTGCGGCCCGACCTGCTGATCGGGTTCTTCATGCACGTGCCGTTCCCGCCGCCCGAGCTCTTCATGCAGCTCCCCCGCCGGGTCGAGCTGATGCGCGGGATGCTCGGCGCCGACCTGGTCGGCTTCCAACGGCCGCAGGCCGCCCACAACGTGGCCCAGCTGGCGGCCAAGCTGCTCGGCGCCGAGGGGGCCGACGACGCGATCCTGGTCGACGGCCGGATCGTACGCACCGGCGCCTTCCCGGTCTCGATCGACGTCGCCGAGATGGGCGCGCTGTCGGCCCGGCCCTCCGTGATCAACCAGGTCCGGCAACTGCGGCACGATCTGGGAACGCACAAGCGGGTGCTGCTCAGCGTCGATCGGCTCGACTACACCAAGGGCATCGAGCACCGGCTCACGGCGTACAGCGAACTGTTGCGCGACGGGCGGATCAAGGTGCGCGACACGGTGATGGTGCAGGTCGCGGTGCCGAGCCGGGAACGGGTCGAGAGCTACTGGGGCCTGCGCGACCGGATCGAGGGCGAGGTCGGGCGCATCAACGGCGAGTACGGCCGGGTCGGCGAGCCGGCCATCCACTACCTCAACCAATCGTTCGACCGGTCCGACCTGGCCGCGCTCTATCAGACCGCCGACGTCATGGTCGTGACCCCGCTGCGCGACGGGATGAACCTGGTCGCCAAGGAGTTCGTGGCGGCCCGGCCGGACGACACCGGGGCGCTCGTGCTCAGCGAGTTCGCCGGGGCGGCCGACGAACTGGAGGACGCGTTCCAGGTCAACCCGCACGACGTCGACGGACTCAAGGACACCCTGTTGCACGCGATGGACGCCGACCCGGCCGACCTGGCCCAGCGGATGGCCGCGATGCGCAGATATATCACCCGGCACGACATCCTGGCCTGGGCCCGCGACTATCTGCGGGCCCTCGACCACACCGGGCGCCTGGCCGCCCAGGTTCCCAAGCAGCGCCGCCGGGCGACGCTAAGCGCCGGGCAGTAGCGCCTTCTCCAGCCAGTCCAGGATCGCGCCGATCGGCTCGGCCCAGCCCTCGTCCAGCATCAGGTCGTGGCCCATGCCCGGGAACAGCAGCGGGGCACCGCCGTACCGGGCCGCGGTGCGATCGAGCGAGGCCCGCGGCACGATCCGGTCGTCGGGGCTGCCGACCACCAGCATCGGCGGAGCCCCGACCGGGTCGGGCGCCGGCTTGTGGGTGATCAGCTCGCGCCGGGGGCGTACGCGGTCGATCCGCTCCAGGTATTCGGCGGCCCGCTCGACCGGCAGCTTGTCGCCGAACAGCTGGCGGCGGTTGAGGCCGAGCCGGCCGCCGAAGACCGCGGGCAGGGTGCCGAACGGGTTGGCCCGCAGCGCGGTCCCGAGAGTGGTCCAGCCGTCGAGGACCGGGGCGGCGAGAACCGCGGCCTTGGCCGGATAACGGCCGAGGGCGTACGCGACGGTCAGCGCGCCCGCACCGTGCCCGACCAGCACCGCCTGCCTGGGCAGCGAGGCGGCCGTCTGCACGACGTCGTGGACATGGGCACGCAGGTCACCGCCGGGGCGCGGCGTCACCGCGTACGCCCGGAAACCGCGACCCGCGGCCTGGGTGAGCCAGTTGGTCCACACCCAGGAGCCATGGCCCAGGCCGGGCACGAAGAGCAGCGGCGGCTTGCCGGTCGGCTCCTCCTCCGGCAGCCGGCTCACGACCTCGCGCTCGAACGGCGGCACGGGGTCGGTCCAGTCCTCAAAGCGGATGATCATGTAGCGGTCTCCATCTCGCGCAGAAGACTCTCGACCGCCCGCAGGTAGTCGACGTGGTCGACCTCGAACCAGTGGCGGCGGGTCGGCACCACCTGGCGCCGTGACCAGGCGCGGATCGGCCGCGCTGACTCCTTCTGCTGCACCGCGGTCGCCCGTTCCGGATCGGCGGCGCGCAGCCGCAGCCAGCGGGCCACCGCCACGCTCTGCCAGTGGGCGAGCGGCAGCAGGCCGGCGTCGGGCTGGAGCAGGCCGACCACCGCGAGCGTCGGATGCTTGCGGGCGAACGCGTGCAGGTGCAGATCGGGCCGGCCGTCGGCGTCGGCGTCGAGCAGCCCCGGCTCGAGGAACTCGAACCGCGGGGCATAGCCGGTCGCCGTGATGATCAGGTCGGGTTCGATGCGCTTGCCACCGGCCAGTTCGACCGATTGGCCGTCGAACCGGGTGACGTCACCGACCGCGGTGATCCGGCCGTGGCCCAGGTAGTAGGCGAGCTGGCTGTTGACGATCGGGTGGCTCTCGTAGGGCTGGTGATCGGGTTTGCGGAGCCCGTAGCGGGTGAGGTCGCCGGTGGTCAGTGCCAGCGTGCGGCGATAGAGCCACTGCCTTGTTCTCAGCGGCAGCCGCCATCTCAGAAGCCGGGAGGCGACCTGGTCGGCGGGGCGGCCGAAGAGGTATTTCGGGGCGTACCAGTAACCGCGCCGGGTCGAGTGCCAGACCGTGTCGGCGTGCTGGGCCGCCTCGACCGCGATGTCGCAGCCCGAGTTGCCGCCGCCGATCACCAGCACCCGGCGGTGCCGCAGCATCGCCGGATCCTTGTATGCCGAGGCGTGGATGACCCGGCCGCCCCGGAACTCCCCCTCGATCGCGGGCTCGGCGGGCGACCAGTTGTGCCCGTTGGCGACCACGACCCCGGCGTAGCGCTGCACCCGGGACGAGCCGCCGCCGGTCGACTGGGTGGTCACGTCCCAGCGGCCCTCGCCGGCCGGCACCACCGAGACCACCTCGGTGCCGAACCAGATGCAGTCGTCGAGGCCGAAGTGCGCGGCGTACCGCTCCAAATAGGACAGCACCTGGCTGTGGTGGGGATAGTCGGGCCAGGAGTCGGGCATCGGGAAGTCGGGGAACTCGGTCAGCGGCCGGGACGAGATCAGATGCGTGCTCGCATAGACGGGGCTGCGGTCGTGCCGCCAGTTCCAGGCGCCGCCGACCGAGGTCTCGCGCTCGTAGCAGTCGACGGCGAACCCGTGCTCACGCAAGTTCTTGATCGCGGCCAGTCCGCTGGCGCCCGCGCCGATGACGCAGACGGCGTCGTGGCGGTCGGCAATGTCAGGGGGGCTCTGCACCCGGCGAATCCTGCCAGATCGGTACCCCTACGAGGAAGGTCGGTGTCCCTACGAAGAAGGGAGGACAAGGTCGGCGATGACCGGCAGATGATCACTCGCCGAAAGCGCCCGCTCGTCGTCCACGACCTCGTACTTCTCGATGGTGATGTCCGTCGAGACGAAGATCCCGTCGATGCGCCGGGCGGGCAGCGAGGCCGGGAAGGTGGGCGCCGACTCGGCGGCGGTGGACAGGCCGTCCTCGACCATCCGCCAGGCGCCGCCGCCCGGCCCCTCGTTGAGGTCGCCGGCCACGATCACCGGCCCCTCGATCGCCGAGAGCTGCTCCTTCCAGACCGCGGCCTGGGACGGGCGCTCGGCCGGGTCGGTGGCCAGGTGCGAGCCGGAGAGCGTGAACCGGCCGCCGCGCACCGACCCGCGGGCGAACGCGGCCCCGCGCATGTGCCGGCCCGGCGTCAGCGGGAAGCGGGTGCACCAGGTCTCGTGCACCGCCACCCGCATGTTCACCAGCAGCAGGTTGCCCAGCGCCGGCATACCACCGGCGGCCACCACCAGGCCGGCGTCGTCGGCCAGCGCCGCGCACTTGTGCCGCCAGCGGAAGCGCCGCGGCGCCTCCTGCACGATCAGCACGTCCGGCTCGAGGTCGCGGATCAGGGAGACCAGGGCCGCCCGGTCATCCGCCAACCCGTGGACGTTGTAACTCATCACCCGCAGCGGAACCCCGGACACCCTGACCCCTCGTCGCTCAGATCCGCCGGGCCAGGTCGGCGGCGCCGACCACCCCGGCGGTGTTGCCCATCTGGGCCGCAACCACCTCGGCGATCGGGAACCGCCCGCGCTGAGCGAGCTGATCCCGATAGGTCCGCTGGGTCGGTCCCATCAAAAGGTCCCCCGCGTCGATAACGCCGCCACCCACCACCAGGATCTGGGGGTCGAAGCTCTGCGCGAGATCGGCCATCGCCACACCGAGCCAGTAGCCGATCTGGGCGAAGGCGTCGCGGGCCACCCCGTCACCGGCCCGGGCCGCCTCGGTGATCTGCCGTCCGGAGATCTCCAGGGCGTCCCCGCCGGCGAGTTCGAGCAGCTGGGCGGCCCTCTCCGGCTCCTGCCGGGCACCGGCCCGGGCGAACCGGACCAGGGCGTTGCCGCTCGCATACTGCTCCAGGCAGCCGAGCCGCCCGCAGCCGCACGGATGGCCCTCGGGCACCACCTGGATGTGACCGAGCTCGCCGGCGATGCCGTTCGCGCCCCGCCACAGCTTGCCACCGAGCACGATCCCGCCGCCGATGCCGGTGCCCACGGTGATCATCACCATCGAGTCGTCAGCCTGACGGGCGGCGCCGAACCTGAACTCGGCCCAGGCGGCCACGTTGGCGTCGTTCTCGAGCACGGTCGGCAGCCCGACCTGCTTGCTCACGTAGTCGCGCAGCGGCTCGTCCCGCCACGCCAGGTTGGGCGCGAAGAGCACGGTCGACCCGGCCGCGTCGACCCAGGCCGCGGCACCGATGCCGATCGCGGAGGCCTCCGGGTGGTCACGAGCCAGCTCCGCGGCCACCTCGGCGATCGTGTCGCGGGTGCCGGCGGGATCCTCGGCCGGGGTGCTGCGCCGGGTGGAGGCCAGCACGGTGCCGTGCTCGTCGACCACCCCACCGGCCACCTTCGTGCCGCCGACGTCGACTCCGATGGTCAGCGTCACGCTGTCTCCTCTGCTGCCGCTGTCTATGCCGAGCCGTCGCCGCGAGCGTCGTCGCCCGCTTCGATGCCCGCAACATCATGATCCAACGTCTCTTCGCCGCCGACGGCGGCAACATCCGCATCGGCGGTCGCGGCGGCCCATACGTCCCGCTTCCGAGGGGTACGCGTCACCGGCCGCGCCCCACCGGCACCAGGACCCTCGGCGTCACGCGCGGCCTCGGCCAGCCGAACCGCCTCGGCGACCCGCTCGGCGGCCTCCCGGGCCCGCCGCGAAGCCGCCCGGGCCGCCTCCCGCTGAGCCGCCTGCTCGGCCGCCCGCCGCGCGGCCCGAGCCTCGACCTCAGCCGCATGCTCGGCCGACACCCGCGCCGCGCTGACCGTCGTCGCCGCGGACCACGGGTCGCCCCCGCCGCCGGCCCTCGCCACCGCCGTCGCGCCCTTGCCGACCGCCCCGGCTTCCGCCGTCAGGCCTTCGCTGACCGGCTTCCCGTTCGCCGCCGTCGCGCGGTCGCCGACTGCCCCGGGCTCCGCCGTCGCGCCCTTGCCTACCACCCCGGGCTCCGCCGTCGCGCTCTTGCCGACTGCGCCGGCCTCTGCCGTCGGGCCCTTGCCGACCGACCCGGCTTCCGCCGTCGCGCCTTCGCTGACCGGCTTCTCGTCCGTCGCCTTCGTCGCCGCGGACCACGGGTCGGCCGTCGTCGCCCCGACCGCTCGACCGGGCGCCGCGGGATCTGTCGCCGCCGGCGATGAATCGGTCGCGCTCTGCGCCGGCGCGGGATTTGTCGCCGCGGACCAGGCTTCGGCGGGGCGGGTGGTCGTGCGCGTGGCGGCGGACCAGTTCTCGTCGCGGTTTTCCGGGCGCGGCCGGGCCGGTGGCGGCGTGCTGGGGCGATCGCCGACCATCGAGGAGAAGGCGCGCATGATGCCGGCCACGCCCGTGGCGAGTTCGCCCGCGCCGATGGCCAGCTTGACGGCCGTCTCGGGGCTCGGGTCGCGCATCGTCGAGATCACGCGGCAGACCGGGCAGACGCAGCACTCGGCGCTGCCGGTCGCCCAGGCGCCGCCCTGATGCCCAGCGCCCTTTTGTCGGCCGGCGTCCCTAGCACCGCCGACCGAGCCACCATCCGCGTCGCCGGTGCCGCTGCCGGTGGCACCGCTGCCGGTGGCGGCGCTGCCGGTGGCGGCGCTGCCGGTGGCGCCGCTCAGGCTGCCGAGGAAGCCGGAGACCGTGTCGCCCAGAGCGCCCAACCCGGCCGTGACCTTGTCACCCGCGCCGGCCGAACCGGCCATCGCGAGGACCGCCGCGACCAGCCGCTCGGCCTCGTCTCGTGCCGTTGCCGCCATGATCCCTCCTCACGCCGCCGTTCACTCTTCAACTATGGCCGTTGACAACACCGGCCGCTCAACAATCTGTGGCCGCTCGACTACACCGGCCTCTCGACAAACTATGGCCGCTGGACAAACTATGGCGCTCGACAAACTATGGCCGCTCGACAACAGAGGCCGCTCGACAACGGCGCCGCTGACAACAGTGCCGCTTCACAACAGTGGCCGCTCAAGCCGCGGACAGGCTCTCCACCCGGCGTTTGAGCGTCTTCAGCGCCGTATCCATGATCATCTTTTCGGCCTTGCGACGGAACATGCCCAGCATGCCGATGGAGAGCTCGACCTCGAGCGAGTACGTCACTGTGGTGGTGCCGTCGCCGTTGTCGGCCAGATCGTAGGAGCCGCGCTGCGACTTCTGGGTCTTGGAGGGTGCGACCAGGTGCCACTCGATGCGGGTCAGGTCCTCCGCGTATTCGTAGTCGAGGGTGTAGTCGTCGGCCAGCACTCCGGCGTCGATCACGAACCGCACCCGGGCCGCGTAGCCGTCCTCGTATTCCTCGAGGACCTCGACCTGCTTCATGGCGTCGGCCCACTCCGGGTAACGCCGGAAGTCGCTGATCACCGCGGCCACGCGGTCGACGGGCGCATGGACCTGAATCGACTGCGTCGAGGTATCCGCCATGCACCGGAGGCTACCCGGTGGGACCGACATTCCCGGTGACCGGCCCGGTTACTCGGAATCCGCCGCCGGCCGGGGGAACCGCACCCGGCCGACCGGCAGATGGGCCGCTCCGCCGGGTGCGACTACCATCCGTCAAGTGCCGGTCCTGCCCAGTGTCCCCGCGCGCGCCCAGCCGCTCGCGGCGGCGGCGCGTGCCATCATGCTCGCGCTGGTCGCGGCGCTCACCTGGATCGCCACCAGAGAGTTCACCGAGCTCCGCTGGATTGCGCTGCTCGTGGTGGCCGCACTGCCCGCCTTCCTCGCACCCGACCACCGGGTGCTCGGTCCGCTGGGACGGTTCGCCGAGGTCACGATCACCGGGCTGGCGGCCGGGTCGATCGCCGCCGCGGCCGACCTCAGCCACACTGTGGACGCCGGTTTCGGCGCCGAGGCCGTGCTGCCCTATCTGGCCGTCCCGCTGCTCACCGCCGCCCTGCGCCGCCGCCCGACCGAGGGCGCCGCGCTGCTCGGGGTGGCCGCGGTCTCGCTGGTGGTCGGCGGCACGCTGCTCGCCGGCGGCGACCAGAATCCGATCACCCAGCCCGGCTTCCTGGCCGCCGGCGGGCAGTGGCTGGTGCTCGGCGCGATCGTCACGTTCGCGGCCGACACCATGCGCCAGTTCATGCAGCCGGCCGAGTCGACCCCACAGCCCTATGCCGAGGCGACCCGCCTGCTCACCCAGTTGCGCAGCGTGGCCCGCTCACTACCCGGCGCAACCCTGGACCCGGGCGGCATCTCCGAGCACCTGCTGGAGGAGCTGCGGCTCGTCGCACCGGGCGACCGGGCGGCGGTGCTCTCGGCGAGCGGCGGCGGTCGCCTGGTCGTGCTGGCCCAGACCGGCGCCGACCGGGTCGACTGGGAGACCACGCTGGACGCCGACTCGGCGATCGCCGACGCCTGGGCGACCCAGCAGCCGCAGACGGCCAGCCGGTCGCAGGCCCGTTCGCTCTCCGGCGGCGACGTCTCGTCCCTGGTCGTACCGTTGGTCGCCGGGGTGCGCACGATCGGCCTGGTCATCCTCGAGGCGGACGTCTCCAACGCGTACCCGTCATCGGTGCTCGCCGAAGTGACCGGGGTGACCGAACCGGCCGCCTTGCGGCTGGAAGCCGCCCTGCTCTTCGACGACGTGCGCTCGCTCGCCACCAATGAAGAGCGGCAGCGGCTGGCCCGCGAGATCCACGACGGGGTGGC
>DASWRZ010000105.1:0-7212 GCA_036402935.1 Actinoplanes sp.
CGAGCGCGGTGGTGACGGTCTTGTTGTAGACCTTCTCGAAGATGCGGGGTGCGGCGCACATCAGCGTCGGGCGTACGACCGAGAGCATGTCGACCAGCTTGTCGACCCGGCCGTCGACGTACGTCGGCACGCCGACGTGCACGATGCCGCAGAGCAGTGTCTTGCCGAACGCGTGGGACAGCGGCAGCCACAGGTATTGCATGTCGGTCGCCTCGAAGATGCCGAGCGACTCCTGGGCCACGCCCTCCCAGGCCCAGGCGCCGTGCAGCAGCACGACGCCCTTGGGCCGGCCGGTGGTGCCCGAGGTGTAGATCAGGGTGGCCACGTTGTCGGGGCCGATGCCCGCCACGACCTGCTCGATCAGCTTCGGGTTCTGCCGCAGCGCCGCCCGGCCCCGCTCCTCGAGCTCGGCCAGGGTGATCTGGGGCGGTGTCGCGCCGGCGTCGGCCGGGCCGTCGATGAGTACGACGTGGGTGACGCTGGTGTCCACTCCGGCGATCTTGAGCGCCTGCTTCGGATTTTCCGCGATCAGGACCTTGGAGCCCGAGTTGGCGACGATGTACGACGCGTCCTCCGGCTCGGTGGTCGGATAGACCGTGGTGGTCGCGCCGCCCGCGCAGTTGATCGCGAGGTCGACCAGCACCCACTCGAGCCGGGTGTTGGCGAGGATGGCGACCCGGTCCTCCAGGCCGACGCCGAGTTCGCGCAGGCCGGCCGCCAGCGCGGTCGCGCGCTCACCGATCTGGCCCCAGGTGTGCCAGATCAGCCCGGTGTCGTCCGCGTTGGGCACGGCGAACGCCTGACCGTTCGGAGTCGCCGCGACGCGCCGGTAGAACATGTCGGGGATCGAGCGGTAGGGAACGTCGAGTGCCATCGAGCGCCGCCTTCTCAAGCTGTTCTGGGGGATGTTGCGCCTGTGTTACCGAAGAGTAATGGCCGCCCGGCCGAGCAGGCCAGCCGGCCAATCCTATCGAGCCCGGATCTGCTCGGTGATTCCGGAAAAAGTTTGCCTATAAGGTCGGTTCCGTGGATCAGGAACAGACGCACCACGGACGCCATCGCAAGCACGACGATGACGACGTGAAAGCCCGCCAGATAGAGGAATCGGTCGAGGCCGACCTGCCGCCGACCGAACTGTCGGTCGAGGAGGAAGCGGCCCGCGCCGCGGAAGAGAACCGCTGAGTCGCCGAACCGTCATGCGATGACCGCCGGGGTGCGCCACGACGGCCGGGCGGCCGCCCGGTCGAGGTCGTGGTGCACCCCGGCTATCCGCCGCACCGCCTCGATGAGATCCGACGGCGGCAGCGAGAACGGCAGCCGCAGGAAGCGCTCCAGCGTGCCGTCGAGCCCGAACCGCGGGCCGGGCGCCAGGCGTACGCCCACATCCTCGGCCGCCCGCGCCAGCGCACTCGAGACCGGGCCGTCCAGTTCGGCCCAGAGCATCGTCCCGCCCGGCGGAACCGCGAAGGTCCACTCCGGAAGCAGCGCCCGCAGCGTCTCGACCAGAGTGTCGCGCCGGTGCCGCAGCTCGGCCCGGCGGGCCGGCACGATCGTCGCCGCCTGACGCAGCAGCCGCACCGCGACCAGTTGCTCGAGCACCGGGCTGGCCATGTCGACCCCGACCCGGATCGCGGCCAGCCGCTGCACCATCGGCGCCGACGCGCGCACCCAGCCGATCCGCAGCCCGCCCCAGTACGCCTTGCTCATCCCGCCGATCGACACCACCCGGGAGTGGCGGTCGAAGACGGCGACCGGCGGCGGCATGACGTCGCCGTCGAGGGGCAGGTCCACGAAGGACTCGTCGACCACCAGCTCGGTGCCGGCCGTGTGCGCGGCCGCGGCCAGCCGTTCCCGCAGGGACGCGTCCATCAGGTGGCCGGTCGGGTTCTGGAACTCCGGGATCACGTACGTCAGGCGCGGCCTCGTCTGCCGCAGCGCGCCGAGCAGCAGCTCGGAGTCCCAGCCGGTCGCCGTGTCCATGCCGTGGGTGTTGATGCGGGCCCGGCGGGCGGCCAGGGCGGCGAGGGCGTTCGGATAGGTCGGCGACTCCACGAGCACCGGCGCACCGGCCGGCACCGAGAGCCGCAGCACCAGGTCGAGGGCCTGCTGGGTGCCCGAGGTGATGAGAATCTGCTCGGGCGAGGTGGCCACGCCGCGCGCGGTGAAGCCGGCGGCGACCGCCTCCCGCAGCTCGATCAGGCCGACCGGGTGATAGCCGGCGCTGCCCAGGTAGCGAGGCAGGTCGTCGGCCGCATCGCGGGTCGCGGTGATCAGCTCGGGCGGCGCCGCCGAGGCGGCCACCCCCAGGTCGATCATGTCGAGGTCGTCGGGGGCCGCCCAGAGCCCGGAGGTGGCGACCCGGTGCCCGTTCGGCAGGGCGGTCCAGCTGCCGGCGCCCCGGCGGCTGGTCAGGTGGCCGCTCTCGCGCAGCGCGCGATAGGCGGCGGACACGGTCGTACGGCTCACGGCCAGCGACTCGGCGAGCTCGCGTTCGGCCGGCAGGCGTACGCCCAGCGGAAGCCGGCCGTCCGCGACCAGCCCGCGCACCGCCGCCGCCAAGGCGGCATAGTCGGGCCGGCGATGCCGGCCCGGCAAGGCATGCCATTGGCCCAGCAATCGGGTCAATTGGCTCCCGCGCATCTGCGATGTCACGTCCACCTCCCGCGAATTGGCACTTCAGCCTTGCACAATTGGACCGCAGCATGGCAGTTATGAGGATCACCCGCCGCCTGGCCCAGCTCTTCACCGGGCTCGTGCTCTACGGCATCTCCATGGCGCTGCTGGTCGAGTCGCGGCTCGGCCTCGACCCGTGGGACGTCTTCCACCAGGGCATATCGAAGGTGACCGGGCTCAGCTTCGGCCTCGTGGTGATCCTGACCGGCATCCCGGTCCTGCTGCTCTGGGTCCCGCTGCGCCAGCGGCCGGGCTTCGGCACGCTCGCCAACCTGATCGTGGTCGGCCTGGTCGCCGACCGGGCGCTCGCCCTGCTGCCGCCCGGCACCACCTGGGCCGCCCGCATCGGCTACCTGGCCGGCGGCATCGTGCTCAACGCGGCCGCGACCGGCCTCTACATCGGCAGCCGCTTCGGCCCCGGCCCGCGCGACGGCCTGATGACCGGCATCGTCGGCCGGTTCCCCCAGCTGTCGGTCCGCCTCGTACGCACCAGCATCGAGCTCACCGTGCTCGCCGCGGGTTTCCTGCTCGGCGGCACGGTCGGCATCGGCACCGTGGCGTACGCATTGGGTATAGGACCCCTGGTCCAGGTCTTTCTCAGGCTCTTCGACACGGAGTCACAGGTCAGTGATCATCCGGACACATTTGCTTCCCGGTGACGCGGACGCACGGCATCATTGCCGCATGGGGGCTGACGACGGCTGGCACTGGAACGACGCGTGGATCTTCGTGTCCGCGGTCATCGCCGAGCGCCTCGAACGCGACCGCGCCCTGCACGCCGCCCTCCCGGTGACCGGCGCCTCCCTGGCCGACGTGCTCGCCGCCGCCGACTTCCTGCACCACGCCGTGCCGACCCGCGACGAGCTCGAGTTCTCGGTGCGCCGCCTGGCCGGGGCCGGCCTGCTCAGCATCGAGGACGACCTGGTCGAGATCGCCCCGGCCGGTGAGCAGCTGTGGCGCACCCGCCCGTTCAGCGGACTGTCGTCGGCCGTCATGACGCTGCAGGCCCAGCTCAACCGGGCCAGCGCCCCCGGCAACGGGGAGTGGGACCTCGACGAGCCGACCTACGCCGCCGCGGTCCGCGAATACAGCATGCGGCTCGCCGACGGGCGCTAACGGATCGAATTGCCGGCCGCTCGCAGGCTCTCCTTCACGTCCCCGATCGTCAGGTCTCCGAAGTGGAACACGCTGGCCGCCAGCACCGCGTCGGCGCCCGCCGCGACCGCCGGCGCGAAGTGCTCGACCACACCCGCCCCGCCGCTGGCGATCACCGGAATGTCGACGACCGCCCGCACCGCCTCGATCAGCTCGAGGTCGAAACCGGCCTTGGTGCCGTCGGCGTCCATCGAGTTGAGCAGGATCTCCCCCGCCCCGAGCCCGGCCACGGTCCGGGCCCACTCGATCGCGTCGAGGCCCGCGCTCTGCCGGCCCCCGTGCGTGGTCACCTCCCAGCCGCTCGGCTGCCCGGCCGACCGCCGTACGTCCAGCGACAGCACCAGCACCTGGTTGCCGAACCGCTGCGCGATCTCCCGGATCAGCTCCGGCCGCCGGATCGCCGCCGTGTTGACCCCGACCTTGTCGGCCCCGGCCCGCAACAGCACGTCGACATCCTCGACCGACCGCACCCCGCCACCCACGGTCAGCGGAATGAACACCGACTCGGCCGTCCGCCGCACGACGTCGAGCATCGTCCCCCGGTCGTCCGACGAGGCGGTCACGTCCAGAAACGTCAGCTCGTCGGCCCCGGCCGCGTCATAGGCCGCCGCCAGCTCGACCGGATCGCCGGCATCCCGCAGATCGACGAAGTTGACACCCTTGACCACCCGGCCCGCGTCCACGTCCAGACACGGAATCACCCGCACCGCCACCGTCATGCCGCCCAGCCTAGTCAGGCGGCAACCGTACTGGTCAGGCGGTCACCGCACGGTCGGCCCGGGAAGGAGGGGCGAGCGAGTCGGCCACCTCGACGACCGCCCGGCCCGTGCCGGAAGCCCTCCGATCGGTCGAAGGCCGCGACCCGACGACATAGCCGAACACCGTCAGGCGGTCGCGGACGCCAGCGCCTCCAGCGCCTCCCGCACCGTGAACGCCCCGGCGTAGAGCGCCTTCCCCGCGATCACACCGTCCACCCCGATCGGCTCGAGGGTCGCCAGCGTCCGCAGGTCGTCCAGCGTGGACACCCCACCGCTCGCGATGATCGGCCGATCGGTGGCCGCGCACACCTCACGCAGCAGCTCCAGGTTGGGCCCGCGCATCGTCCCGTCCTTGGTGATGTCGGTGACGACGTAGCGGGACGCACCCGCCTTGTCGAGGCGCGCCAGCACGTCGAACAGGTCGCCGCCGTCGCGGGTCCAGCCGCGCGCCGCGAGCGTACGCCCGCGCACGTCGAGCCCGATCGCCACGCGCTCGCCGTACTCCCCCACCACCCGGTCGCACCACTCCGGGTCCTCCAGGGCGGCCGTTCCGATGTTGACCCGGGCCGCGCCGGTGGCGAGCGCCGCGGTCAGCGACGCGTCGTCCCGGATGCCGCCCGACAGCTCCACCTTGACGTCGAGCCGCCCGACCACGGCGGCCAGCAGCGCCGCGTTCGAACCCCGGCCGAACGCCGCGTCCAGGTCGACCAGATGCACCCACTCGGCGCCGTCGTTCTGCCAGGCCAGCGCCGCCTCGAGCGGATCACCGTAGGACGTCTCGGAGCCGGCCGCGCCCTGCACGAGGCGGACGGCCTGGCCGTCGGCGACGTCGACGGCCGGAAGGAGGGAAAGAGTCACGAGATTCCTCTCTAGGAACGCCTGCCGAGCACCAGCACCACCAGCGCGGGCACGGCGATAACGATCATGGCGGTCAGGACTACGCGCAGCGCCAGGTCGGGCACCAGCAGCCAGACCGCGACCGCGGCGGCCAGCGGCACCACGACGATGCCGACCCGCTGGCCCCGGCTGCGCCGATGGAGCCGGCCCGAGCTGGGCGGACGGCCCGGCGTGAGGCGGCGCACCACGGCCCGGCGACGCTGCCGCCGCGCGACCTTGCGGGCGCGGGCGGCCTTCTCCTTCTCCAGCACGGCAAGCCGCTCGGCGCGCCGCTGCGCCCGCTCCTTGGACATGGCCCGTCAGAGCCCGGCAACCCAGTTGCGCAGCAGCGCGAACCCGGTGTCGGCGCTCTTCTCGGGATGGAACTGGGCCGCACTCAGCGCGCCCATCTCGACCACGGCCGCGAACGGCTCGTCGTGGGTCGCGGTGGTCACCTTGGCGCCGGCGCGGTGCAGGGCGAAAAGATCAGAGGCACCGTACGAGTGGACGAAGTAGAACCGGGCATCGTCCGGCAACCCGTCGAGCAGCACCGAACCGTCGGCCGGCGCGACCGTGTTCCACCCCATGTGCGGGATGCGCTCGGCGGTCAGCCGGGTGACGGCGCCGGGCAGCAGTCCGAGTCCCTTGGTCTCGACGCCGTGCTCGACCCCGGTCTCGAACAGGATCTGCATGCCGACGCAGATGCCGAGCACGGGCCGGCCGGCCGCCACCCGCTCGGCGATCACCGGGCCGGCCCCGAGTTGTTCGATGCCGGCCATGCACGCCGCGTACGCCCCGACCCCGGGAACCACCAACCCGTCAGCCGCGGCAGCGACCGCGAGGTCGTCGGTGACCGCGACGTCGACGCCCGTGCGGGCCACCGCCCGCTCGGCACTGCGCAGATTGCCCGACCCGTAGTCGAGCACCACGACCGATGTCATAGCAGCCACGCCACCCCGCCGGCGGTGGCCAGGGCGGCGAGCACCCCGACCACGCCGATCGAGAACCTGGTGGCACCCGACTTGGCGAGCTGGATGACCCCGCCGGCCAGGAAGCCGGCGACGACGAAGAGCAGGACCGCGATCACAGGACGCCCTTCGTCGACGGCAGCCGGCCGGCGTTGCGCGGATCGATCTCGACCGCCTCGCGCAGCGCCCGGGAGAACGCCTTGAACTGCGCCTCGACCACGTGGTGGGCATCTGGCCGGGACCCGTCGCGGGCCGCCCGCAGCACGCTGACGTGCAGCGTGAGCTTGGCCGCGAACCCGAACGACTCGAAGATGTGCCGGGTCATGCTGGTCGGATAGACCGGCCCGATGTACGGCGCCAGCTCCGGCTCGTCGTGCACCACGTACGGCCGGCCGGAGAGATCAACGGCGGCCCGGCAGAGCACCTCGTCCATCGGGATGGTGGCCGAGCCGTACCGCCGGATGCCCGCCTTGTCGCCGAGCGCGCGGCCGAACGCCTCGCCGAGGGCGATCGCTGTGTCCTCCATCGTGTGGTGCGCGTCGATCTCGAGGTCGCCCTCGGTCCGCACCGTCAGGTCGAACCCGCCGTGCTTGGCCAGCTGGTTGAGCATGTGGTCGTAGAAGCCGACGCCGGTCGCCAGGTCGCCCTGCCCGGTGCCGTCGAGGTCGATCTCGACGAGCACCTTGGTCTCCTTGGTGACGCGCTCGATCCGCGCGGTCCTGCTCATCGCAACCCCTCCAGGAAGGCGTCCGTCTCCTCCGCGGTGCCCGCGGTGACCCGCA
>DASWRZ010000106.1:0-39355 GCA_036402935.1 Actinoplanes sp.
GCCGGCTTCGCCTGGGCGAAGAACAAGGGGTACGACGCGGTCGTCGAGATGGACGCCGACGGCTCGCACGCCCCCGAGGAGCTGTCGTTGCTGCTCGACAAGCTGCGCGACCACGACGCCGTGCTGGGCACCCGCTACATCGCCGGCGGCAGCGTGCACAACTGGCCGGTGCGGCGCCTGCTGCTGTCCCGCGGCGGCAACATCTACATCCGGATGGCGCTGGGCATGCCGTTCCGGGACGCGACCGGCGGCTACCGCGCCTACCGCATGCCCGTCCTCGACGCGATCAACGTCGAGACGGTCGCCTCCACCGGCTACTCGTTCCAGGTCGAGTTGGCGTGGCGGGCCCACCGGCAGGGCTTCCGGGTCACCGAGGTGCCGATCACGTTCACCGAGCGCGAACACGGCGTCAGCAAGATGAGCGGCAACATCTTCAAGGAACAGCTGCTCAGGGTCACCACGTGGGGTCTGCAGGCCCGCAAGGACGCCCTGCTCAACAGGGTCGGCCGCAAGCCCAGGCAGGGTTCGACCTGGCCGTGACCCCGACCGGGCGTGTCATGCTGGAAACCGGAGGTGCCTGATGCGTCGTCCACTGGCCCTGTTACCCCTCGGGTTCGCCCTGCTGACCATCGCCGAGATCGTGGTGTTCCTGTCGGTCGCGCACGCGATCGGCGGAGGATGGGCCGTCCTGCTGCTGCTGGCGTTCACGGTGACCGGGCTGGCGCTGCTGCGCCGTGAGGGCATCCGGGGGTGGCGCCGCTTCCAGGCCGCAGCCGTCGAGGGCCGTCCGCCGGGTGCCGACGTGAGCAACTCCCTGGCCGGCTTGGGCGGCGCGCTGCTGCTGGCCCTGCCGGGCTTCATCACCTCGTTGGCCGGTCTTCTCCTGCTGCTGCCGCCGGGGCGCATCTTCGCGCGGCGGGGGATCGAGAACTTCGCCGGGCGTCGTCTCGGTGCCGCGGCCGTCGGCGATCTGTTCGGTCCTCGGCGTGTCAAGGTCCGTCGTGGTTCGCCGGTTGCCGATGAGCCGCCGGTGGTGTCGTCGCCTGCTGCCGCTATCGAGGGTGAAGTGGTCGAGGGCGAAGTCATTCGCTGATCGGCTGGTTCTTCTCGGTTCCTTTCCCGCGGTCGAATTGCTTGCCCACTCTTGGTCAGCAGGTTCGGCCACATCGGTGGTCGTCCAGGGCGCTTGCGGTCGGATGGCAAGCTCGTGTCTCGTGATCGATGAGTTCGCCAAGGACTATCTGCACGGCCAGCTCAGGTCGGCACGTCGGGCGCTGGTCTGGAAGCTCGACGGCCTGTCCGAGTACGACCTCCGGCGTCCTCTGACAGCGACCGGGACCAACCTCCTTGGCCTGGTGAAGCACTTGGCGACGGTGGAGGCCTGGTATTTCGGTGAGATCTTCGGCCGCCCGTTCCCGGAGCCGCTGGGGCGATGGCAGGACGCGGACGGCAGCGACCTGTGGGTGACCCCGGGCGAGACCCGCGAACAGATCATCGACTTCCATCAGCGTGCCTGGGGGCATGCGGACGCGACGATCGAAGAGCTTCCCATCGATGCGCCTGGCCACGTGCCATGGTGGTCGCGGCCGGACGTCAAGCTGTTCAACATCATGGTTCACCTGCTTCAGGAGACCGCCCGGCATGCCGGGCACGCCGACATCCTGCGTGAGCAGCTCGATGGCCGGACCGGGGTGAGGGCTGAGTACGAGGAGCAGATCGACACGGCGGCCCGCGAGGCGTACTGGGCGACGGTCGAGCGGGCCGCGCGGGAAGCGGCCGGCGGCTCGCCTCATGCCGACCTGTCCGACACGCAAGGCGCGGTGGGGACTGCGCCATGACACGTGCGGATCTTGTGGAGGCTCGCCCGTGAGGGCAGTCATCGTCGCGGCCGCGGTCGCCTTCATCATCTCGTTGTTCGGCACGCCGGTGGCCATCCGCGTGTTCACGGCGCTGAAGGCCGGGCAGCCGATCCGGTCCCTCGGACCGGCCAGCCACCAGGTCAAGCAGGGAACGCCGACGATGGGCGGTGTGGCGTTCATCGTCGCCACGGTCTTCGCGTACGTCGCCGGGCACGTGGCGCTGACCACGCTGCCCGAGCGGCAGATCGCGCAGGAAGGGCCGACCATGACGGCCCTGGTGCTGCTCGGGCTCTTCGTCTTCTGTGGCGCGGTCGGCTTCCTCGACGACTTCCTCAAGGTGCGCAAGCGCAACTCGGACGGGCTGAGCGCGAAGGGCAAGCTGCTCGGCCAGTTGATCGTCGGGGGCGGCTTCGGCATCGCGGCGCTCTACGTTCCGAGCACCAACGGCCAGACGGTGGCCGGCGAGCACATCTCGTTCATCCGCGACATCAGCTGGCTCAACGTCGGCAAGGTCGGCGCGGTCATCGTCTTCGTGATCATGGCGATGTCCAACGGCGTGAACCTCACCGACGGCCTCGACGGCTTGGCCACCGGCGCGTCGATCCTGGTTCTGGGCGCGTACGCGCTGATGGGCTTCTGGCAGTACCGGCACTGGTGCGGCGACACCGACTACGCGACGCACAACGCGTACTGCTACCAGGTGCGTGACCCGCTGGAGATCGCGATGATCGCGGCCGCGGCGGCCGCGGCCGGCGTGGGTTTCCTGTGGTGGAACACCTCACCCGCGCGGATCATCATGGGTGATACCGGCGCGCTCGGGCTGGGTGGGCTGATCGGCGGCCTGGCCGTCGCGACCCGGACCACGCTGCTGTCGGTGATCATCGGCGGCCTGTTCGTGATCGTCACGATGTCCGTGGTGATCCAGATCGTCTCGTTCAAGACCACCGGCAAGCGGGTGTTCCGGATGACGCCGCTGCACCACCACTTCGAGTTGGCGGGCTGGAGCGAGGTCAACATCGTGGTCCGGTTCTGGATCGCGGCAGGCATCTGCGTGGCGATCGGCCTGGGCCTGTTCTACTCGGATTTCCTGGCGGTCGTTGGACAACAGCCACGCGACATGCCTGTGTCGTGCCGCACCGGTCACTTAGCCCGAGTGGCACCCAGATCGGTCGATCCCGTCCGACTGCAACTGGCCCCACCGCCCCAGATAGAGCGCACAAAGAAGGCCGCCCCAGCCGCACAAAGACGACGGGACGGCCTCCGAGACCGGTATCAACGCCCCCGACGGGTCCGAACTTCCTGGAGCCGCTCGTTGAGGATGTCCTCCAGCTCCGAGATCGAACGCCGCTCAAGCAGCATGTCCCAGTGGGTGCGCGGCGGTTTCGCCTTCTTCTGCTCCGGCTCGTTGCCGTCGACGAGTCGGGCTACGCTGCCGTCGAATTTGCACTCCCAGGTGGTGGGCACCTCGGCGTCGACGGCGAACGGGACCTCGAACTGGTGGCCCTTCACGCAGAGGTACTCTCGAGTCTGCCGGGGCGCCAGCTCGGTGTTGCGGTCGGACTCGTAGCTGACTGCGCCTAGACGGCTGCCGCGCAGCATGCGTTCGCCCATGATCGGCTTTCCCCTCGCTCGTGGTGCTGCTCTCGTTGATGTAACGAAAGGGACGACCGCCGGATTCCAGACCTTGGTCAAGGATCTGGCGGACGCCAAGTCTCTGGCCGCCGTGTGTGACGGCAGTGTTAACGCTACGAGCGTAACTGCCCGCGGCACCCGGTCGTCACCTCGAACCCTCGTCGTAGTGGACCTTGGTCCACTTTACGGGCTTATGCGAGTTCTGCGGGTACTGCGATGTCGGTCACTCGGCAGTTTCGGCCGTAAATTCCTCGGCGGTACGTCCGGCAACATTCGCCCGGCGGTCGCCGAAGCTGAGAAGAGTTCACCTGTCGACTTCGTGTTTGCCCTTCGAACAGCGTAGCGACACCGGCCGACCACCATCGATCCGGCAGACCCGGGTGCGCACGTCTCAGCGGGCCGGGCCGGTGGGCTGGGCCGGGGCGGGTGACGGGCGGGCGCCGCCCAGGGCGGCGAGCGCCGAGGCCAGGTCGCTGACCTGGGTCGAGAGCTGGGCCGCGCGGGACTGGGCGGCCTCGGCCTCGGCGCGGGCGGCGGCCAGGCGGCGTTCCAGGTCGGCGACGTCATGAGCGGCGCGCTCGGCGGCCCGGGTCTGGTCGGCGGCGGTGCGGCGCAGGACGTCCTGCCCGGCCAGGGCCTCGTCGGCGCGCCGGCGGGCGTCGGCGATCTCGGCGTCGGCGGCGGAGCGGGCGGCTGCGGCCGCGCGGCGCAACTCGGCGGCCTGCGCTTCGGTGGCCGCGGCCGCACGGCGTACGGAGGAAGCGGCCGCCTCGGCGGCCGTGATCTGATCGGTGGCCTTGGCCAGGTCCTTGGCGGCCTGCGAAGCCTCGGCCCGCGCCACGTCGCGGTCACGGCCCGCCTGATCGGCGCGCTCGGCGGTGGCCTGGGCGTCACGCAAGGCCGTCGCGAGCTCGCGCTCGGTGGCTTCGCGTTCCCGGCGTACGTCCTGGGTCTCCGACCTGGCGGCCGCGAGCTCGTCTCGGGCGGTGTCGCGTTCCGCCTCGGCCCGCTCACGTAGTGCGGCGGCCGCGGTCGCCTCGCGGCGGGCCTCGTCGCGCGCTGCTACCGCGTCCTCGGCGTCCTGGGCGGCGGTGGTTGCCTTGTGGTCGGCCTGTTCGGCCCGGTGGCGGGCCTCGTCGCGTTCGGCCGTCGCCGCCGCGGCGAGCTGCTGGGCGGTCGCGGACGCTGCGGTTGCCTGCTCGGCGTCACGGCGGGCGTCGTCGCGCTCGGTGTGGGCGGCGGCGATCTTCTCCGAGGTCTCGGCGTGTATCTCGGCGACCTGGCGTTCGACGCCGGCCGGGGAGAGTTCGGAGTGGAGCGCCTCGGTCAGGGCGCCCACCAGCTGGTCGAGGCGGTCGACGGCCTCCCAGGTGCGGGCGACCTGCCCGGCCAGGCCGGGGGAGGAGCGGTGGCGCATCCGCACGTTGCGGGAGGCACGCTGGCATTCGCCGTCGTTGTCGCGGCAGTACCGGAAGGGGCGCCCGGCCGAGGACCGCTGCGGAACCGGTCGTCCACAGTGGGCGCAGGGGCGGATTTCGCCAATGTCGTCGTTCTCGTTCATCGCCTGATCAGCGTAGGCGCCGATGATCGTGTGGCGGCGCCACCACACCGGAGAGCTTTTAGGGCCCCATCCCAGTATCCTAGGATGCCTTACGGGGTGTGCGGTGATCCGCCAGTCGCACGCAAAGACAGGGTCAAAACCAAAAAGGAATCAACGACATCCCGCCTTTGAATTCAGGTTTGGGCTGTCGTTCGCGGTCAGTGCTGGGGGACTTCGGCGAAGCCGGGTGCTGGGTGGACGGCGACTCAATGCTGGGGGCCTTCGGCGGAGCCGGGTGCTGGGTGGACGGCGACGACGAGGCGGTGCTGGGGCCCGGTTTCGGAGTGGTATTTGGCGACGAGACCGGTGATGGCGGTGGTGAGCTCGTCGGTGAAGGCGGTGCGGTCGGCGGGAGTGGCGAAGCGGATGTCGCCGTCGAGGGCGTAGGTGGTGACGCGTTGCCGGGTGTGGCCGGCGCCGGCCACGAGGGCGCCGACGTCGCGGACGAGGCCGGCGGCGAGGGCGAGGAGCCAATGGGCGGAGAGGCGGTCGGGGGCTCGGCCGGGGTCGGGGGCGACGGCGGGGAAAGCGGCGGGGCTGATGACGTACGAGGCGGCGGTGGCCTGCAGGAGCCGTTCGGTGACGTTGCCTTTGCGGCGTTCCTCGACGAGGTGGATGAGGCCGTGTCGTTCGAGGGTGCGCAGGTGGTAGTTGATTTTTTGGCGGGAGAGGCCGATCTTGCCGGCGAGGGTGGTGGCGGAGCCGGGTTCGGCGAGTTCGGCGAGGAGCCGGCTGCGGATGGGGTCGAGGGAGATCTCGGCGGCGGCGGGGTCCTCGATGACGGCGACGTCGTGCATGGCGGCGACCCTCTCACCGAAAAGAAAGGTTGTCCATCGGGGTTTTGTGATCGGTCAACCTTTCCGGCCTCCGTCTCCGTCTTACTGGCATGCCACGTGATGACGACGAGTTCCGGGAGTTCGCGGCGGCGGGCTTCCCTCGCCTTCGGCGGGCGGCGTTCCTGCTCACCGGGCACGACCAGCAGGCGGAGGACGCCGCGCAGACGGCGCTGGTGAAGACGTACGCGGCGTGGTCGCGGATCCGGCGCGACGACCCTTACGCGTACGCCCGCAAGGTGCTGGCCAACCACATCACCGACCAGTGGCGCCGCCCGATCCGGGAGCATGCCGGTGACGAGGTGCCGGACCGGCCCGGCGGGCGGGATCTGGCCGAGGACGTGGCCCGGCAGCGGTGGCTGCTCGGTGCGCTGGCGGCGCTGACCGAGCGGGAGCGCCTGGTGGTGGTGATGCGGCACTACTTCGACATGCCGGAGGCCGAGGTGGCGGCGGTGCTGGGGATCGCTGTCGGTTCGGTGAAGAGCCTGAACTCGCGGGGGTTGCGGAAGCTGCGGGTGTCGGTGCGCGATGACGACGACGTCCTGATGGTGCCGGGGGTGGCGCGATGACCGACCTGGAGGGTTTCCGCGACCTGCTGCGCGGGCCGGCGGTCGCGGCGGGTGGTTCGGTCGCGCTGGACGAGATCGTACGTCGGGGGCGGCGGCTGCGGACCGGGCGGCGGGTGGCCGGGGGCATGGCCGGTCTGGCCGTGTTGTCGGTGGTGGTCGGTGGTGGTGTCACGCTCTGGGAGAAGACGTCGTTCGCGGGTCCGGCACCGGTCGAGGCCGCCGCCGGCACCTGGGGGCCGGCCGGCACCTGGGGGGAGACGGTGGAGACCGGCATGGCGCAGCGGGGTGGCCAGGTGGTGCTGATGTTGTCGTTCCTGAAGACCACCGGGATGCAGAGCGTCGGCTGCTTCGAGGCCGCCGAGCGGTCGGTGAGCGGCTGCCGCAGTGTTGCGGACTTCACCGAGCGGACGTTCGCGACCGGGTTCCACGCCATTCACGCGCCGGGCCGGGTCGAGGGCATGGGTGAGTTGCCGGTTTTCGGGTACTTCATCGGCCCGGTGCGGGCGATCACCGCGAAGGCGGACGGGCGTACGGTCACCGCGCAGCTGTCGGTCTGGAGTGAAGACGCCGATGTGACCTTGTTCTGGTTCCCGCTGGACGAGGTGTCGCCGGAGGCGGTGCTGACCGACTGGGCGGCGTTCGGCGCCGGTGGGAAGCCGCTGCCGACCGGCCGGGCGCGACTGGACGTGGCGCGTGGCTGAGCGTCCCGCTCGGCTGGCGGCGTTGGACGGTCTGCGGCTGCTCGCGGCGCTGGCGGTGGCGCTGTTTCATCTGACCGTCGCGTGGCGGGTCGACGGTGTTCGTCCGCCGGCCTATTTCCTGCCCAGGGCGTCGCACGTGACGGTTTATGGTTTCCTCGGCGTCGAGCTGTTTTTCCTGATCAGCGGTTTCGTCATCGCGATGAGTGGCTGGGGCCGGCCGTTGGGGTCGTTCTTCGCGTCGCGGGTGGGCCGGCTCTATCCGGCGTACTGGGCCGGTGTCGTGATCACGGCGCTGGTGGTGCTGGCGCTGCCGGTGACCGGCGGTGTCCCGGTCAGCGGGTTGCCGGGCGGGGCGGGTGTCCTGGTCAACTTGACGATGCTGCAGGAGCCGCTGGGTGTGCCGTCGGTGGACACCGTGTATTGGACGCTCTTCATCGAGCTGCGCTTCTATCTGTTGTTCGCGGTCGTCGTGTGGGCCGGTACGACGTACCGGCGGGTCGTGCTGTTCTGCGTGCTGTGGCTCACGGTGGCGGTGCTCGCGCCGGGCTGGCATTTTCCGATGGTCGACCTGGTCGCGGTGCCGGACTTCGCGCCGTACTTCGTCGCCGGGACGGCGATGTACCTGATCCATCGGTTCGGTCCGACGCCGCTGCTGTACGGGATCGTCGGGATGGCGTGGCTGGTGTCGCTGGCCCGGCTCGGGGTCCGGCTGGGGCAGCTGCGTCCCGGCTTTGCCGTTCCGGCGTGGCCGGGTTATGTGATCGTGTCGTTGAGTTTCGCGCTGCTGCTGGCGATCGCGCACGGCTGGGCCGACCGGATCCGCTGGCGGTGGCTGACGGTGGCGGGGGCGCTGACCTATCCGGTGTATCTGCTTCACCAGCGGATCGGTTACAGCCTGGT
This sequence comes from Actinoplanes sp., assembly GCA_036402935.1. Lineage (GTDB taxonomy): Bacteria > Actinomycetota > Actinomycetes > Mycobacteriales > Micromonosporaceae > Actinoplanes. The sequence goes on from DASWRZ010000106.1 coordinate 8,095, forward strand.
CCGGAGGGCGTACGCGGTCACGGGCGCCCCGGTCTGGCTGCTGATCGTGGTGGCGCTGGCGGTGATCGTGGGTCTGGCCTGGCTGGTCCACCGCTACGTCGAGCGGCCGCTGACCCCGTGGTTGCGTGGTGCCCTTCTCGGTGGGGTCGCGGCGGCGTCGGTCCCGTCGTACGTGCGGCGGAGCATCCCGGCGGTCGTGGTGCCGGGCCGCGCGGACGGCGTGCGTTCGGTGGCGGCTCCTGGCGTCGGGATCTCGCCGGGCGGGCCGGTAGGCTCGTCGGGTGCCGCTGCCTGACGATCTTCTCCGGCCGGGCTGGACCGCCGAGGAACTGGCGCACAGCAGCGCCAACGAGGTCACCGGCGGGGTCTGGCGGGTGCGTCGCGACGGCGGCACGGCGATCCTGAAGCATGCGGTGCGCCGGCGCGAGGGTGCGGCGGCGCATCTGGCGGCGAGCGACGACCCGGGTCATTTCAACTATTGGCGGCGCGAGGTCGAGGCGTACGGGTCTGGTCTGGCCGCATCGTGTTTTCCCGGGGTGACCGCCCCGGGGTTTCTGGGTTCCGAGGAGCTGGCGGACGGTTCGGTGGCGATGTGGCTCGAGGATGTGGCCGGCATGCCGGGGATGTCGTGCGGGGCTGATTCGCTCGGTGGGGTGGCTTTGCGGTTGGGGGCCGCGCAGGCCGGGTGGCTGGGCAGGCCGGCGACTTTCCCGTGGCTGGCGCGGGACTGGCTGCGCGACTACACGTCGGCGCAGCCGGTCGATGAGGATCTGGACTGGGATCATCCGGTGGTCGCGGCGGCGTGGCGGCCGGCGCTGCGCGCCGGCTTGCGCCGTCTCTGGGAGGAGCGGGTTGCGCTGCTTGCCGCGGCTGACCGCTTTCCCCGTACGCTGTGTCATCACGATGTGTGGCCGATGAACCTGATCGTGGGTTCGGGTGGTCCGGTGCTGTTGGACTGGTCGTTCTGTGGTCCGGGTGCGATCGGGGAGGATGCGGCCAATCTGGCCCTGGACACGTTCTGGGACGGGCTGTCCTCTCTGGACGTCGACGTGGTGCTGACCTCCGTTTCCGACGCCTATTGCCGGGGTCTCGACGGGGCTGTGCCGGCCGGGACCGTGAAGGCGGCGATCCGCACGTGCGGGGCGGCGAAGTATTTCTGGCTGGCGCCGAGGATGGTGATGGCGGCCGTCACGCCCGCTCGCAAGCCGGGCTATGACTCGCGGGGGCTCGAGGCGATGCTGGCCGGGCGGGCGCCGGTGTTCGAGGCGGTCGTCCGGTGGGCCGCCTCGGCGGGGTGAGGGTGGCCTCCGGTCGATACGATCCCGGGATGATGTGGCTACGGGCGGTGTTCGCACTGCTTTTGCTTCCCGCTCCGCTGCTTTCGCTTTCCGCTCCGCCGGTTCTGCTTCCCGCTCCGCCGGTTCTGCTTCCCGCTCGGCCGGTTTTGCTTGCCGCTCCGCCGGTTTTGCTTCCCGCTCCGCCGGCCGCGTACGCCGAGCACGTGTGCGACCGGCCGCCGCGGGTCGGGCAGCAGTTGTCGGGCACGCCTTATGCGAATCAGCTGTATGCGCCGTCGCTGCTCGCCCCGCTGGCCACGGGGTCCGGGGTCCGGGTGGCGGTGATCGACTCCGGGGTCGACGCGGATGCGCCGGCGCTGCGGGGGAGGGTCGCGGCCGGTGCCGACTTCCTGCATCACGATCCCGACGGCCGGCAGGACTGCAACGGGCACGGCACCGAGGTGGCGAGCCTGATCGCGGGGCGGCCGGTCGGGGATTCGGGTTTTCAGGGGCTCGCGCCGGGGGCGACGATCGTGCCGGTGCGGGTCAGCGAGGAGGAGGACGACCAGGACGGTGGCACGTCGGGCGACCACGCCTCGTTCGGTGATTTCGCGGACGCGATCGACTGGGCGGTCGACGTGGGCCGTGCCGATGTCATCAACCTGTCGCTGGTCACGACCGTCGGTGACACCCCCGTGCGGGCGGCGGTGGCACGGGCCGTCGACAAGGGTGTGGTCGTGGTGGCGGCGGCCGGCAATCACGGCAAGCCGACCGACACCGATCCGACGCCTTTCCCGGCCGCCTATCCGGGGGTGATCGGTGTGGGTGCGCTGAACTCGTCCGGTGTGCGGGCCGACTATTCGCAGCACGGCGACTATGTGGACGTGGTGGCGGCGGGCGACGGCGTGACCGTGGCGCTGCCGGGTGGTGGTCTCGACATCGTCGGGGGCACGAGCTTCGCGGCGCCGTTCGTGGCGGCGACCGCGGCCCTGATCAGGCAGCGTTTCCCGGACGCGTCCCCGGCCGAGGTGGCCCGCCGCATCGAGGCGACCACCGACCCGGCGCCCGGCGGCCCGATCTCGTCCGGTGCCTCGTCGTCCGGTGCGGTCTCCTCCGGTCATGGCGGCGATGCGGCGCGCAACCCGGAGTACGGGTTCGGGCTGCTCAATCCCTACCGTGCGCTGACCGAGACGCTGGGTCCCGCGTCGCCGGCGGCCCCGGCCGCGGAGATGATGCAGGGACAGGATCCGGCCGCGGTGGCCCGGGCCGCCCGGCGGGCCGACGCGCAGCGGGCGTCGCTGTGGATGGCCGTGGGCGGGATCGGCGCGGTCTTCGTGATCGGCGCCGTGGCGATCGTGATGCGCCGCGGCCGCCGGCGCGGGTGGGCGCCGGCCGTCGTGGCGAGCCCGGTCCCGGCCGAGCCGGACCGCCACCGCGACCGGCCGGGGGAGCCGCTGATCCGCTGAGCCGGCCGGACATGTTGACGGCATCAACACGTCAACCGTTGATGCCGTCAACATGTCCAGGCGCTCCGATCAACACGTCGGTATCGGCCGCCGCAACCGGCCAACTGCGCAACAGGGCGGCCATGCGGCCGCTCCGTTGCGCGATCGTGTCCGGCGCGAACCTGGATCGGGCTGTGGGCGCTCGGCGACGTTCCGGTTCGAGCGATACTTCGCGGATGGCCGACGGGGTGGTGGTGCTCGGTAGCTGCGGGGGCTGGCCGTCGGCCGGGCGGGCGTGCAGCGGCTATCTGGTGAGCTATCGGGGTGCGCGGATCGTGCTGGACATGGGGTTCGGGACCGCCGCCCGGCTGTTCTCGCTCGTGGCCGTTCCGGACGCCGTGGTGATCACGCATGCGCATCCGGATCACGCTGTGGATCTGCACGCGTTGTTCCGGTCGCTGCGGTATGGGCCGCGTCGCGGGCCGGTGCCGGTCTACGCCGCGTACGGGGTGGCGGCCTTGATGGCCGCGATGGACCCGCCGGACGCCGCTGATGTCCCGGCGTTTCTGGATTTCCGGCCGTTGCCGGCGCAGCCGTGCCCGGTCGGGCCGTTCGTGCTGCGGTCGTACACGTTGCCGCACTACGTACCGAACGTGGGTGTGCGGCTGGAGGCGCCCGGGTTGTGTGTGGCGTACACGGGGGACACCGGGCCGTCCCCGGCCCTGGCTGCGCTGGCTCGTGACGCCGATCTGTTCATCGCCGACTGCACCGACCGGCCGCCGCTCGATCTGCGGCCGCGTGAGGCGGCTTGGGCGGCGGCTTCGGGTGGTGCGCGGCGGCTTTTGCTGACGCACTTCTGGGCTGGTGCTGACCGGTCGGCGTGCCGTCGGGCCGCGGCCGAGGTGTTTGGCGGCGAGATTCTGGTGGCCGAGGAAGGGCTGGAGATTCCGCTGCCCTGATTTGTCCACCGGGCGGGTGTCCATGGGCCCGTTGTCTGTAGGGGCCCTTGTCCACCGGGCGCGGTCAGAGGTGGAACAGGAAGGTGATCAGCAGCAGCGCGGGGGCGCAGGTCAGGGTCGACAGGAAGATCGCGTCACGGATCAGGACCAGGCCGGCGTTGAAGCGCTGGCCGTAGAGGAAAACGTTCTGTGCGGTCGGCAGTGCGGCCAGCACGGTCACCGCGAAGGTCTGGTCATGCGGTAGCTCGAGGGCGCGGGCCATCAGGAAAGCGATCACGGGCATCGCGGCGATCTTCAGCGCTACGGCGGTGAGCGTGGCGACCGGGTCGGAGCCGGCGGCCAGCACGCCCCGGCCGGACAGCGACATGCCGAACGCGATCAGCACGACCGGCACGGCGGCCTGGCCGATCGCGGTGATCGGGTTGCCGAGGACAGTCGGCAGGTGCCAGCCGGTCAGGGCGAAGACGGCGCCCAGCGCCACGGCGGCGATCAGCGGGTTGCGCAGCGGCGTCATCAGCACGATCCGCCAGGAGGCGTGGCCGGTCGTGGCGATCTCGAGCAGCGTCAGGGCGACCGGTGTGATGACCAGCAGTTGCAGGATCACGATCGGCACGACCAGGGCCGCGTTGCCGAGCACGTAGGTGGCGACCGGGATGCCGATGTAGTTCGCGTTGGTGTAGCCCGAGGCGAGCGCTCCCATGATCGTCGTGCCCCGGTCGCGGCCGCGGATCAGCAGCGCGAACAGCCCGAAACACACCACCGCGGCCCCCGTCGACACGAGCAGCGGCTCGCTGAACAGCACGTTCAGGTCGGCCTTGGCCACGCCGGTGAACAGCAGGCACGGCGCGAGCACCGAGTAGACCAGCCGTCCCAGCACTGCCTCGGCGTTGTCCGGCAGCGCGGCGAACCGGCGCGTCAACCAGCCCACCAGCACGATGACGCCGATGAGCGCAAACCCGGAGAACGCCGCGATCATGACCGCAGACGTTAGGCGTTGCCCACGGGCTTCTGGCAGGTCCGACGCGCGTGAGACTGGTCGCTCGGCGGTTCGGCCCGGTCATCTCGGCTGACATGTTGATTCCGTCAACATTGACGGCCCAGCCATGTTGACGGCTCGAATCAACACGTCAACATGTGCTGCCCTCCGGGGCGGGCATTTGCAGACCGGGGAGCGCCCGAATTGACGACGCTGTCGTGTTGACGGCTCGAATCAACACGTCAACATGGTGTTCGACTCCGGGCGGGAACGGCCGGAGTAGGCCTGGCACTCACACTCTGAGCTGCACCGCCCGGGCCGAGGCGCCGGAGCCGGCACAGCCCTCTCGTGAGCTGCAGCCCAGTGCCCTGAGCAATCAGAGCTAGGGCGGCCGGGGTAGGCGTAGCACTCACACCGTCAGTGCCGCTCGGGCTTGAGCGACCAGCTCCGGAGCGGCCGGAGTCAGGGGCAGGCGGACGGCTGCGGAGGGGATCCGGCCCTCGGCATGTAGGACGGCCTTGATGAGTGTCGGGTTCGGAGCCGCGAACAGGGCGGCCGACTGCGGCGCCAGTCGGTGGCTCAAACCGCGGGCCGCGGGTAGATCACCCGATTGCCAGGCGGCGATCAAAGCGGCGTAGTCGGCGGTCGCGGTGTGGGCGGCGGCCATGATGGCGCCCGGCGCGCCGAGAGCGAGCAGCGGGCCTGCGAGGACGTCGTCACCGGCCAGGACGGAGAAGCCGGTGAGGCGGGCGGCCGCGGCCAGGAACGTGATGGCGGTCGCGTCGAGGGCGCCGGGGGCGTACTTCATGGCGGTGACGTTGGGCAGGGACACCAGGCGGAACAGCGCGCCGGCCGGCAGCGGCTGAGCCGTGCGGTAGGGCACGTGGTAGACGACGACCGGGATCGGGGACGCCGCCGCCAGCGCGGTGAAGTGGGCGATCACGCCCTCCTCGCCGGGGCGTACGAACGCCGGGACAGCATGCATCGCGGCGTCGGCTGACGCGGGGACTGCGCCGTCGTGGACGCCGGCGATCCACGGGGTGCGGCGGGTGCGGCTCACGCGCTCGACCACGGACAGGACGGCGGCGCGTTCGGCCGGGGTCAGCGCGGACGGTTCGCCGGTGGTGCCCAGCGCGACCAGGCCGGTGGCGCCGGCGTCGAGGAGCTCGTGGGCCAGGTTCTCGAGCGCCGGGAGCGCGACGTCGCCGTCCGGGGTGAACGGGGTGATCAGCGGGATGAACAGGCCGGAGAAGGTCATGTTCTCAGCGTCTCGGCGGTGGAGCATAAGGTCCAGTTCGCCTTTGGCGGGGTGACCATAAGCTGGGCTGATGCTTGACGTGCGGCGCCTGCGCCTGCTCTGTGACCTCGCCCGCCTCGGCACGATCGTCGCGGTTGCGGCATCGCGCAACTACACTGCGTCGGCGGTCTCCCAGCAGCTGAGCGCTTTGGAGCGCGAGGCGGGCGTACGCCTGCTGACCCGCACCGGCCGCAGCGTGACCCTCACCGCCGCCGGCCGGATCCTGGTGCGTCACGGCACCACCGTGCTCGCCGAACTCGAGCAGGCCACCGCCGCGCTCGCCGCGATGGCCGAAGGGCTGACCGGGCCGCTGCGCATCGGGGCGTTCCCGACGGCGATCCGGACGCTGTTCCCGGCCGCCCTGGTCGCGCTCGGCCGCACCCACCCCGGCCTGGAACTGATGGTCACCGAACTCGACCCGGCCGACGTCCCGGCGGCCCTGCGCGACCGCCGCATCGACGTCGGCCTGATCAACGACTACGACCTGGTCCCGGCCCGCCCTGACCCGGGCCTCGACGACGTCGCGCTGCTTGACGAGCCGGTCTACCTCGCTCTTCCGGCTAGCTGGGCCGCCGACCCAACCGGTTCAGCGGGTTCAGGAGGCTCAGCGGACTCAAGCAGCTCAGCCGACTCAACCGGTTCAATGGACTCGACCGGCTCAGCAGTTTCAGCGGATCCAACTGGTTCAGCGGAGCCGGTCGACTCCGCTGAACCGACGGCGGGCGGGTCGATCTCCGCCGACCCAACACGCGTCGCCGACCAGCCGGCGGTTGGCGTCAGTACCCCACATGTTGATGCCGTCAATGTTGACGACATTGATTCAGTCAACATGAGCGGCCGGTCGGCGGCCGGACCAGGCGCGCAACCCTCGACCAGCATCGGCGCGAGCGCCGCGCTCCGTGGGCTTCGGGACGCGCCGTGGATCCTGGCCACGCCGGGAACCGTCTGCCACACGGTGACGGTGCAGCTGTGCCGGGCGGCCGGGTTCAGCCCTCGTGGGCACCACCACGCCGATGACTTCACGACCGTGCTTTCGCTGGTGGCGGCCGGGCTCGGGGTGTCGGTCGTGCCCGCTATGGCGGTCGAAAACGGCTGGGCAGCGGATCTCGGGGAGTCGGTGAAGAACGGCTGGGCGGCCGAGAACAGCTGGGCGGCCGAGAACAGCGGGGCGGCCGAGAACCGCCGGGCAGTCGAGAACAGCCGGGTAATGGAGAACAGCTGGGCGGCCGAGAACGGCAGGGCAGTCGAGAGCACTAAGACGGTCGAGAACACCGGGGCGATGGGGAACGGCTGGGCGGCCGAGAACGGCCGGGCGTACGGCGTACGGCTGGAAGCCCTGCCGACGCGGCGCCGGACCCGGATTGCGTACCGGAAAGGCGCGGCCGGGCATCCGGCCGTCGCCGCTTTCGTGGCCGCAATACGCGAATCTTGCCGGTTTGCCCCTTCCTTCCGCTCCGGATGAGAAGACTGTGAGCAGGATTCGAGCACCCAGGAGCACCCCGAATGCCCCGAACCGCCCTGCTGCGGCCGATGCTGGCCGCCTCCGGCCGGCTACGCACCGGCATGCGGCTGCTGGTGCTTGTCCTCGTGCTGCTGATACCGGGTGCGGTCGTCGCCGTCATGTACACGGTCACGCGCAACGCCCAGATCGGCTTCGGCCGGGCCGAGCTGCGTGGCGCCGAGGCGGTGCGGCCGCTGCTGGCCGCGATGGCCGACACGGTGGCCGGGAAGGTGCCGGACCTGTGGGGCGTCGACGGCACGCTGGGTGCCGGCTCGCCGGCCCAGCGGGCCACCCTTGCTCAGGCGATCCAGGCCCAGATCGGCACCCTCGGCGACACCACGAAGCTGACTCTCGACCCCGGCCTGGCCACGTCACGGCTGATCGACGCGCAGGTCGTGCAGCTGCCGCGGGCACTGCTGGCGGCGGCACGGTTGCGGCAGAACCCGGGCCTGGCCACGGCGGCCGGCACGCTCGATGCGGCGGCGGCGAGCCTGACCAGGGACACCGATCTGCCGGCCGCCCGGGCGGCCGCGGCCGCCATTGCGGCGCTGGCCGGCAACACCCGCGGCGGCGACCCGGGAACGATCGGTACGGCTGCGGCGGCCGCCTCGCCTGAGCTGCACGACGCGCTGGCCGGCATGTTGCGGGAGCGCATCCGCGCGAGCACCCGGGAACGTGACCTCGTCCTGTGCGTCGCGATCGGCGGCCTGCTGCTCGGCGTCTGGTTCGCCGCGGCGGTCGTGCAGAGCACGACCCACGACGTACGCGAAACGGTCCGTGCCGTGACCGCCATCGCCGAGGGTGACCTCGCGGACCGGCCGCTGCCGGGCGGCCGGGACGAGATGGGTGACATCGGCCGTGCCCTGCAGGTGGCGTGGCAGCGGCTGCGTGCGCAGGATGAGACCATCCAGGCCGCCCAGCAGGCCCGCGACCAGCAACTGCGGGCCGGCTTTCTGCACCAGCGGCAGGTCGAGGCGCAGTTCCGGCAGCGCACCCAGGAAATCATCGACGAGTCCACCGGGGTGATCGCCGAGGAGTTGCGGGGCGTCACCGACCACGTCGGCCAGGTACGCGACGCGGCCGGCGTCATCGACCGCAGCATCGCCACCACCGACCGGGCCACCGCCGCGGTCGTCGAGCAGGCCCGCCAGGCCGAGAAGGTCATCGCCTCGCTGGACCGCAGCTTGCGCCGGGTCGCCTCGACCGCTGCCCTGGTCACCGGGATCGCCGCGCAGACCCGGCTGCTGGCGCTGAACGCGACGATCGAGGCGGCGCGGGCGGGCGAGCTCGGGTCCGGCTTCACGGTGGTCGCCGACGAGGTCAAGGAGCTGGCCAACAGCACCGCCGACTCGACCGAGCAGATCACCACCACGATCGCCGAGCTGGAACGCGACACCGCCGAGATGGCCCAGGCGATCACCACGATGATCGAGGGCATCGGCGGCGTCGGCGAGGCGGCGGACGCGCTGCGGGCGGTCATCGCCGACCAGGATGTGCTGGTCAACGAGTTGTCCGCGCAGATGGCCGACGCGCTGGGCCGGGTCGAGCAGATGTCGAACCTGGCCGCCCGGCTGGAACGCCGCGAGCACGACCGGATCGCCGCCGCCGGCACCGCCAGCCTCACCAAGGCCGGGCGGGCACGGTTGCCGGTGCGGCTGGTCAACGTCAGCGCGGGCGGCATGCGGTGCGCGTTGCCGGCCGCCGCCGGGATCACCGAAGGTGACGCGGTCGGGGTCGAGCTCAGGCTCGGCGACGACCGGATCGACGTGCACGCCACCGTCATGAACTCGGCCGAGGGCACCGCCCCGGACGAACGGGAGGTCGGCCTGCAGTTCCTGATCACCGACGGAGGCCTCGCCGACCGTCTGGACGCGTTCGTGCGCAGTCTCGGCGTTTAGGTTCCCTTCAGAATTGGCGGGTATGTTGCCCGGCGATGAGCGTCGAGCCGCTGCGGGGACGCCCCGCCAAGATCGTCCGAGCCGTGCTGAGGGTGCTGCCCGGGCCGGTGCGCGAGCGGGTGCTCAAGCACCGCGAGACCCTGAAGTTCCTGGTCGTGGGCGGCACCTGCTTCCTCGTGGCGGTGGCGATCAACTACGCGCTGAAGCTGACCGTCCTCGGCGACAAACCGGTGACCGCGTTCACCATCGCGAACATCGCCGCGACCGTGCTCTCGTACGTCCTCAACCGCGAATGGGCGTTCCGCGCCCGGGGTGGCCGCGAACGCCGGCACGAGGCGGCGCTGTTCTTCGCGGTCAACGCGATCGCCATCGGGGTCAGCGACATTCCGCTGTGGATCGCCCGGTACGTGTTCGACCTGAAGACGCCCGACGTGAGCCTGCTCGTGCAGGAGATCAGCGACTTCGGATTCGGGATCATCGCCGGGACACTGCTCGGGATGGCGTTCCGGCTCTGGGCGTACCGGAAGTGGGTTTTTCCGCACCCGAAGGTGCACCTCGTCCGCCCGGAGGAGGATTCCCGGGCGGCCTGAGCCGCCGTTTTCGATCGTGCATCCGAAATAGACGCCTGACCGCGGCGATGCGCACTCACGGAAAACGGCGGCGGCTCCCGGTCAGCTCGCCGCGGGCGCGGCCAGGCCGACCAGGTGCCCTTCGGGGTCGGTGAAGAAGCCGACCGTCAGCGTCCCGGCCGGGTTGGCGTGCGGGCCGGAGACGCGCGTGCCGCCGAGCTGTTCGGCCTGCCGCAACGCGGCCTCGACATCGGGGACGCCGACGTAGAACAGCGTCCGCCGGGCATAGCCGGCACCGCCGCCGACGCCGCCCGCAATGCCGTCCGAAGGCTGGGTGAACCCGTAGTTCCCGGCCGCCGAGACCGCGTCGGCGGCGTCGTGGGCGAGGTCGAACCGCCAGCCGAACAGCTCGCCGTAGTAGTCGCGAAGCGGCCCGGGGTCGCTTCCGATGATCTCGAAGTGCACCACTGGTTGTCCCATGGGCCGACCGTACGCCGTCGTGGTTGTTAAAAACAACTAACATGGTCGGTATGCCGACCAGCCGCAGCTATGGCGATGCCTGCACGATCGCGCGCGCCCTCGACGTCGTGGGGGAGCGGTGGGCGCTGCTCGTCGTCCGGGAACTCCTGCTCGGGCCGCAACGGTTCTCCGACCTGCGGCGGGCCCTCGCCGGCGCCAGCTCCAACATGCTCACCGACCGGCTGCGCGAGCTCGAGGCCAACGGCGTCGTCGCCCGGCGCCGACTGCCGGCACCGGCGGCCTCCTCGGTGTACGAGCTGACGCCGTCCGGCCGCGAACTCGAGCCGATCCTGCTCGCCCTGGGCAACTGGGGCGGGCGTTTCGCGGTGCCGGCGCCGGACCACCTGAGCGCGACGTCGGTCCTGCTGTACCTGCGCGGCTCCCGCCGCCCGGACCCGGGCACGGTCTACCGGATCCAGCTCGACGACCAGGTCTGGACCGTCCGTACCGTCGACACCCGGCTCGAGGTCGAGCCGGGCCCGCCGGCCGTACCGGATGCCGGCCTACGCACCGACCCCGCAACGCTCAACGCCCTGCTGAGCGACCCCACCGGCCTGAAATCGGCGGTAGCGGCCGGCACGGCATCCGTGACCGGAGACGAGGCGGCGCTGCTTCGCCTGCTCACGTAGCCGAAGGCCCGACCGCGGACGTCGCGGCGATCCAGGCGGCGTCGCGGCGGTAGAAGTCGACATGGCTGCGCAGGTGCTCGTTGCCGTCGTCGGCGCGGGCCTCGGTGAAGTCGGCCAGCGCGTGGAGACGCTCAACCGCCGCGCGAAGTACGTCGGCGGGTCGCGGCCCCGCACCGTACGCGTCGCAGAGCAGGCTCAACCGCGCGGCCCGCCGCGCCGGGTCGACAGAGCCGGTTTCGACGTTTCCCGGTTCGGTCAGCGGAACCAAACGGTAGGCCAGGTAGGCCAGGTACCAGACCCGCGGACCGAGCGGGGACGGCACCCAGTCTTCACCGTGGTCGCGAGGGCTGAACGCCACCGCCAGCCGCTGATAACGTCTCGCCATGCCGGTCACCCGTCTCGCCACGCTTGATGACGCACCCGCCGTGACCGCGCTGCTGGCCGAGTCCCGCGAATCGTTCGCGCCCTGGGAACCGTTGCGGGACGACGACTTCTTCACGCTGCGGGAGCAACGATCCCTGCTCGTCGCGGCCCTCGCCGCCTACGAGCAGGGATCGACGGTTCCGCTGGTCATCCTCGACGGAACCACGGTCATCGGGCGGATCACGCTCAACGGGGTCACCCGCGGCGCGCTGCAGTCGGCCGCCCTCGGCTACTGGGTCGCCCCGCGCTTCCAGGGCCGCGGTTTCGCCACGGCCGCCGTCGCCGACGCCGCCGGCCTCGCCTTCGGCGAGATGAAACTGCATCGGTTGCAGGCCGAGACGCTTCTGCACAACACCGGGTCACAACGGGCGTTGCTGCGCAACGGCTTCCGGCCGTACGGCGTAGCACCGTCCTACCTGAAGATCGCCGGCCGTTGGCAGGACTTCATCCTGTTCCATCTGCTCTCGGAGAACGAGTAGTCAGGCCTGTCTGACCCGGGCCGCCTGCCGGGTCAGGTGATCGCGCTCGGGCACGCTGGTCGCGGCGAGCGCCGCCACGGCGTACAGGTCGGCGGCGCGACCCAGGTCGCCGCCCTTCTCGTGCAGATAGGCCTTGACCGCCGCATAGCGGGGCAGTTCCGGGCTGACGTCAGTCAGCGCCTTGAGGCCCGCCTGCGGGCCGTCGGCCTCCCCGACCGCGACCGCCCGGTTGAGCCGCACGACCGGACTGTCGGTCAGACGCAGCAGTTCGTCGTACCATTCGACGATCTGAACCCAGTCGGTCCGGTCGGCGCTCGGAGCGTCGGCGTGCAGGGCGGCGATCGCGGCCTGGGCCTGATATTCGCCCAGCCGGTCGCGGGCCAGCGCAGCCTGCAGGATGCCGACGCCCTCGGCGATCAGGCCGGTGTCCCAGCGGGTGCGGTCCTGCTCGGCGAGCGGGATCAGCCGGTCGCCCGGCCCGGTACGCGACGCGCGCCGCGCGTGGTGCAGCAGCATGAGCGCCAGCAGGCCGGCGACCTCGGGATCGTCGGTCAACGCGACGAGCTGACGGGTGAGGCGGACGGCCTCGGCGGCCAGGTCGACGTCCCCGCCGTATCCCTCGTTGAAGACCAGGTAGAGAACGCGCAGGACCGTGGCGAGGTCGCCGGGCCGGTCGAGCGGGAGGCCGTCGATGCGCCGCTTGGCCCGGCTGATCCGCTGTGCCATGGTCGCCTCGGGCACCAGGTAGGCCGTTGCTATCTGCCTGGTGGTCAGACCACCGACGGCTCGCAGGGTCAGGGCCACTGCGGCATTGGTCGGCAGCGTGGGGTGCGCGCACAGGAAGTACAGCCGCAGCGTGTCGTCGGCCGCCGGCGCCGGACCGGGGGCGGGCTCGGCGTCGACGGCGACCTCCCGTCCCCGCCGCGACGCCTCCGACCGGGCGGCGTCGACGAACTTGTGCCACGCCGCGGTGACGAGCCACGCCTTCGGGTCGCGCGGCGGCTCGGCGGGCCACGTCTCGAGCGCCCGGATCAGCGCCTCCTGGACGGCGTCCTCGGCCGACGCGAAATCCGCTCCGCGCCGGACGAGGACCCCGATCACCGCGGGGACGAGTTCCCGCAGCAGTTCCTGATTCACGCGCTCACTCGGTTCCGTTGGGCATCTCGGTCAGGAACGGCCGGACCTCCAGCCACTCGTGGATCGGCTTGCCGCCGGCCCCGGGCGCGGCCGACAACTCCCCGGCCAGCTCCACCGCCCGGTCCCACGACTCCACATCGATGACCATCCAGCCGGCGATGAGGTCCTTCGTCTCCACGAACGGCCCGTCGGTCACCGGCGGGCGCCCCGGACCGTCCGACCGCACGAACGCACCGTCGGGCGAGAGCGCCTGGCTGTCGACGAACTCGCCCGTCTCCTCCAGCCGCTTCGCGAAGTCCACCATGTACTGCACGTGCGCGTCGACCTCCTCCGGCGCCCACCGGTCCATCGGCGTCGCGTCCCCGGCCGGCGCCGGATTGCCCCGGTAGTGCTTCAGCAGCAGGTATTTCACGGTTCTCTCCTCAACTCTGGGCCATCCTGTCGCCCGGGGACGGAGCCACCGTCCCATTCTCGACACGCTCACCGGCCGGCGGCGCGCCCATCCTCCGGGGCGCCGGTCACCGCAGGGAGATCTCGCGCCATCGGGACGAATACCTACGCCTCGTAGGCGACGTCGGCGTCGGCCGCCCACTGCACCCGCACCTTCCCCAAGGAGTCCGGGTGGCCGGCGTGCGCCAGGCTGTTAACCGGTTGGATGGCGAGCGGTTCACCAGCCCGGACCCGGACCGAGAATCAAACCCTGATCGCGCGGTAGACGGTGGTCAGATAGGGCAGGTCGAAGGCGTCCCGGCCGGCGAGTTGCGGGTGGGTGGCGCAGAGTTCGGTGATCTGGTCAAGGATCAGGCGCTGCGCGGCGGGCGTCGCGGTCAGATAGGTGGACCGGGAGGCGACCAGGTCGGCGATGCCTTGCGGACTCTGCCGCACGACGTGCGAGAACTGTTGCTTGGTCACGTCGCCGAAAAGTGGACCGAAGCTGCGGGATCTGTCCAGTTCGGCGCGCCGGCCGGACACGCTCTGGTGAACCCCGATGAGCCGGGCCAGCTCCGCGACCCACGCCGTGGTCTTGTCCCGGTCGTTCCAGATCGCGGCCAACACACCGCCGGGCCGCAGCACCCTGGCCATCTCCGGGTGAGCCAACTCCGGATCGAACCAGTGGTAGGCCGTCCCCGCGAGCACCGCATCCACGCTGGCATCGGGCACCGGGATGGCCTCGGCGGACCCGTCGAGCGCGCGGACGCCCGGCGTGACGGCGTCGAGCTGCGCCCGCATGTCCGGATCAGGCTCGACGGGAATGACCTCATGGCCCGCGGCGGCCACCACCCGGCTCAGCAGCCCCGTACCCGCGCCCAGATCCACGACCCGCAGCCGCCCGCTGCCCGACGGGGCCAATGCCCAGCTCAACGCGGCCACCGGGTAGGTCGGCCGAGCCCGGTCGTAGTCTGCGGCGGCGGCGCCGAAGGACAGGCGATGGGCGTCAAGGGCCATGGCCGACACCCTAGGAGACAACTACCGGCCCGGTAATCCGGCACCGGCGCCGCAGCGGCACTCCAGCTCGGCGTGTCGCCGACGGGGGGCATTTCACTTGCTGTCGAGACGCTCTCAGCCTGATTGGATTATTGGATTACTAATAACGGCAATCCCATAATGGTCGAGCATGGTGAAGCGGAACACACCATAATGACTGCTATGTTGTATCGCCGTCGTCTGCCGGGACGAATCGAGGCCGTAGCAGCTGTCCGGGTCCCAGGGAAGCTGATATCTCCCGATGCAACTGACACGCCGGACCGTCGGTCTGACAAAGGTCCGATGAACCTGATAAACGATCGTCGTTGTGAGCTGATGAACGCGGCTCCCAATGTGGTCCGCCGCGCGACTGGAAGAGCCGGTTGGTGGCATTGCGATCGATGGAGGTGACGGGATGGCGCGGCTCATCCATCTGAACGGCCCGCCGGGCATCGGCAAGTCCACCCTGTCGGCGCTCTACGCAGACCGGAATCCCGGCACTTTGAATCTTGATGTCGATGCCCTGCACCGCCTGGTGGGCGGGTGGCGCGACGAGGAAACCGACACGTGGCCGGTCGTGTGGTCCCTGGTCCGGGCCATGGCGAAAACCCACCTGGAGGGCGGGCGCGATGTCGTCCTTCCCCAGTACCACGCCAAGGTCGACGAGATCATCGAGCTTGAGAAGCTCGCGCACCAGCACGGGGCGGGCTTCCGTGAAGTCGTCCTGCTCGACGACCGGGAAGCAGCGATCGCGCGGTTCGACCGCCGCGCTCAGGAAAGCGATGACCCGTGGATTCGCCACCACCACCATCTCATCGAGCTGGGCGGCGGGCATGTCGTGCTTGCAGCCATGTACGACAACCTGATGGAGGTCGTACGTCAGCGCCCAGAGACGGTGGTGGTGCCGAGCGCGGTGGGGGCGGTGCAGGAGACCTACGAGCTGTTGGCGGACGCCTTACGCGAACCGGTGTCCCCAGAGCCCGGTTGAGCATGGTCATGGCAGCTGCTTCACAGTGCGAAGTCGGATCCGTCGATCCTGACGAGGGAGAGGTACGCCGGCTGTTTGCCGATGCGTCGGGGTGGCGTTCGAGAAGGTGCTTCCGGTGCGGTCGTTTCCGTCTTACCAGGGGCAACGGAACTATCCCGGCTTGTATTGGTCGGCGTCCTGCGGTGGTCACGTCGGTGTCGAGGGCTCAACTTGTCAGTTTCACCCGGACCGGACAGCAGCAAGCCCTTGCTGAGACACGACCGGACCTCGGCCGGGCGGTCGTTAAATGTCGGCGTTCGGTATCAGGTAGCCGGTACCGTGCCGCCATGTTGGACGCGCACGAGCGATTGGTGGCCTCCGGGCCGCTGCGGATTTGGACTGAGCGGGCCGGGGATCCGGGGCTTCCGGCTGTTTTGATGGTCATGGGCTCGGCCGCTCAGGGTGTGTCTTGTCCCGATGAGCTGGTTGGCCGGCTTGTTGAGCGCGGGGTTCAGGTGATCCGGTTCGATCATCGGGACACCGGTCGGTCCAGCGTCGTCGACTTCGATGTCCATCCGTACACGATCGGGGACATGGCTCGCGACTGCCTGGCTGTGCTGGACGGTTATGGACTGGGTTCCGCTCACGTGGCCGGGACTTCCCTGGGCGGCATGATCGCGCAGTGGCTCGGTGTGCACGCGCCGGACCGGGTCCGGTCCTTGACGGTGATGTCCAGCTCGCCGATGGGTCATGATCCGAGGCCGGCATGGGCGCGGGCGATGGCCGGGGAGCCGGCCGACCCGGATGATCTGCCGCCGCCGTCGCCGGCGTTTCTCGCGCATCGGGCCCGCGGGCTGCCGCCGGGTGTGGAGTCCGACGTGGCCTTGTTCCGGGTCTTCAACGGGCCGGTTCGGCCGTTCGACGAAGCGGCGGCCCGGGCGATGCTCGAGCTGGCGCTGTCGCGGGCCACCGACCCCGCGGCCGCGGCCAACCATAACCGGGCCGCGTGGATGGACGCCCCTGACCTGCTCGCCCCGCTGTCGTCGATCACCGCGCCGACCTCGATCGTGCACGGCGACCAGGACCCGGTCTATCCGCTCGGTCACGGCGAGGCACTGGCCGCCGCGATTCCGGGCGCGGTACTGCACGTCGTGCCCGGGATGGGCCATGTCATGACTTCACCCGGCCTGCCCGAGGAGGTCGCCGACCTGATCCGACTGTGACCCGCCTTGCCGGGGGCGGACCGCGCCGATGAACAGCCGCGCGGCGAGACCTGCGGACTGCGCCGATGAACAGCCGCCTTCCTCGACAACCGGCCGCACCGTCCGAGACGACAACAGGAGATCCTCGAAATGGCCACGGGCCTGACCGATCAGGGCTTTCATGGACCCGTGACCGTCGAACACACCGGGATCGCCTCGCCGGCTCCCGCCGGGCCGACCGTTGTCGAGCTGTCGCGGCGGGCGCGGCTGGCCGTCACGGACGCTGCGCGGCTGATCGGGGCCGCGGTCGATGCCGGCTGGGAGAATCCGGACGGGTTCGCGGTCGACGACCCGCACGCCGCGGTGGACGCCGCCCTCTGGCTGTGGACGCTGCGTTCCTCGATGCTGCCCGGGGTCGAGGTGCTCTCCGACGGCGGCGAGGCCGGCTTCGCGCAGCCTGACGGGTCATAGCGGCTCACGGGTCATAGCGGCAGGGCACGGTAAGGCCGGCTTCGCGCAGGCTGACGGGTAATAGGGGCAGGGCACGGTTTCGCGGCTGCGCTATCGTGTCGGGCCGTGAAGCGCAGTCGCCTGGCCCGGATCCGGCAACTCAAGGCAGTCATCGCCGACCCGCAGACCGACACGGTCGGGGCCCGGCTGCAACTCGTCGAGCTCTATCAGGACAACGACTACGACGACCCCGACTCGGCGCGGTGGGAAGCGCTCGCGGCCGCCGAGCTGCGGGCGGCGTACGAAAAACGCCGGCGGACCCTCGGCCCGGACCACCCGGAGACGTTGCGGCTCCGGCACCGGATGGTGGCGGAGCGCCCGGCGGAGCTGGCGGAGGTCGCGGCCGCCCAGGAGCGGGTGCTGGGGCTCGGGCATCCGGACACGCTGGAGTCGCTGCGGCGGTTGGACGCGGGCCGGGGCGAGCTGCGCGATCGGCTGCTCGCGGGCTGGCGGCAGGTGCTGGCCGAGCGGGAGCAGCGGCTCGGGTGGGAGCATCCGGAGACCTCGGAAGCCCGGGGCCGGGTCGCCGGCCTCGAAGAGCCGCCGGAGGCCGAGCGGCTGCGCGAGCGGACGGTCGAGGCGTGGGCCCGGCTCCGAGAGGAGCGGAGCGAGCGGCTGGGACCGCTGGACCCGGAGACCGTGGTGGCTCGCCGGGCGTACGCGCGGCTTTGCGACGACGAGGTCCGGGTCGTCGAGCAGATCGCCGCGGAGCATGTGCGCGCGTTCGGCCCGGACGATCCGCGGACGCTGCGCGCCCAGGTCGAGCTGGTCCACCTGTACATGTGGAACGACCCGCGCTCGCGCGAGCTCGCACGGAGCCTGATCGACCGGGTGACGGACGACGAGGACCTCCTGTTCCTGCGGTACCGCCTTTCGGCCCCGGAGGCGGCGGCCGGAAACCTCGACGCGATGCGCGAGATCCGCGCCCGCTACCCGGCGCCGAGTGACGACGACGAGGATCTGGTGCCGGGCGACCCCGGATATCCCGCCACCGACGACGACGTCTGACGCGACGTCAGCACGGGCCGGGCGGCCCGGCCGAGCAGCGTGGTCGCCGCGGCGAGGGTCGCCCGGGCGCCCCGAGCGTCAGCAGAAGAAGTCGTCGTCCCACGCTTCGCACGCCAGGGCCGCGGCGCGTGAGGGCACATGAGGAGTGACAGCCGCCGGATCACCTACCAGGCCGCCGAGGGCGAGCACGTGGTCATCAAGGGCTCGGAGCGGATCACCGACTGGGTCAACGACGGCGGCACGGTCTGGAAGGCCGCCGTGGACAACACGGTGTTCGGTGACTTCAACCCGTACGCCGAGGAGGTCGGAGGCGACTGGATCGTCTATGCCGACGGCGCGCCGCACAAGCACCTCGGCGAGGTCTACCTCGACGGCCTGAGCTTCTACGAGGTCGTGTCGCGGGCCGACGTCGACGACCCGCCGGAGAGGTCGACGATGACCGACGACTGGACCGGCGTCTGCGACCCGGTCCGCAATATCCCGCAGACCAAGCTCGTCTGGTTCGCCTCGGTCGACCTCGAAACCACGACGATCTGGGCCAACTTCCAGGGCGCCGACCCCAACACCGAGACCGCCGTGACGATCCGCCACAACCGCATCCACGACTGCTCGCTGGGCACCTGGCTGGACTGGCAGACCCAGGGCACGCGGGTCTCCCGCAACCTCTACCACCACAACAGCCGTGACCTGTTCATCGAGGTCAGCCACGGCCCGTACCTGGTCGAGCACAACGTTCTGGCCTCGCCGGCGTCGATCGAGCTGTTCAGCCAGGGCGGCGCGTTCGTCGACAACCTGGTGCTGGGCACGCTGTGGCTGCAGCAGGTCCTCGACCGGCCGACGCCGTACCATCGCCCGCACAGCACCCAGGTCGCCGGTTACGCCAACATCGTCGGGGGCGACGACCGCTACCGCGGGAACGTCTTCATCGGCGGGGATCCGGCGTCGGCGTACCAGAGAACCAGCCCTGAGGTGACGTCGCCGGCCTTCGCCGGCACCGCCGCCTATGACGGCTACCCGGCCTCTTTCGAGGCCTATCAGAGCGGGGCGGCCGCGGCCGAAGGGGATCACCAGCGCTTCGAGGGGCGCCTGCAGGCCGTGTACGCCGTGCGGAACGTCTACGCCGGCGGCGCCCGCCCCTTCGAGGGCGAGTCCGACCCGGTGCTGCTGGACGCGGCGACGGCGCGGATCGTCGACGAGGGCGACGAGGTCTACCTGGTGACCGACCTGCCGCAGACGTTCGCCCGGGCCGCTCACGCCGTGGTGACCGGCGCCGACCTGCCCCCGGTCCGCTTCGCCGACGCCGACTTCGAGGAGCGCGACGGCTCCCCGGCGGTCATCGACGTGGACCTGACCGGGGCGGTGCGCCCGCGCGACGCGCAGGCGGCGGCGGGTCCGATCGCCGGCCTGGCCCCGGGGCGGAGCCGCCTGCGGGTGTGGTGACCGACCGCAGTCGGTCGCCCGGCCGGCGCCGCACCGGGGCAATGAGATCATGCGGAGCATGAGCACCGTACTGATCACCGGCGCGACCGGGCACCTCGGCGCGACCCTGTCCGCGCGAGCGGTCGCGGCGGGCTGGGACGTCACCGGCACGTACTTCAGCAACCCCGCGCCGGCGGCGGAACCGCTCGATGTCCGGGACCGCGAAGCGGTCCGCGATCTGCTCGCGCGGCTCCGCCCGGACGTGGTGATCCACACCGCGGCCGGGCGCGACGACTGGCGGACGATGGCCGACGGGGCGGCGCATGTCGCGCTCGCGGCCGCCGCGGTCAACGCCCGCCTCGTGCACGTGTCGACCGACGCGGTGTTCTCCGGCCAGCAGGTTCACTACGACGAGTCGGCGCTGCCCGATCCGATCTACCGCTACGGCGCGGCCAAGGCCGCGGCCGAGACGGCGGTCGCGGCGATCGACCCGCGTGCGGCTCTGATCCGTACGTCGATGATCCTCGGACACGGCACCGGGCAGCACGAGCGCCTGACCCACGATCTGGCCGCCGGCCGGGCCCGGGGTGCGCTGTTCACCGACATGGTCCGGGTGCCGGTCCACGTCGACGACCTGGCCGACGCGCTGCTGGAAGTCGCGCGGACGGATTATCGGGGCGTGCTGAACGTGGCCGGCCCGGACGCGATCAGCCGCTACGACCTGGGCGTGCTGGTGGCCGCACGGGACGGCTTCGACCCGGCCGCGCTGCCCTCGTCGACGATCGCTGAAGCCGGGCTGAACCTCGCGAAGGACGTGCGGCTCGACTGCGATCGGGCTCGCGCCCTGCTGACGGTGCGGCTGCGCGGCGTGCACGAGTTCCTGAACGAGGGCGTCGCGAACTAAATCGGTTGCCCGGCCGGTCGGAGAGCTGATGAGGTGAACCGGTAGGCCAAGTCGAGCGGAAAGAGCGGGAAATGCGAGCTGCGTCCATGTCCAACCCGGCATTCATCCCGCTCACGGACAGGACCGTTCCGCTTGTCATCGCTCAATCTCGGAATTCTCGCGCACGTCGACGCCGGTAAGACCTCGCTGACCGAGCGCCTGCTGTTCAGCGCGGGCGTCATCGGCACGATCGGCCGGGTCGACGACGGCAGCACCATGACCGACTCGCTCGACCTGGAGCGCCGCCGCGGCATCACCATCAAGTCCGCGGTGGTCTCGTTCCCGCTGCGCGGAACCACCGTCAACCTGATCGACACGCCCGGGCACCCCGACTTCATCGCCGAGGTGGAGCGGGTTCTCGGGGTGCTCGACGGCGCCGTGCTGGTCGTGTCGGCGGTCGAGGGTGTGCAGGCGCAGACGCGTGTGCTGCTGCGTACCCTGCACCGCCTGGCCATCCCCACCCTGATCTTCGTCAACAAGATCGACCGGGCCGGGGCCCGGGTGGCCGGTCTCCGTGACGAGATCGCCGCCCGGCTCGGCCCGCGGATCATCCCGATGTCTCGTGTCGCCGGCGCCGGGAGCAAGGCGGCGACGGTGTCGCCCGCGCCCGACATGCTGCGCCTGGCCGACCACGACGATGCCGTGCTGGCCGCCTTCGTCGACGGGCGGCCGCTGCCCGCGCCCTACGCGCGCGGGGACACGCACCCGGTCTACTTCGGTTCGGCGATCACCGGTGCGGGCGTCGACGACCTGATCAACGGGATCACGACGCTGCTGCCGCGCGCCCCGGCTGATCCGCACGGGGAGCCGAGCGGCACGATCTTCAAGATCGATCGCGGCCCGGCCGGAGAGAAGCGGGCCTACCTGCGCATGTTCGCCGGCACGGTGCACATCCGCGATGCGGTCGGGCCCGACAAGATCACCGGGATCGAGCGCTTCGCGGGCGGCGGCGTCCACCCGGCGGGGTCGCTGCGGGCGGGGGAGATCGGCCTGCTGCGCGGCCTCTCCAGGATCAAGATCGGAGACCCGTTGGGCGTACGCGATCCCGCCGCGACCCGGGCGCGGTTCGCGCCGCCCTCGCTGGAGACCACGGTCGTGCCGGGCCGCCGGTCGGACCGGGGCGCCCTGCACGCGGCCCTCGCCGAACTGGCCGAGCAGGATCCGCTGATCAACCTGCGGGGCGAGGACGTCGTCTCGCTCTACGGCGAGGTGCAGAAGGAGGTCATCGAGGCGACCCTGGCCGCCGAGTACGGCCTGGCGGTGTCGTTCGAGGCGACCACGACGCTGTGCATCGAGCGGCCGGCCGGCTGCGGGCAGGCGTACGAGCTGAACAAGGTCGCGCCCAACCCGTTCCTGGCCACCGTCGGGCTGCGGGTCGAGCCGGCCCCGCCCGGCAGCGGCGTCCGCTTCGGCCTCGCGGTCGAGCCGGGTTCGATGCCGCCCGCGTTCTTCAAAGCGGTCGAGGAGACGGTCGTGGAGACGCTGACCCAGGGCCTGCACGGCTGGCCGGTCCCGGACTGCACCGTCACCATGACCCACGCCGGCTACTCGGCCCGGCAGAGCCACGCCCACGCGGTCTTCGACAAGAGCATGTCCTCGACCGCGGGCGACTTCCGCAACCTGACCCCGCTGGTGCTGACCGAGGCGCTGCGCCGGGCCGGCACGACCGTGCTCGAGCCGATCCACGCGTTCACCGCTCTCGTGCCGCCGGACACGATCCCTGTCGTGCTGCCCGTGCTGGCCAGGCTGCGGGCGGTGCCGCTGGCCACGACCGACGCCGGGATCAGCGGCGAGATACCGGCCGCCCGCGTGCACGACCTGGTGCGGGCGCTGCCCGGCCTGACCCGCGGCGAGGGCGTCCTGGAGAACGCCTTCGACCATTACGAGCCGGTCCACGGGCCGGCCCCGTCCCGGCCGAGGACCGACGCCAACCCCCTCGACCGCAAGGAATACCTGCTGCGCGTCCAGCGCCGCGCCGGAGCCCGGGAGCGATCGTGACTTCACCGGCCTGGCGTCCCGCCCTTCTCGGACCTCGGCTGACAGGCCGTCAACCGCGTGTTGACTTCTTGGTAAGCGTCAACCTAAGGTTGACGGCATGACGCAGATCAAGCCTCCCGTCCGGCTGGACGACCTCATCGCCACCATCACCACCCACGAGGACGACGCCCTGTCCCGGCTGTCGCACGCGGTCATGCTCGCCGACCACCTGGGCGAGCTGTCCGACCACCTGATCGGGCACTTCGTGGACCAGGCCCGCCGCTCGGGCGCGTCGTGGACCGACATCGGCCGCAGCATGGGGGTGAGCAAGCAGGCGGCCCAGAAGCGGTTCGTGCCCAAGGACGAGCCCGACCCGTCACAGGGCTTCAAGCGGTACACCGTGCCCGCCCGCAGTGCGATCGTGGCGTCGATGAACGCGGCGAAGGAGTCCGGCCACCCCGAGATCCACCCGGAGCACCTGGCACTCGGCGTACTCGATGTGCCGCAGGGCGTGGCTCTCCAGGCGTTCGCCGCTCAGGGTGTCGACCGCGACGTCGCCCGGCGGGTGCTGACCGCCGGCCTGCCGGCGGCCGAGGGCGAGATCCCGACGCTGACCCCCTTCGACGCCCGTTCCCGTAAGGCCCTGGAGCTGACCTTCCGGGAGGCGCTGCGGCTCGGGCACGAGCGGGTCGGCACCGGGCACATGCTGCTCGCGCTGCTGGAGGAGGAGCCCGACGGCGGTGTGCTGGCCGGCCTGGGCCTCACCAAGGCGGCCACCGACCAGGTGGTCGCGGCCGCGGCATCCGAACCGGCCGGGGACTGATTCCCGCCGATGTCGTGGTCG
Source organism: Actinoplanes sp. (assembly GCA_036402935.1). GTDB lineage: Bacteria > Actinomycetota > Actinomycetes > Mycobacteriales > Micromonosporaceae > Actinoplanes. The sequence goes on from DASWRZ010000106.1 coordinate 31,538, forward strand.
GCGCGGGCGGGCGTGGTCGCAGCACCGGGTGGCAACCCCTGACGGATGTCATGCCGGACAGATGACACGCCGCCCGCGGTCCGGCAACCGGGCGACGCCAGGATGGTCGCATGACCCTCACCGCCCAACCGAACCTCGCGGCCCGCGGCTCCAACGAGCTGGCCGTCGACCTCGACGGTGTCGTCAAGCGCTTCGGCGCAGTGACCGCCGTCGACGGCATAAGCCTCCGCATCCGCCCCGGAGAGGTCGTCGCGTTGCTCGGCCCGAACGGTGCCGGCAAGACCACTACCGTCGACATGCTGCTCGGCCTGTCCCGTCCGACCGAAGGCTCGGCGCAGGTGTACGGCCGGCCGCCGCACGACGCGGTCGCGCTGGGCCTGGTCTCCGCGGTCATGCAGACCGGGGGGCTGCTCAAGGACTACACGGTCGAGGAGACCGTCAAGCTGACCGCGGTGCTGTTCGGCCGCCCGCAGAGCTCGGCCGGGGAGGCGCTGCGGCGGGCCGGCATCGCCGACATCGGCGACCGCCGGGTCGGCAAGTGCTCGGGCGGCCAGCAGCAGCGGCTGCGGTTCGCGATGGCGCTGGTTCCCGACCCGGAGCTGCTGATCCTCGACGAGCCGACGACCGGCATGGACGTCAACGGCCGGCACGAGTTCTGGTCGGCGATCCGCGACGACGCGCGGGGCGGCCGTACGGTCATCTTCGCCACGCACTACCTGGAGGAAGCCGACGCGTACGCGGACCGGGTGGTCTTCGTCCGCCGCGGCAGGATCGTCGCGGACGGCACCTCGGCCGAGGTCAAGGCCATGGCCAGCGGCCGCACGGTGCGGGCCACCCTGCCCGGCGCGACCGAGAGCGAGCTGGCCGCGCTGCCCGGCGTGGAGCGCGTCGAGATCCGCGGCGACTCGGTCTTCCTGCACGCGCGCGAGACCGACGACCTGGCCCGCTACCTGCTCAACCAGACCCCGGCGCGCGACCTGGAGATCACCTCGCGCAACCTCGAAGAGGCCTTCCTGGCCCTGACCGCCGACGACGCCCCGGAGGGCCCCCGATGAGCACCGCAGCCGTGATGCCGGCCGCCCGTAGCCTGCCGAAGTTCGGCGGCTTCAACCTCGGCATGATCAAGCTGGAGTTGCGCCGCATGCTGCGCAACCGCCGTACGGTCGTCTTCACGTTCATCATGCCGGCCGTGTTCTTCCTGCTCTTCGGCACCAACAGCTCGTCGCGCAACGAGTCGGTCGGGCAGGGCGGCAACGTCACCGGCTACATCCTGATCAGCATGGCGGTCTACGGGGCGATGCTGTCGACCACCAGCGGCGGGGCGATGGTCTCGGTCGAGCGGGCCGCCGGCTGGAGCCGCCAGCTGCGGCTCACGCCGCTCAAGCCGATCGCGTACGTTGCGATCAAGCTGGTCCTGGCGATGATCATCGGGGCGGCGTCGGTCATCGTGACCACGGTCGTCGGCGCCTTCTCGGGCGCCAAGCTGCCGATGCACGCGTGGCTCGAGTGCATCCCGCTGGCCTGGGTCTGCGCCCTGGTGTTCGCCGCGTTCGGCCTGTTCATGGGCTACCTGCTGCCGAGCGAGAACGTCATGCAGATCCTCGGCCCGGTGCTCGCGGTGCTGTCGTTCGCCGGCGGCCTGTTCGTGCCGGTCGACCAGCTGGGCCACGTGTTCGCCACGATCGCCAAGTTCACCCCGGTGTACGGGGTGGGCGAACTGGCCCGCTACCCGCTGACCCACGACGGCAGCCTGTGGGTCGCCATCCTGAACGTGGTGGTCTGGACCGGCATCTTCTCGGTCGGCGCGATGTGGCGGTTCCGCCGCGACACCGCTCGTGTCTGACCGGCCGGTAACGTCACGGACATGAGCACCACCGACGACGGACAGCCGTCCAACCGGGCCTTCAAGTACGGCTGGATGTTCGCCGCCGTCTGGCTGTTCTACCTCAGCGACACCGTCGTCACCCTGTGGCACGACACGAACGAGTGGACCCGCTACCTCGGCCTGGCCGCGGTAGCGGCGTTCGCCGTCACCTACCTCGTCCTGGTCCGGCTCACCCGGCGGCTCCGGCTCGGGGTCGCGCCGTCGGGTTTCGCCCGGCGGGCCACGATCGGGGTCCTGATCATGCTGGCCCTGTTCGGCCTGCAGATCCCGGGTGCCGGCTACCACGCGCTGAGCTGCCTGGTCTACATCGCGGCGTTCGGCATGGTCGGGCTGCCGATGCGCTCCGCCATCACCCTGGCCGCCGCGCTGTGCACGCTCGCCGAACTGCTGGCCAGTGCGGTGCCGGGCTGGCAGGACAAGGGCTACGGCCTGGCCGTGCTGCTCGGTTCGCTGGCCACCTGGGGCATCCGGCTGGCCGGCGAGCGGCAGCACCGCCTCGGCGCGGCCCAGCAGGAGATCGCCGACCTGGCCGTGCAGAACGAGCGGGCCCGCATCGCCTCCGACCTGCACGACATCCTCGGCCACTCGCTGACCGTGGTGACCGTGAAGGCCGAGCTGGCCCAGCGGCTGCTCGACGTCGACCTCGAGCGGGCCCGCAAGGAGCTCGCCGACCTGGAGGCGCTCGCCCGCGACGCGCTGTCGGACGTGCGGGCCACCGCCATGGGGGTGCGCGGCATCTCGCTGCCGGGCGAGATCGCCGCGGCCCGCGAGGCCCTGGCCGCGGCGAACGTCGAGGCCGACCTGCCGGGCGCGGCCGACGAGGTGCCGTCGCGCAACCGGGAACTGTTCGCCTGGACGATCCGGGAGGCGGTCACCAACATCGTCCGGCACAGCAAGGCCACCCACGCCCAGGTCAAGCTGGGCGCGGGGAGCGTGGAGATCGTCGACGACGGCGTGGGGGGCGGTGTCGTCACCGCCGACGGCCAGGGCCTCAAGGGCCTGCGCCGGCGCGCGGAGGCCCTGGGCGCCCACCTGACGGTGGGCTGCCGCGAGAACCAGCCCGGCTTCCGGGTACGCGTGGAGGTCCCCTCATGATCAAGTTACTGCTCGCCGACGACCAGGCCCTGGTGCGCGGTGCGATGGCGGCCCTGCTCGACATGGAGCCCGACCTGAAGGTCGTGGCCGAGGTCGGCCGGGGCGACGAGGTCGCCGAGGCGGCCCGCGCCCACGACGTCGACGTGGCCCTGCTCGACGTCGAGATGCCGGGCATGGACGGCGTGGCCGCGGCCCGCGAGCTGCACCGGGTGTTGCCGCAGTGCCGGGTGCTGATGGTGACCACATTCGGCCGGGCCGGCTACCTGCGGCAGGCGATGGCGGCCGGGGCGAGCGGGTTCATCGTCAAGGACACCCCGGCCCGCCAGCTGGCCGACGCCGTACGCCGGGTGCACGAGGGACTGCGCGTCGTCGATCCGGCCCTGGCCGCGCAGTCGCTGGCCCAGGGCGACTCGCCGCTGACCGAACGCGAGACCGACGTGCTGCGTTCGGCCCGCGACGGCGGAACCGTCGCCGACATAGCCCGCGACCTGCACCTCTCCGAGGGCACGGTCCGCAACCACCTGTCCTCGGCGATCGGCAAGACCGGTGCCCGCACCCGTGCCGAGGCCGTTCGCCTTGCCGTCGACAACGGGTGGCTTTTGGCCTGAGCTGTCTGTTTGCCGAAAGGGACGCCACGCGGCGGCCCTTTCGGGTATTTAGGTGATCCTCGAACTTGAGCAGAAGTCGCGCGGTGCAACCAAGCGGCAACCGTAGGTGACCGTTTTCTGCACCCGCCGCCCCGAAGAGTTCTCCCCGTCAGCCGGTCAGCCGTCACGGCGACCACCACAGGGGGGAACCGACCATGAGCGCAGCCACGAAGACCGTCACCCGGGCCCAGGAAACTCTGATCCGCGACAACATGGCGCTCGTCGGCCACATGGTCCGCGAGATGCTCTTCAAGGTTCCGGCCCACGTGCACCGCGACGACCTGGCCTCGGCCGGCTACGCGGCCCTGGTCACGGCCGCGCAGTCGTTCGACGACGAGCGGGGCATCCCGTTCGGCCGGTTCGCCGCCATGCGGGTGCGCGGTGCGCTGCTCGACGAGCTGCGCAGCATGGACTGGGCGAGCCGCTCGGTGCGGGCCCGCGCCCGCCGGGCCGAGACCGCCCGGGCCGAGCTGACCGCCCGACTGGGCCGCACCCCGAACGCGCAGGAACTGGCCCAGCTGCTCGGTGTCGCGGTCAGCGAGCTGAGCAACGTCGACGACGACGTGCAGCGCGCCGCGGTCCTGTCCCTGCAGGGCTTCGCCGCCGGCACCGCCGACGACCTGGTCACCGAGCCGACCCTGAACCCCGAGGAGATGCTGCTGCACCGCGAGCGCATCGGCTACCTGCACGACGCCGTGGCCGTCCTGCCCGAGCGCCTGCGCTACGTCGTCGAGGCCTCGTTCCTGCAGGAGCGCCCCCTGTCGGAGGTCGCCGCGTCCCTGGGCGTCACCGAGTCGCGGGTGTCGCAGCTGCGCACCGAGGCCCTGGCCCTGCTCAAGGACGGCCTGACCACGCACATGGAGCAGCAGGAGTCCTCGGTCGGCCGGGACGGCTGCGTGGCCCGCCGCCGCGCGGTCTACGCCGCCCAGATCGCCGCCCGCAGCACCATGTCGACCCGCCTGAGCGCCACCGACGCCCAGGGCTTCCGCAAGGCCGCCTGACCCGGCCGCTTCCCGAGGCCGTCACGCTGACCGCGGGGCGGCCTCGTTCCGTACGCCCGGCGGCTCCTCAGCTCAGGGGCGGATGTTCGCCGAGACCGGTGCGGCGACGGACCTCGGCGAGCAGCGCCTCGACATCCTGACGGGCCAGGCCGGCGGCCGCCTCCGGCGCGGTGAACGCCGACACGGGCCGGCGGATGTCCGCCCGCACCGTGCCCTTGCGCCGTCGGACGGCGGGACCGGCGGCCGTGGCGTCGAAGTGGTACCGCACCTCCAGAACCTGCTCACCGCCGGCCGACCACCATGCCTGCCAGGCGGGCTGTTCCAGCTGGTTCAGGAGGTCGTCCAACGTTGTCAGGTAAGCGCCGGGGACGTCGTTGGTGGGGCCGCCGCCGATGACGTCGATCCGGGGCCCCGTCTCGGCCGGAGTCCGCACCACCACACGGGGGACGGCCGTCACGGCGGCCGGCACGTCGTGGTGTTCACTCAGCTCGAGTTCGGCGAGCCGGCCCGGACCCAGGTCGAGGGCGACCGGTGCGCGCTCGTCGTTCCGCGGCCCGCCGTACGGTACAAGCTCGACGACGGTCCTGCTCCGCCAGCGCAGGGTGCGGGCGCTGCGGGCGAAACCGGCGGACGTGCTGAGGGCCGGCGCGGGTGCCGAGGCGGCGATCACCTGGCCGTCTTCTCGTCGCCGGACCTGAACGACGACACGGCCGTAGCCGTCGTCGCACAGGGCGTACATCGGGTGGGCGGTGTGGCGCCGGTCCGGGCTCGTCTTCGCCGGGCCTTCCCACCGGTACCGCAGCCCGGCGGCAAGAGCGTGTTCGCGGGCCGCCACCAGGGCCGCCTCGTCCCAGCCGCGCTCCTGCCCCAGCCGCGCCGCCGCGGCGTGAACCACCTCCAGCACCAGCCCGGCCCGGGCGGCCGCGGTCAGCCGGGCGATCCCGTCCGGCAGGAGCGCCACCGCCATCTCGAATCCCTCGCGGATCTCCGGGTGGACCGTCACGAGGACGTCGCCACGGTTGCCGTCATGGCGGCAAAAGATTCGAAGTTCCGAATGGCGGGCCTGGACGGCCGCCTGCCGTACCGCTTCGGTATACAGCTCGCAGACGCTGCGGGCGCTCCGCGCGAACGCGTCCTCGTCCGGGTCTTCCAGCCATGGACGACCCCGACGGCCGCTCGGCGGCCAGACGTCGATCAGTCGCAGAGCAACCACGGCCATGCCTTCCTCACCGGAAACGCCGGTCGGCGAGTTCGCGCGAAGCCCGGGGCGTCGTCAGTTCAAGGTACGCCGCCCGGATCGCCTTCCGCAGCACCACGTCGACCCCTCCAGCGCCACCCGACCGCGGGCGCCGGTCAAGACGACTCGGGGCCGCCACGCCCGCCTGCGTGGTGGCCCCGCCCCCGATCTCCGGCGCCGTCGCGAGCGCCTCTACTGACAGCCACACGTCACGCGGGCCCGAGCGGTTCACACCCCGTACGCGAAACCGGTGGCGAGCCCGCCGGGCCGCCGCCGCAGTTGTTCCTCGGCCGCCGCCGCATTGCGGCGCAGCCGCTCGATCTCGCTCGCCAGCACCCCCGCGCCGGCGTCGGTCAGCCGGTAGTAGCGCCGCAGCCGGCCCTCCACGGCCTCCTCAACCGAGGTATCGGTTAAATCGGTTGCGGGCGCGGGAACGGCGGGGCAGGGTGGGAGACCCACGACGAAGGAGTGCCTTTCTCCATGTGATAGCGACCCCGACCTCAGGTGAAACCCCTGTCGGCGTCTGCCCTTGGAGACCTCCTTGCTCAAAATCTCTGCCTCGCTCAAAATCTCTGGGCTCAGCTGTGCCCACGACGGCGATCTGCTGTTCGAAGGCCTCGACCTGATCCTCGGCGCGGGCGACCGGATCGGCGTGGTCGGCCCCAACGGCGCCGGCAAGACCACGCTGCTGCGCACGCTCGCCGGCGAGCTTCCACCGGCCGGCGGCACCGTGGCCCGGGGCCCGGGCACCCGGGTCGCCCACGTCGCCCAGCAGATGCCCGACCCCGACGGCACGGTCGGCGGCTTCCTGGCCGGTGGCCTCGGCGAGCTGGCGTGCGTGACCGCACGGCTCGGCGAGCTCGAGAAAGACCTGGCCGACGGCCGCGACGTCCTCGACGAATACGGTGCCGTGCAGGAGCGCTGGACCGCTCTGGAAGGCTGGACCGCCGACACGCGGCTGAGCGAGGTGCGCCAGCGCCTCGACATCGACCACATCGACGACGACCGCCCGGTCCGCGACGTCTCCGGCGGCGAACAGGCCCGCCTGATGCTGGCCCGCGCCCTGCTCGACGCGCCCGACATCCTGCTGCTCGACGAGCCGACCAACCACCTCGACGCCGAGGGCGCGGCCTGGCTCCAGCAGTGGCTCGCCGGCTATGCCGGCGGGGTGCTCGCGGTCAGCCACGACCGGGCGTTCCTCGACGCGACCGTCACCCGCGTCATCGAGCTCGACGGCATCCACGACCGGCCGCAGGACTACCCGGGTGGCGGCTACACCGAGTTCCGGGCCGAGAAGCAGCGCCGCTGGCACAAGCTGTTGCTCGACCACGAGGCCCAGGAGAAGGACCGCCGCCGCTGGGAGGCCGACATCGAGCGCACCAAGGAGCAGGCGCGCGGCGTCGAGAACACGGTGCGTTCCGGGGCGGAGGCGCCGCATCTGCGCCGGGTGGCGCGGCTGGTGGCCCGCAAGGCCAAGGTCCGGGAACGCCGCCTGCAGCGGCAGATGGCTTCCGTACGCTGGATCGCCCGCCCCCGGACCCGGCCGCCGTTGACCCTGGCGTTCCCCGACGATCAGGCCGAACCCGGCGAGGTGGTCCTGAAGGTCCGCGACCTCACCGTCGCCTATGACCAGCGCACGCTGCTCGGCCGCGTCGACCTCGACGTCCGCCGCGGCGACCGCATTCTGATCACCGGCCGCAACGGCGCCGGCAAGACGACCCTGCTGCGGGCGCTGGCCGGTGACGACACGGCCGTGCTCCCGCAGACCGACGACGGGCTGCGCACCCGGCGGACCATGATGGACTTCTTCCGCTCGCGGGTGCCGGTCTACGTCGACGACGCCGAGAAACTCCTGCAGGGCCACCAGTTCGGCCCCGACCAGTGGGACACCCCGCTGACCGCCCTCTCGGCCGGCGAACTGCGCCGTCTGCTGCTGGCGGTGCTGGTCAACAG